>JALWMK010000140.1 GCA_027083925.1 Sedimenticola sp. | reverse complement strand
GGCGTGAAATTCAAAAATATACGAGAAGAAGATGCTGATCTGATCGCCTGCCATGTCCTCAGAAAAGAGGCTGATGATCGGCGCAAACGATCAAAGATGAGATGCAAATAGGCACAGCGGGGCTATGCTTTCAGCACACATATCACACAAATGACCGGTCAGTCTTGTACCGCAGCAGATTGTGGGCGCTGCAAGCCGTATTTCCGCATCTTTTCCGTCAGCGTAGTGCGGCGAAGCCCCAACAGTTTTGCTGCGTGCGCTACCACGCCTCCCGTTTCTTCCAGCGCCTGGGATATAAGGTTCATCTCTATTTCAGACACATAGGATTTCATATCCAGGCCATCTGGTGAGATTCTCGGCATCTGGATACTTGAATTCGAGGCGGCAGTTTGAGCCTGGTTGTTCTGCTCAGTGAAAAACTCAAGCTGAAGATCATCTTTGGCGGACCCCGCCACATTGGGCCGGTATTTTCCGGGCAAGTCCTGCGCCTGCACCAGCCCATTCGGATACTGGATGGCAAGCCGTTCGATAAGATTGGCCAGCTCACGCACGTTTCCCGGCCAATGGTAATGTGACAAAGCCAGAATTGCATTTGGCGAAAACCCGACAGAACACTGTTTTTCGTACTCCAGACGCTCATTCAGTTGGGAAATCAATAACGGCAAGTCTTCAGCACGATCCCGCAGCGAAGGCAGGCTGATAGGAAAAACCTCCAGCCGATAGAAAAGATCCTCTCGAAAGCTCCCCTCTGTAACCATCTGTTCCAGATCGCAATTGGTGGCTGCAACAATTCGCACATCCGCCTTGATGCGCTTGTTCCCGCCTACTCTCTCGAAAACCCTCTCTTCCAGGACTCGCAGCAGCTTTACCTGCATATCCATGGGCATTTCACCAATTTCGTCAAGGAACAGGGTGCCACCAGCGGCCATGGAAAAGCGCCCTTCTCTCACGGTAAGCGCACCAGTGAAAGCCCCCTTCTCATGCCCAAACAGTTCTGATTCCAGCAGATCGCGGGGAATGGCACCGCAGTTTATCGGCACAAAAGCCTTATTGTGGCGTTTCGAATGGTAGTGAAGGTTGCGCGCTACCACCTCTTTTCCCGTTCCTGATTCACCCAGTATGAGCACATTGGCATCTGTGGGACCCACTTGCTCGATTTCATGGCGGATACGCTGGATTGCCGGGCTGCGCCCGATCAGGCTCCGGAACAAGTGTGTGGGACGCCGCTGCCCCTTATCTTGTTGCTTGTTTTGTTGAGAATGAGCAGCAACACGTTGCAGCGCAGTGGAAAACGCTGCGTGCGTGAGAGGCAACTTGACCACCACCCAGTTGGGCGGATATTTGAGCAGCAAAGGCTGATCGCCTTCAGAGGGGAGAGCATACAATACAACTGGCAAAATATCCGGTGCTTCGCTGGATAACACCTGGATAACGCGCTGTTGTTCTACTTCTGGCTGATCGCCTGTAATGATCACAGTCAACAGGCCAGGATTCTGCACCAGTTGCTTCGCAAGTTGCTCAAGGCTGAATACTGCAAGCAGGTTGTATCCCAGAAATCTGAGCACAGCCTCTAGGCTATCGCCATGCTCTCTATCAGGATCATAAACGATAATACAATCCTGAGACGCTTCTCCAACATCTGCTTCCCTTGCTTTAGAAAAACTGTTTTGTTCTCGCATGACGTCCAATCTTCAAAAGCTCCTATCATTTTTGTTTTCAGGCACAGACAGATACCGCTGCAATTCATACGCTTTTCAAACACTGCTGTACAGGTTGTTTGCTGTGGTAACACCGGTGCTGTCGTGCCAACGCAAAAACCCTGCCCCAAATATTCGCCATCTCCCTGCAAGCCGTGCGCGAATAAAATTCCGACAAAACACCCTGCTTCCACCAGCGCATTTTAACACAGATATGGCTCTTCAGGATAAGCAAGTACCCCAGCAAAGTTGATGAATACCTACTTTTGAGCATCTTGCAATACATTACAACCGAACCGCCAGCCCAAAGGCATTTGAAACATAGCAAACCGCCCAGGCAGATCTACGCTGTCATAGTAGGCAGGGTCATGACTGTTGTTCAGATCGCGGGACAACAACATGGCATGACCCACACCAGCCGGAATCAACCCTCTTTTGGCAAAAACTCATTGACGGCATCCAGCAGCGGCGTCATATACATATAAGCGGGACCGCCGTGCATGACGACAGCCATGAAGCCAGCTTCCACTATTTCATCACGAGTTCCACCTGCCTTTACAACCTGTTCCACATGGAAGGAAATACACCACACACATTGAGCCGCTACCGCCAATGCAACGTTACTAAGATGAACAGTAACAAAGCCTCACTCAGCGGCCTCTGGATGGTCAGTCCGCAAGGCGCGGCGACGCCGGCAGGGCATTCCCCTGTCAAGTCGCCGCAACACAGCGGATGGCTATCCAGAGGCCGCCCGCAGGGAGTCAGCCAGGCGTCCCGGTACTGCGTTGTGCGCCTTGGCAAGGGCTGGGCCATTCCCTGCGGAGCACGCCTTGCCCCGGAACGCCTGGCTGACTCTGAATGTGGCTTTGTTACTGTTCATCTTAGTAATAAGCTCCTTTTCCCTTATTCCCAAAGCTTTTCCTGATTCCGCTTTATTCAGAAATCCCAAAAAGGCATCCGTCTCTGTCGGGTAGTCATTGCGGAGCTGATCGGTCAACTCACTAATTTCATTTA
>JALWMK010000139.1:19174-38423 GCA_027083925.1 Sedimenticola sp. | reverse complement strand
CGGGAGCTGTGCGGGCAGACGGGCGGCCAGCCAGTTCGGGTGCCGGTCTTCGTCCTGTAACGATACATGGCCATCCTGTGCTGACAGCGCCTCAACCATCCGTTTCCTGTCGCCGGTTTCCGTTTCTCCCCCGTGTTCGCCCGGATGGAGGTGCAGATCCTGTCCTGGAGAAAGATCCACTGCCAGAACCTGCTCGCCCTGCTGGCGCAGGGCGCTGGCCAGGTTGGCCACCACCGTGGTGGTGCCCACGCCGCCGGCCGCGCCGGTTACCAGCACCACATTTGCGCCCTCTCCAGGGGATGAAGTGGCTGCTGGCGACACAACAGCCTTTTCAGCTGTCAGACCCAGCAGCGGCCAGCGATGCAGTATTTCCTGGATCTGATCGTGGTGGTGGATTTCATGGTAGTTACGCAGGTTCGGCGCGTGCTGCAGCAGATTGCAGACATCCTCAGAAACCTGATTGCCATTCCCGGGGATACAGTGGTTTTCACCGTTCATGGTATCACTCGCTTTGCTTCGGCAACAGGATAGTCCGTCCATGCTTCGCCTTCCAGGCGCAGGTGGTAGCGGCCGTTATGCTGTATCACAACGGTTCCTTCATTCTCTGCCACAAAATCTGTGTGTGGCAGATCGGCTACCAGTCTGGCAGGGGCGTAATCTTTGCCGCTGAAAGTATCTTCCTGCAACAGCCGCTCGATAATGTGGCTGATGGCCAGATAACTGACCGGATCATCTATTTGCAGCTGATCCCCTTGGCGTTCCAGCCCGGGGCCGATTATTTTGATGGCAGCGGGGACGTGGGTAATGGCCGGACTGGGAATTTCGCGCAGGCCGGCGATCTGCATCCTGTCACCGCGGATGGCAGCACCATGTTCTGGCACCAGCACCAGCACCATGCGGCGTCCCGATGCTTCGACCTGGCGCAGGAACTGTTCGAGATCGTCCAGCAGTTGTTGCAGTCGCAGGGGGTAGCTTTCCAGACTGTTCAGTTCGCTGCCGGGACCCGCTACCAGGCGGTTGCCGTCATGCAGGCTGATACTGTTGTAATAAGTGGCAACACGGGGTTTCTCGTCCTGTTGCCGCTGTTCTAGCCAGTGACCAAGCACGGCGAGATCGCTGTGAATTGGTGAGTCGTCAAAGGAGCGTTGCGCTATGGCTATGTCATCGAGTGGCAGGAGTGAGGCCTTCAGTTTGCCCCGTTCCCGTACGACTTCGAGAAAACCGTCGAAATGGCCGTCATGATTCATGGCAAGCTGGGGTGTGAAACCTGCCCGGCTGAGGTTCTCGAACAGATAACAGTGCGCCGGCGCCGGCTGGTAGAGGTCGTGGTGACTGGGCTGTCCACAGGTGGCGCGCAGCAACCGCACTGTAGCGGGGCCACTGTAGGAAGAGGCGCTGTTGAAGTTGGTGAAGAGAAGGTCAAATCGGTCGAACAACGGGTGGCTGGTCAGCCCGGCAAGCTCCAGATCATCCCAGGAGAGTGAACAGACGTGCAGGAACAACAGGTCAAAAGGCACCGAGCCTGCAACTGGTGCGGGGAAGTTCACCTGTTTTTCTGCTTCCCGGTGATAGAAATCTTCCAGTACCGCATCCAGTGGCTCCCGGGTGTTGTCGTTGGCGGTTCGAGGTGTCTGCGCCTCGCCCTGAGTATTCGTGGCGAAGGTGGTGGCGGCGGGCATGGGGACGCCTTGTCGCTCCAGCGTATCCCAGATCAGCATGGCAATGAGGGTGGCAATGACCAGGGTGCCGATGCGCAGATAGTGGGAGAGGATCTGCGTACCAGCCCAGATCAGCACCAGTATCGCCAGGATACGGACGTCGATGAAGCGCCCCGCCAGTTCGGCAAGATAGGTCAGGCTGAAGCCCTGCAGATTGGTTGCCTGGCTGAACAGCCTTTCCACTGGCGGCAGCCAGGAGTCATAGTAGAGCAGTGCAATGCCAACAGGCAGAGCCAGCAGCTGGCGCAGTATGCGGCCAGTGGCGGATCTGACCGGCATCAGCAGGAAAGCGGCAAATGCCAGGTTTTCCAGGACATGGAAATCGATGTACTGCTTCCAATAGAGGAAGAACTTGGTGAGAAAATAGATGTTCCAGATACCCAGCCCCATGCATGCCATTGCAGGCAATGGCGGTTCCTGCCGGTGCGCTTGGGGACTCATGGGGACGAGAGTGGACTGCCCGGATTGACGGGAGTCCGAAGCGGCAGGCGTTGTGGAAGATCTCTGCAGAGATTGGGCGTGTACCGGCATCCTTGTCCAGTGCTGAAATGAGGGTTCAGCATGTAAGTAAGTATTTTTCCAGGGGCGCATTCTACCCCGGTGTTTTGTTCCTGTAAATGGATTATCGCTTCAGCGCCCTATCCGCCCCATTTTCGTGAAAGCAAGACATAAGCCGCGCCGCTGCCGCCATCCCAGCCTGGGGCAGAACAATAAGCCAGCACTTCCTTGCGTTGTGGCAGCCACTGGTTGATCCTTTGTTTGAGCACCGGTTGCTGGTTTGACCCTTGCCCCTTGCCGTGAATAATGCGCACACAACGGTGCCGGGCTTTGATGCTCTGGTTGAGAAACCTGCTCAGTGCCTGACGGGCATCGCTGGTGCGCATGCCATGCAAGTCCAGGGTGGCTTCCGGGCTCAGTACCCCTCGTTGCAGGTCGGCATAAAGCCGGTGCTGAATGCCGGGCCGGCGAAATTCCAGAAAAACCGGCGCGTCCACTGATGTATCTGCAAACTCGTCGCCAGGTTGTTCCGGTTCGGGAAACTCCAGGGGTAGCGGGCGCTTGCGTTCGTGCCAGGGCATTTTTTTGTCATGTTGCAAGGGTCTTACTCCCCGCATGGCATCGCGGAACACGCTGGATTCATTCTCCGGATTGTCGTCTTTGGAACTCATGTGGGAATTATACCCTCAGAAACAGCCAATCGGGATGTGGCCAGACCCGCTTTCGGTTAGAATTGCGCGATGCGTATCTTGTTGAGTAACGATGATGGCTACCAGGCCCCTGGTTTGCAGGCGTTGGCAGTCTCTTTGGAGGCCGTGGCGGACGTGGTGGTAGTTGCGCCGGATCGTGATCGCAGCGGCGCCAGCAACTCTTTGACCCTGGATGCGCCGATCCGTGCGCACGCTATGGAAAACGGCTATATTCGCGTGGAAGGCACGCCGACGGACTGCGTGCATCTGGCCATTACCGGCCTGCTCGAAGTTGAACCGGATATGGTGGTTGCCGGCATTAACGCTGGCGCCAATATGGGTGATGATGTTATCTATTCCGGCACTGTGGCAGCCGCCACGGAAGGGCGTTTTCTCGGCTTTCCGGCAATGGCGGTTTCCATCGCTTCTCATGCCCCTGAACATTTTGATACTGCTGCGCAGATTGCCGTACAACTGATCAAACGCTTGCAGCGCAAGCCTCTGGCTGCGGAGTCCATACTCAATGTAAATGTACCTGACGTGCCTCTTGCAGACATCCAGGGCATGCAAATCACCCGTTTGGGACACCGGCACAAGGCAGAGCCAGTGGTTAGGGAGCTGGATCCCAGGGGCCGCCCGGTCTATTGGGTAGGGCCTGCAGGCCCGGAGCAGGATGCCGGGCCGGGTACGGACTTTCATGCCTTGAGAAATTCCTGCGTATCCGTTACGCCGTTGCAAGTGGATCTGACCCGGCATTCCGCCATCGACTCGCTGCAAGACTGGCTGGAGAGCTGACCGGTGAAAGCTGATCTGAAAGCAGGGCAGGGAATGACTTCCGAGCGCACGAGGGATCGTCTGGTGCGGCAATTGCGGGATGAAGGCATTCGGGATGAACGGGTGCTGCAGGTCATGCGCCAGGTGCCCCGGCATATTTTTGTGGATGAGGCGCTGGCCAGCCGTGCCTATGAAAACACGGCTTTGCCCATCGGCCGCTCCCAGACCATCTCTCAGCCCTATATCGTAGCGCGTATGACAGAAGCGCTACTGGGAGATGAAACTCTCGATACCGTGCTGGAAGTCGGCACCGGTTCTGGTTACCAGACTGCAGTGCTAGCGCCTTTGGTACGCCGGGTCTATACCGTCGAGCGCATTGCCCCGCTGCTGGAGCAGGCAAAGCAACGCTTTCGCCTGCTAAAATTACGTAATATCCACCCCAGGCACTCAGATGGTGGCATGGGACTGCCGGAATTTTCGCCCTATGACGGAATTATTGTCACTGCCGCACCGGAGGGGATTCCCCGTTCCCTGGTAGAACAGCTGCGCCCCGGAGCGAGGATGATCCTCCCCATTGGCGGGGCGCGCGCCCAAGCGTTGGTCGAGGTTACCCGCACGGCAAAAGGGTACGATACCAAAATGCTGGAACCTGTAAATTTTGTGCCATTGCTTGGAGGAGTGGAAACTTGAAACTGTTTTCCGGTTTGTACGCTCGTGCCATGCGATGGGCGCGCCATCCGAAAGCGCCCTGGTATCTTGGGGGGCTGAGCTTTGCGGAATCATCCTTTTTCCCTGTGCCGCCAGATGTAATGCTGGCTCCCATGAGCCTGGCGCAACCGGCCAAAGCCTGGAGTTTTGCGCTTATTACCACTCTTGCATCAGTGGCTGGCGGGGTTGCCGGATATCTTGTCGGGGTATGGGCTTTTGAGTATATTGAACCCCTGCTGCATGATCTTGGGCATTACGAGAAATATTTGCGTGCCCGCACCTGGTTTGATGCCTGGGGATTCTGGGCGATTCTCATTGCCGGGTTTTCCCCTGTCCCCTACAAGATATTTACCATCACTGCCGGGGTTATTTCCATGAGTTTCCTGCCCTTTGTGCTGGCTTCCATAGCTGGCCGGGGAGGGCGGTTTTTTTTGGTTGCCGGCTTGATGGCATGGGGAGGAAAGCCGATGGAGGAGAAGCTGCACAGATACATGGATGTGATAGGTTGGAGCTTGCTGGTGACCATTGTTCTTGCCGTTGTCATGGTCAAACTCTGGTAAATGTGGATAAGAAAAATGTTCATACAGGAGAGAAGGCTGATTAGCATTCGATATGCAGATACTTTGATTCGCACCACCCTCGCCGGATGCATGCTGCTGTTGCTGACAGCGATGATCGGCGGCTGTGCAAGTCAGGGGGCTGCAACCGGGTACAAACAGCAGCCCAAGGCCCGGCTTCCAGTAAAGAAACCAGGTGGAATCTACCGTGTGCGTAAAGGAGATAGCCTGTATTCTATTGCATGGCGTGCTGGTCTGGACTACCAGACAGTAGCCCGCTGGAACGGTCTGCGAAGGCCCTATACCATTTATCCGGGGCAGCTGATCAGGCTTTCTCCGTTAAAAAGAATCGCAAGGCCTAATGTTGCTCCAGACAACGCACCGAAAAAAACAGCGCCACCACCAGGGAATAAAAGGAAACCCATAGCCAGGGCTGCGCCCAAAAAACCTCCGAAACCGGCAGTAAAGCCGGCAGCAAAGCCAGCCAAGGCGCAAAAACCTCCTCCGGCCGGTGCTGGAAAGCTGCGCTGGCAATGGCCGACGAGAGGCAGGATCTTGTCTCGTTATTCTTCAGCAGATGCCTCTCGCAGCGGTATAAAAATCGGCGGAAAACCAGGCCAGAAGGTGTGGGCGGCCGAGGCTGGCGAAGTTGTGTATGTGGGAAGTGGGCTTATTGGCTACGGACAGCTTGTTATCATAAAACACAACAACAAATACCTGAGTGCGTACGGACACAACAGCAATCTTTTGGTAAAAGAGGGGGATGTGGTGAAAAAAGGCCAGCATATTTCAAATATGGGCATTACCAACCAGGGGAGCGCTCTGCTATATTTTGAGGTTCGGCGTTATGGAAAACCTGTAGATCCGCTGGCCTATCTGCCTCGCGGATAGTGTGCCAGGTGCTTTGCACAACTGGCGGAAATGGCCGGTAACGCTTGCGGGTGGAATAGATGACAGAAAATAAGGAGGACGACAAAGTGAATGCCAGGGAACAGGCACAACCAAGCACGGCGGGTGATGAGGCCATGGATGCAACCCGTCTTTATTTGCGGGAGATTGGCGCGGCCAAGCTGCTTACGGCCAGAGAAGAAATTGAACTGGCGCGGGCCATCGGCAAAGGCGATGATGCGGCGCGCAAACGCATGATAGAAAGCAATCTGCGCCTGGTGGTCAAGATTGCGAGGCGCTATATGAACAGGGGTTTGCCACTGCTGGATCTCATAGAGGAAGGAAACCTTGGCTTGATCCGGGCTGTGGAAAAGTTTGACCCTGAGCGCGGTTTTCGTTTTTCCACCTACGCGACCTGGTGGATCAGGCAGACCATTGAGCGGGCGATCATGAACCAGGCACGCACCATCCGGTTGCCGATTCATGTGGTAAAGGAAATCAACACCTTCCTCCGGGCAGCCCGTCAGTTGTCCCAGAAGCTTGATCACGACCCAAGTGCCGAAGATATCGCCCAGCTGCTGGACAAGCCCTTGCAGGATGTAGAACGCATGCTGGGGTTCAACGAACGCATAACTTCGATGGATATACCCTATGGTAAGGAAGGGGGCAAGCCCCTGGTCGATGCCATAACAGATCATTCCATTGAGGAGCCGACAGAATACCTGCAGGCTGAAGATATTCATGCTCACCTGGAGAAATGGCTGGATAAACTGAACAGCAACCAAAGGGAAGTGGTAAGGCGCCGGTTCGGACTTCAGGGATACGACAATTCGACCCTCGAACAGGTTGCCCGGGAGCTGGGTGTTACCCGGGAGCGGGTGCGGCAGATACAGATTGACGCCCTCAAGCGCTTGCGCGTGATTCTCGAACAGCAGGGCTATGGTGTGGATACGCTGTTTGATTGACACCTGAAGCCACGGATTCAGGTGACAGCAAATATAATTTGAGGTGGTTCCCATGGCTGATGGCAGTAATAAAGAACAAGAGATATTGGTGGTAATGCGCAAGGTTCTTGCCAGCATCATCAAGGATACAACGCCAGAGTTCAGAACCATGAGGCACCCGCTATCCGGAAGCACCATTGAGGATATCAGGATGTGCCTGACTCTGATTGCAGCCAGAGAGCGAGAGCTGGCAGAAGCCGCAAGTGCTACAGAATCACGGCCGTATTACAGTGATGAAAAGGCAAAGATCGGGGTGGTGCCCGTCAGTGAAATTGGTGGTCTTGAAAAAGAGAAAAAGACGGAAAACGAGCAGTAGGTGTTAACCTGGAAATTGCACCGGGTTAAGGGCGGTGGGGACAATCCGGGGGTTCGTTCAGGATGCCTGTGGGTTTTATTCCCGCCGGGTCAAGATATTTAACACGATGCCTTGCTGTTGGGTAGGCGGCGCCCTGTGGGCGCCGCTGCACTCTATTGCCGGGTTGCGGGATCTGCTGGTTTTTCGGCTGCAGCAGAATCCTGTTGCGTGCCTTCTACTTTGATTTCCGCAGATTTGCGTAGCTCGGTAACCATTTGTGCCAGTTTTTGCTGCCGGATTTGCAGTTTGAGCTGATCTTTTACCTGCTCAAAGGGAGGCGGTTCCTGGGTGCGGATATCCAGTACATCGATAACATGCCAGCCGAACTGGGTTTGTACAGGAGAGGTGCTGTGCTTGCCTTTCTCAAGTTCGGCCATGGCATCCCCAAAGGGCTTTACTACCTGGCTGGGGCCTACCCACCCCAGCTCGCCCCCGGTTTCTTTGCTGCCGTCCAGTGAATGCTCCTTCGCCAGCTTTATGAAATCTTCTCCCTTTGCAAGGGCATCAATAATATCTTTCGCCTCTTTTTCTTCCTTGACCAGAATATGGCGAACCTTGTACTCCTGCAGGCTGTCGGCAGTATATTTCTGGTCATAGGCAGCCTTGATTTCTTCATCGGTGACCGGAGATTTTTCAAAGAATGCGTTGACCTGCGCTTCCGCAAGTACTTGTATGGCCGCCATTTTAAGGGCAGCAACAACCTGGGGCAGTTTGTCTACACCTGTTTTTTGCGCCTGTTGCGCCAAAAGTGTTGTATTGACCAGTTGGTTCAACAGTTGCACTTGCGCCTGTTGGCTGTCCAGCCTGTTTTGCCCGCCTTGCAGAGCGTTGAATGCAAGGGTCTCAAGATCGGTTATGTCCTGCCCGTTGATGGTTACCAGTGTTTGTGGTCCGGTTGGCTGGGGCGCTGCAGGTTGCGGTTTTTCCTGGTTGTCCCCGGCGTATACACTGGTTTGCAGTGCACCCGCCAGAAACAGTGAAAGGATCAGAGGCTTGGTTTTGTTTTGTGTGATTATTTTCATTCTGGGAATACTTTCCTGAAAGGTTTGATGGAGACGTGTTTGTACACGCCTGATGATACATAAGGGTCGGTTGCTGCCCAGTTTTCAGCTTCTGCCAGACTGGCAAACTCGGCGACAACAAGGCTGCCGGTAAAGCCTGCCTCACCCGGGTCTTCGGCATCGACTGCAGGATTGGGTCCGGCAAGCAGCAACCGGCCTTCAGATTGCAGCTGACGTAGGCGTTCAACATGTGCGGGGCGTGCAGCCATGCGATCTTTCAGGCTGTCATTCCCGTCGGTGCCGATGATGCAATATAACATTTAGCTTTGTTTCTCTTCCAGTGGCTGCATGTGCCGGGCCAGATAAAGACCTTGCAGCAGGATGAAAACCAGCGTCATCCCCAACATGCCAAACAATTTGAAATTGACCCAGGTGCTTTCCGGGAAATTGTAGGCTACATACAGATTGGCCAGTCCTGCACCAATAAAAAACAGCACCCACGCCAGGTTAAGCCTGACCCAGATGTTTTGCGGCAGGTGAATGGCATGATCCATCATGCGTTGCAGCAAGCTGCGTTGCATAAACAGTCCGGAACCGAGGAAAACAGCTGCAAACAGCCAGTTGACTATCGTAGGTTTCCACTGCATGAAAAGCGGATCCTGCAGTGCCAGGGTGAGGCCGCCAAAAAACAGCCCCAGCCCCAGGGTTGCCCATTGCATGGTTTCGATCTTTCCGTGCAGGCGATAGGTCCAGGCCATCTGGATCAGTGATGCCGCAATGAACACCCCTGTGGCAACATACATGCCCCAGATCTTGTAGGCAACAAAGAATATAATAACCGGGAGAAAATCAGTAAGGAGTTTCATTTTTCAATGATATTCTGTTTCAAGAACTATTCTTGCTGGATGGACAAGCATGGTAACAAAAAGTTGCATCGCTGACATATTGAGAGGAGCAAAGCATTGCCGAAAGCCACTATCGAGCGTATTTACGACTTTTCGACAGCAGCCCGTCTGGCCAGCCGTGAGCAGCGTGTGATCATGCTCCTGGTATCCCAGGAAGACTGCCCCTACTGCCATCTTATCAAGGAAGATGTAATTCGCCCCATGATCCTTGGGGGTGATTTCAAAGATGACATACTGATTCGCGAGCTGTTTATCGATGAGGGGGAAACCATTGTCGATTTTCAGGGGATGGAGCGTGAAGCAGCGGATTTTGCCTATGGATACGACGTATATGTAACGCCCACCTTGCTTTTTCTGGAGGCTGGTGGGCATGAGCTGGTGAAAAAGATGGTTGGCATCAATACCGTTGAAATGTATTGGTATTACCTGTCTGAATCGCTTCGCGGTGCAATTGACAGGCTGAACCGGAAAAAACCGTGAAATTCGGGCTAGTGGTGGTTGGCGATGAAATCCTCAGCGGGCGTCGCCGGGATACTCATGTGGACTGGTTTCGCAAGATACTGCATAACCACGGCTTTTCCCTGGGTTGGGTGCAGATCCTGCCGGATGATCCCGAATTGCTGGTTCGGCAGTTGAAGCAAAGCATGGGAGCCGGGGAACGGGTGTTTTCCTGTGGCGGAATCGGCGCCACGCCGGATGACTATACCCGCCAGTGCGCGGCAACAGCAGCGGGGGCGCCGCTGGTGCGCCATCCGGAAGCTGCAGCACTTATCGAAAAACAGTTTCCCGGCAGTGCCTGCCCCCATCGCATTCGCATGGCGGATCTGCCCCAGGGCAGTCGGCTCATCCCCAACCCGGTAAACCATGTGCCCGGCTTCTCCATTCACGAACACTATTTCATGCCCGGCTTTCCCGATATGGCTCATCCCATGGGGCAATGGGTGCTGCAGCACCATTATCAGCCGGATGCCGAGCCGGAGCAGGAATTGTCCCTGCGTGTATTTGGCGCATCAGAAAACGACCTGATGCCAATCCTGGAGAAAATGGCCCGGGACTGGCCGCAGCTGAAGCTGTTCAGTCTGCCGCGCATGGGAGAGGCGTCTTTCGTCGAGCTGGGATTCCGGGGAAATGGGGGGATGACAAGAAAGGCTTTCCAGGCGCTGCAACAGGAGCTGAAGCAGGCAGGGATGAAATATTCATGTGCTCAGGCGATACGCTGATTCGGTTGTTGCCACACCAGCGCCAGCTGGTGTCTGAAGTTTTCAATGACTTGTGGAATTCGTTTCCCGGGATGGCGGTTTGCGGGTATGTCCGGCTTGTTGCAGGCGATCCAGATAATCGGTCCAGTACAAAGCCTGCTTGCGCCCCAGGTCATGCAGATAGGCCCAGTCAAAAAGGCCGGAATTGTGCCCGTCATCAAAGAAGATCTTGATGGCGTACTGCCCTACAAGCTTGATGTCGGTGATGTTCACATCCTGTTTGTCCAGCTGCAGCTTTGCGCCCTGACCCCAGTGGCCGCGCACCTCGGCAGAGGGTGAGTAAACGCGCAACAGCTCTGCGGGATAGCTGAATGTCCCGCCGTCATCAAAGCTGATTTCCAGGGTATGGGAGCGGGTGTGCATCGTGATATCGACAGGTTTCGGTGTGTCGCTCATTCTATCCACCCTCCCAGGTGGCATTGCGCCAGTTTGGCCAGCATTTGTATGTGCGCTTCAGTATCGTTCAGGCAGGGAATGTATTCATAGCGTTCGCCCCCTGCCTGCATAAACACTTCCCGGTTTTCCATGGCGATTTCTTCCAGGGTTTCCAGGCAATCAGAAGAGAAGCCGGGGCAGATTACCTGCACATGTTTGCAGCCCGCACCTGCCAGTTCCTGCAGGGTGTCGGTGGTGGCCGGTTGTAGCCAGGGTTCTTTTCCCAGCCGTGACTGGTATGTCATACGCCATTGCTCAATGCCAAGATCCAATTCCTTTGTTAGCGCCCTGGTGGTTTCTTCACACTGACGGGGGTAGGGGTCGCCGGCATCCACATAGGCTTGTGGCAGGCCGTGGTAGGAGAGAATCAGTTTTTCCGGCCGGCCGTGTTGTTGCTGGAATGATTGCACACTGGCGGCCAGCGCCTGGATGTAGCTGGAATCATCGAAATACTGGTTGAGCAGGCGCAGTTCGGGAATCACCCGCCAGGTTTTCAGCTCTGTAACCACGGCATCGAAGGTGGAGGCTGTGGTGGTGGCGGAGTACTGGGGGTACAGGGGAAAGATCAGGACGCGCTGGCAGCCTCGGTTGCGCAACTGCTCCAGCCCGCGCTGGATGGAGGGATTGCCGTAGCGCATGGCGGGAACCACAGAAATGCTGCTGCCCAGCTTCTTCTGCAAGGCCGCTGCCTGCTTGAGGGTATAGGCCAGCAGGGGAGAACCCTGTTCCGTCCAGATTTTCTGGTAGGCTTTGGCGGAGTGTGCCGGGCGGGTGTTGAGAATGCTGCCATGAAGTATGAGCCACCACAGGACGCGGGGCATTTCCACTACCCGCGGATCCCAGAGGAATTCGCTCAAATAGCGTTTCACGTCTTTGGGCGAGGGAGAATCGGGAGTGCCGAGATTGACCAGCAGGATGCCAGCGCTGCAATTGCTTTCAGGTTCTGTCATGCAGGTGATGATCTCATGAGTAGCTCAGAAAATAACCGGCAGAATCCAGATACTTTGCTTCGCGCTCCAGCTCGGCTGTGGTGAGAGGGTGTGCCTCCAGCCAGCCAGCGGGAAAAGACAGAATAATATTGCTTTTTTCCGCCATGATGCCCAGTTTAGGGTTGCGCCGGGGGCTGCGACCGCGATGCAACAAGACGGCCAGGCGCAAAAGGATGGCGAGGCGTTTGCTGTACTCGTGTAATTCGCTCCCCAGGCCATTGAATTGTGACGAGGGAAATTTTCGCCGGTGGGCGCGCACCAGCATCGCCAGCATGCCCTGGGATTGGCGGGAAAACCCTGCCAGATCGGCATTGGCAAGAATATAGGCACCGTGTTTGTGGTAGCCGCCGTGGGAAATGGCAACGCCGATTTCATGAAGAACAGCGGCCCATCGCAACAGCAAACGCAGTTCCGGGCTATCCAGTCTCCAGGTTTCCGCTACCTGATCCAGGAGCAGCATGGTGGTTTCTGACACCCGCTGTCCTTGTCCCTTATCCAGGCCATAACGTTGCACCAGGGTATCGACGGTGCGTTCGCGGACATCATGATGCTGGATGCTGCCCAGGAGTTCATACAACAGGCCTTCGCGCAGTGCGAGGCTGGAAACCAGCATTTGTTCAATATTCAACGCCTGAAAGACTGCACTGAGCACAGCCACGCCACCGGCGAATACCGGGCGGCGGTTCTCGCTCAGTCCTTCCAGCTCCAGGCTGTCTGCATCTCCGGCATCGATAATTGCCTTGCGCAGTTTTTTCAGGGATTTGCGGGTGATGCCTTTGTCAGCCCAGCCCTGGGATTGCACCACATCGCGGATGGAGCGGATGGTGCCGGAACTGCCTACCGCCAGCTCCCAGTTCCCGCTTTCGTATATCGTCTGCACCGGACGCACTTCCAGGCGTCCGGCAATGACTGCCGCATCCATGAGCTGCCGAGTGATTTTCTGGTTCGGAAAAAAGCGCTGGCTGAAGTTGACGCAACCCATGAACAGGCTTTCCCGGTTCAGGGTTTCCATGCCGGTGCCGACAATGAGTTCGGTGCTGCCGCCTCCGATATCCACTACCAGGCGCTTTTCCTCGCCACCGGCCAGGCCATGAGCCACTCCAAGATAGACCAGGCGGGCCTCTTCGTGGCCGGCAATGATTTCAATGGGGTGATTGAGCAGCTTTTCTGCCTTGTGCAGAAATGTACCACCATCGCGTATCTGTCTGAGGGTGTTGGTACCCACGGCGCGAACGGCGTGCTGGGGCAGATCGTGCAGAAGTTCTCCAAACCGGGACAGGCAATCCAGAGCGCGTTCTTGTGCTTCTTCCGAGAGGCGTTTTCTGTTGTCCAGACCAGCGCCCAGGCGTACCATTTCCTTGAGCCGATCGATCACCTGTAGCTGGCCATTTTCGATCTGTGCAACGATCAGGTGAAAACTGTTGGAGCCAAGGTCAACGGCGGCGATGGTGCGGGGCGGGGCAGTAACTGATTCTGGCATTGATGCGGATCTGGATACGACGGACAGAGTCTGCTAGTTTACCTCACGCAGCCAGAATAGAGGAGAGAGAGAAGTGAAATTCTGTAGCAGTTGCGGTGCTTGTGTGGAACTGGGCGTCCCCCCCGGAGACAATCGCCAGCGCTTTGTGTGTGTCTCCTGTGGTGAAATCCACTATCAGAATCCAAAAGTGGTGACTGGCTGCATCCCCGAGTGGACCAACAAGCTGCTGCTGTGCCGGCGCGCCATAGAACCGCGCCATGGGCTTTGGACATTGCCCGCAGGCTTCATGGAAAACCAGGAAAGCGCCCAGCAGGGCGCGGCGCGGGAGACCCTGGAAGAAGCCAATGCCCGGGTGAGCATTGCGCAGCTCTATACCACTTTCAATCTGCCGCATATCAGTCAGGTCTATCTGCTGTTCCGGGGCAGCCTGGACGACCAGGATTTCTCTCCCGGCCCGGAAAGTCTCGAGGTGGCATTGTTCAGTGAAAAGGAAATACCCTGGGATGCACTGGCCTTCCCCGTGATCCGCGAAACCCTGCGGTATTACTTTCAGGACAGGAAGAAAGGTGTCTTCGTGCCCCGCGTGGGCGACATCTATTGGCGTTCCCGGGAGTCGGGAGAATACCGGGTTTCCATGCTCGAAGAGCGTTCCTGAAGCAGCTGGGGCTTTCCTCTGTTTTCCCTCTTTCGCCATTCTGGTGGTTTGCATTTTCCGCCGGATGTCCCCATGTAGCTGAACTAAACCGGGAAATACCCTTCTAAATCGTCAAAAAACAAACCGGAGAAAAAAATGACAGCAACGACCAGCAAAGAGCAACAGGCTTTCATGGCCCTGCAGGAATACATGCAACTGCATATCCTGGGCCAGGAAAAGCTGGTGAACCGTCTGCTGGTGGTATTGCTGGCGGACGGCCATCTGCTGGTGGAAGGCGCCCCTGGCCTGGCCAAAACCAAGGCCATCAAAGTGCTAAGCGACGGGATAGAGGGGAGTTTTCACCGTATCCAGTTCACCCCGGATCTGTTGCCGGCGGATCTTACCGGAACCGATATCTACCGTCCCCAGGACGGCAGTTTTGTCTTTCAGCAAGGCCCCCTGTTCAACAACCTGGTGTTGGCGGATGAGATCAACCGTGCGCCCGCCAAGGTGCAGTCGGCCCTGCTCGAAGCCATGGCGGAGCGTCAGATCACCGTAGGCAACGCATCGTATCCCCTGCCACCGCTTTTCCTGGTCATGGCGACCCAAAACCCCATCGAACAGGAAGGGACTTATCCTCTTCCCGAAGCCCAGCTGGATCGCTTTCTTCTGCACGTCTTCATCGACTATCCAGCGCTGAAGTATGAAAAAATAATTCTGGATCTGGCGCGAGGCGAGGCGAAAGGAGAGCTGGGTGAACAACAGCAACAGGCACCGGAACTGTTGCGCCAGGAAGACCTGTTCGAAGCGCGCCGCCAGGTACTGGATATTCATATGGCAGAGCCGGTGGAGGAGTATCTGCTGCAACTGGTGCTGGCGACGCGCAGTCCCGGCGCATACAGCGAACAACTGGCGGGCTGGATTGAATATGGAGCCAGCCCGCGTGCATCCATCGGGCTGGATCGCAGCGCCCGCGCCCACGCCTGGCTGACCGGACGGGATTATGTCTCGCCGGAAGACGTCCAGGCGATGGCCTTTGACGTGCTGCGCCATCGTCTGATTCTCAACTATGAAGCCGAGGCGGAAGGCGTGACCCCGGATCGCTTTATTTCGGAATTGATCGCCCTGGTCCCCGTTCCCTGAGATGTTCAAAGCCCCCAAACCCAGCAGCGCTGCCGTAGCAGTAAATCTGGTTGAGCTTGTTGCGTTGAGCAATAGTGCGCGCCAGCTGCGTTTGCGGCCCCGTGCCGCTCGTGCCCGCCATGGTGGTCAGTACATTTCGCGTATGCGCGGTAGAGGGATGGAGTTCGATGAATCCCGCCTTTATCAGCCCGGAGATGATGTGCGCAACATTGACTGGCGTGTGACGGCGCGCACCGGCAAGACCCACAGCAAGGTATTCCGCGAAGAGAGGGAACGCCCGGTGCTGATCAGCGTGGATGCCCGCCAGCCCATGTTTTTTGCCACCAAAGGCCGCTTCAAATGGGTACAGGCGGCTCGTCTGGCCGGTCTTCTGGCCTGGACAACGCACCAGGCAGGTGATCGTGTTGGCGGAGAAATTCATGCAGAGGCCGGTTTTGCCGAGTTCCGACCCAGTCATGGCAAACAGACTGTGCTGCGCTTCATTAAATCCCTGGTGGATGTTGAACCGTCTGCCGGAGTGGGTGGTGCGCCGCAATCGATGGAAAAGGCATTTCGTCGCATGCGGCGCACCGCCCACCCCGGCAGTCTGGTGCTCTTTATCAGCGACTTCCGCGGCTTCGATGAAGCGTCGGAACGCCAGCTGGCGCATATTGCGCGGCACAATGATGTGCTGTTGCTGCATGTATACGACTGGCTGGAGGCCAGCTTGCCGCAGCGCGGATGCTATCGCCTGGGGGATGGAAAAAGAATTCTCGAGCTGGATACGGGAAAGACCGCGTTGCGAGTCAGCTATCATCAGCAATACCAGCAGAGGATCGAACGGTTGCAAAAACTCTGTCGCCAACAACATATGACCTGGCTGCAATGCGCCACCGATGATGACCCTGCGCTCGTATTGCGCAATGTCTTCGGCAAAGGGAACGGCTCATGAACGATCTCCTGTCCCAGCTCCATGATATTCATCTGCCCCCACCGGTGGGCTGGTGGCCGCCAGCGCCTGGCTGGTGGGTGTTGCTGCTGCTCGTCGTTGCAGCCGGCATCTTGTTGGGATGGCTCTTGCGCCGGCGCAGCAGGCATCTGGAGCTGTATCTCAATACCAGGCAAGAGCTGGACAGGATTCGCCGGCAATTCGCTGCACAAGGGGATTTCCCCTGGCTTGCGGCAGAATTGTCCCGCCTGCTGCGCAGAACGGCCATTACCCTGGGGCCGGAGGAAGAAGTAGCGGGGCTGACGGCAAAGGCCTGGCTTGCCTGGCTGGATTCCCGCCTGGGAAGCAAAGACTTCACGACAGGGCCGGGACGGCATCTCGTGGAAGCGGCTTATCAGCAGGCCGGCCAGATTGAAGATGCGGAAGCGTTGCTGTCTCTGGTGGAAACCTGGCTGGAGAAAGTTACCAGGGAGGCATCCCGTGTTTGATTTTGCCTGGCCCTGGCTATTTGTCCTGTTGCCGCTCCCCTGGCTGATCCGGCATTTTCTGCCAGCAGCAAGCCAGCAGCAGGCGGCGCTGCGGGTGCCTTTTCTGCAGGATTTTGAAGCCCTGCAAGAGCAGGGCGTCCGTGCAAACGGGGGATCGGGGCTTGCATGGCTGCCGCTGGTGCTTGCATGGCTGCTGCTGGTAACTGCAGCTGCACGCCCCCAGTGGCAGGGGGAAGCCATGCCGCTGCCCATGCAGGGGCGGGATCTGATGCTGGCCGTGGATCTGTCCGGCAGCATGGCGGAGGAGGACTTCGTTATCGGCAGGCAGCGGGTGGATCGCCTCATCGCCACCAAGATCGTTGCCGGAAACTTTATCGAAAAGCGTCAGGGCGACCGGGTGGGATTGATCCTCTTTGGTCAGCAGGCCTATTTGCAGGCGCCCCTCACCTATGACCTGAAAACCGTAAAAACCCTGCTGGAAGAGGCCTTCATCAACATGGCTGGACAAAAGACCGCGATTGGAGATGCCATTGGACTGGCGATCAAACGCCTGCGGGACAAAAAGGGCGAGAAAGTGCTCATATTGATGAGCGATGGTGAAAATACGGCAGGAGCAATGGATCCCCTGAAGGCGGCGGAACTGGCGGCGCAGGAGAATCTGAAGATATACACCATTGGCATAGGTGCTGATCCTGAAGCGGATTTTTTCGGCATGGTGCGTGGCCGCAGCGCCCTGGATGAAAAGACCCTGACCCACATCGCCGAGATTACCGGAGGCCGTTATTTTCGCGCCAGGGACACGGCCCAGCTGGTGGCGATCTATGACGCCATTGATGCAATGGAGCCTGTGGAGAATGAAAAACGGTTTTTCCGCCCGGTGGATGAACTGTTCCACTGGCCCCTGGCTATAGCGTTACTGTTGGCATTGGGCTTGCTGTACCGGAGGCAGGGATGAACTGGCAGGATTTTCACTTTATCCGTCCCTGGTGGCTGTTGATGCTGGTGCCCGTAATAGCGGGATTGGTGCGGCTATGGTGGCGCAGAGGCAGTGATTCCTCCTGGCGCAAAATCGTTTCGCCGGAGCTGTTGCCGCATCTGTTGCTGGAAGAGGAATCAAGACTTTCACGCTGGCCGCTGATGTTGGTGTTCACGGGGTTTCTGCTGGCAGTTGCCGCGCTTGCCGGTCCCACCTGGGAACGTCTGCCCCAGCCGGTGTTCAGCAGCCAATCGCCTCTGGTGATCGCTCTGGATCTGTCCCGTTCCATGGATGCGCGGGATCTCAAGCCTTCGCGCCTGCAGCTGGCCCGTTTCAAGGTGGAGGACATCCTGCACCAGCGCAAGGAAGGACAGACGGCATTGATTGCCTTTGCCGGCGCTCCGTTCACGGTTTCCCCCCTCACTGATGATGCGAAGACCATCACCGCGCAGCTGCCTGCACTGACGACGGACATCATGCCGGTGCAGGGCAGCAACACGGCCGCTGCTATTGATCAGGCCATGAAACTGCTGCAACAGGCCCAGGAGAAAAGTGGCCATATCCTGTTGCTGGCGGATGGGGTCAACCTTGCCTCCAGTATCGAGGCGGCAAAAAAAGCCGCCGGACTCGGGTTCAAGGTTTCCGTGCTGGGGGTGGGAACGGTGCAGGGCGCTCCGATTCCCACCACCCGGGGGGTGCTCAAGGATGCCCAGGGGAATATCGTCGTGGCGAAAATGGATGCTACGGCCCTGCAGCAGGTAGCGGAAGCTGGTGAGGGGCGCTTCGCCTCCATCAGCCTGGATGACAGTGATATACGCGCTCTGGGTCTTCTGGATGCGCAGCAACTCCAGCAGGCGGAAAAATCTGATCGGGAAATCGTTCAGTGGCGGGATTTTGGTCCCTGGCTGCTGTTGCTGGTGTTGCCCGTGGCAGCGCTGGCGTTTCGCCGGGGCGTACTGCTGCTGGCGTTGATCATGCTTGCGCCCCTGCCGGGAGAAGTGCAGGCGGATTGGTGGCGGGATCTGTGGGTTCGCCCGGATCAGCAGGGACGACAGCTGCTGCAGCAAGACGAGGCGAAACTGGCCGCGCAGAAATTCAGGAACCCGGACTGGAAGGCCAGCGCCCTGTACCGCAGTGGTGAATATGAGGCTGCGCGCAAGATCTGGTCCCAGCGTCAGGATGCAGATGCCCTGTACAACCAGGGGAATGCCCTGGCGCGTGAAGGAGAACTGGAACAGGCCATTGCCGCCTATGATGCGGCCCTGCAGAAGAAGCCGGATATGGAAGACGCCCGTGCCAATCGTGAATTGCTGAAGAAGCTGCTGCAGAACCAGCAGGATCAGCAGGATCAGCAGAACCAGCAGAACCAGCAGAACCAGCAGAACCAGCAGAACCAGCAGAACCAGCAGAACCAGCAGAACCAGCAGAACCAGCAGAACCAGCAGAACCAGCAGAACCAGCAGAACCAGCAGAACCAGCAGAACCAGCAGGATCAGCAGGATCAGCAGGATCAGCAGGATCAGCAGGATCAGCAGGATCAGCAGGATCAGCAGAATCAGCAGAATCAGCAGAATCAGCAGAATCAGCAGAATCAGGAAAATAATTCCACCGGGCAAGCCGGGCAGCAACAGCAAGACAGCCAGGAGCAATCAGAACCAAACAAGAAAGAAAAAGAGATGACAGACCAGCAACGCGAGCAAGAACAGAAGGCCAGGGAGCAGGCTCAAGCTGTCCGTGACCGGGAAGAACGGGAGGCGCAAGAGCAACGACGCGCCCCCGAAGAGAAAGGGGAAGCGCAGGAGCAACAGGAAGCGCAGGAG
>JALWMK010000139.1:0-19074 GCA_027083925.1 Sedimenticola sp. | reverse complement strand
GGAAGCGCAGGAGCAACAGGAAGCGCAGGAGAAACCGCAACAAACGGTCATGGAAGAATCACATGAGCCGATGGATGAGCAGGCCCTTTCCCGGGAGCAATGGCTGCGGCGTATTCCCGATGATCCGGGCGGGCTGTTGCGGCGCAAGTTCAAATACTACTATCAGAGAAAGAAGTATGATGTTCCACAGCAACAACCTTGGTAATAATACTTTGACACGGACAGGCAGGCGTCTGATTTACTTGGCCAGCTTGTCGCTGCTGCTTTTCTTGACGGGCTTGGCGCAAGGCGCGCAAATCCGTGTGGAAACGGATCGTGGAACTATTGCCGCGGATGAAAATTTCCAGATTGTCTTCAGCGTGGAAGGAGATGTTGACGGGGAACCTGATTTTTCCGTGCTGAACAAGGATTTTGAACTCCTGGGAACCAGCCAGTCCAGAAGCGTCAGCATCGTCAACGGAAAGACGTTGCGCACCACTCGCTACCTGGTCAATGTTATTTCCCGGCGTGGTGGAGAGCTGACGATCCCGCCGGTGAGTTTCGGCAGTGACAAAAGCCCGCAGGTGAAGATTCTGGTGAAGGACAGCGCTGCGCAAGGGCGTTCGTCTGCGGCGGGGGCTGATGCATCGGTATTCCTGGAGGCCTCTGTTGATGAAGAAAGCCCCTATGTACAACAGCAGGTGATTCTGACGGTTCGCATTTTCAGCAGTATTTCCTGGCGGGAAGCCAGCCTTTCCGAGCCGGAATTTGAAGGCGGGGAAGTGCTGGTGCAAAAGCTCGGAGAAGACAGCCGTTACCAGAAGCGGCGCGCCGGCAAGAACTGGCAGGTGATCGAAAGGCGCTATGCCCTTTTTCCCCAGCAAAGCGGTGATATACGGATGCAGGCATTGAACTTGCGCCTGCGGATTCCCGCGGGCCGGAACAAACGCCGTTCTGCCTTTGGCAGCGGTTTCAATGATCCGTTTTTCGATGATTTCTTTTCCAACCAAAGTTACCGCAACAAGGTGGTGCGTGGCAAGCCAATCGTCTTGCAGGCCAAGCCCGTGCCTGCAGGTTATGGCGGTGGGCAATGGCTGATCGCCAGGGATATCCGTCTGGAAGAAAGTTGGTCGGATGATCTGGACAAGCTCAAGACAGGTGAACCGGTAACGCGCACCCTGGCAATCGTGGCGGATGGAGTGACCCTGGGGCAGTTGCCTGATCTTAAGATGGCAGAAATCGATGGCTTGCGCATCTACCCGGATGAGCCGGTTGCACGGGAACAGGCGACCAGTGCAGGTATTCTCAGCACCAGTTCACGCAAATTCGCCATCATACCTGTGCGCCCCGGCGACTACCGCATTCCCGCAATCGCGCTAGAATGGTGGAACAGCGAAACCGATAGGAAAGAAGTGGCGAGGATTCCCCCGCAGGTGATCAAGGTGGCGGGGAGCGCCCGGGTTGCCGTGCCGCCGGCTCCGGTTTCGCCTGAAAGCGTGACTGAGCATCCATCCGGAAAGACAGGCCCCGTGCAGGAGGCTCTTCCCCCTGTCCTATCGCCGGCTGCAGATACAAACAAATGGTTGCTGGCAGGCGCTGTCTTGTTTCTGGCTTTGTGGCTGGTTACGCTGGTTCTGTTCCTTCGCCTGAAACAGCGTGCCTCTGCTTCTTCCCGGGAAGAAGCGGAAGTCATGCCTGCTGCCGCTGCCGATGCCAGAGCAGCGTGGAAGGCATTGCATGAATCCGTGGGGAAAGGGGATGCGGCTGAAATACGCGAGGCGTTGCTGAAGCTGGCTCCGGTAGTTTGGCCGGAACAGCCTCCAAGAAGCCTCGAGGCCATGGCGCAGCGGGTGGGAGAACCCCTGTCGGAACAGCTGCAGAATCTCAGCAGAGTGCTTTATGCGGGTGAAAAAGTCGCCTGGGACGGCTTGCGCATCGAGGAAGGGCTGAAAGCGTTACATCGAGCTGTCGGGAAGAAAGCAGATGGTAAAAAGCAGGAGGCGCTTAGACCCATGTATCCAGAGTTGAAAGGCAATACAGGGGATAGTTGAAAAAATCCGCGACAAAGAAAAAACTGCTGATTGTGGCCGCGACGGCATCGGTGGTTATTGCTACCGCTGCTGGCGCCTACTACTGGGATGCCGTGGTTATGGGCTTTGTAGCAGCAGTGTTGTGGGTAAAGAAAATGGCGACCCTGAAAGGGTTGTTGTTACTACTGAAAAAACTGCCTTTTCTATTGTTGCTGGGTTTGAAACGTCTGGTAATCAAGGTCACCAGCCATTTCTTGTTGTTCAGTGCGCACCTGCGTTTTCGCCGCCTGCAACGCCTGCTGCGTTATTTGCGGGTGCGGGCTTATCTGGTAAAGCGGCGACTGAAGTACCACTGGAATGACCTGAACGGAGTGGAGCGGATTCTGGCTACCGTGGCGGCCTTGCCTCTCGCTACCGTATTGCTGGTTTTGCTTGTGGTTTTTGTCGTTCCCAGGGCGCTGTTTTCTTTTGTCGGCGCCAAGATCAAAGAGCATTCCAGTGCAGCGGTTCTGAAACAGGCGGCCCAGCTTGGGGTGAAGGAGAAGCTGGAGCTTGCGGATCAAAAGATCAAGGAAACCATTCGCGAGAAAATTTTGAGAAAGGGAAAGCGAGCAAGCGGTGCGGAAATGGAGGATTGAAAGGCAGTTTATTTTTCCGGCTGATGATAGAAGAGATAGATCGGTGCGAGAATGGCGGCAACGACATAGCTGGTTTGCAAGAAGCTTGGGCCGAGGTTTGCCGAAACCTGGAGTATTGCCGCCACGATGCCAAAGCTCAGGGCAATGAATGCCTGGGAGCAGTAGCTTTTCAGCAACAGGTAGCGGTGGGCTGTGGTTTGCCTGGCCAAATCAAAAAAGCGCTTGTTGAATGCCAGGCGGAAGAAAGAAGTGCAAAAAGTGATCAGGATCAGGGTGCTAAACAACCAGCCGAGACTGAGCTGGTCGTCCACCGTGGCACGCATCAGCCAGGAGATGCAATAACCGGCAACGGCAATGGTGTACACCCGCTGTACCGGCATCTGGTCGATGCGGTTCTTGATGAGATAAAACAGCAAGCTGAAGCTCAGGCCCAGGAGCACCACCAGGGCTCCCAGTTTCCAGAAACTTTCATGGGCGAGAAGAAACAATGAAATCATCCAGAAATAGCTTTCCAGAAACAGGAACGGCCCATCCAGAAGGAATACCGGACGCGACCCGTGCTTGTCTCGAAAATGCAGTACGTCCCTGAATTTCAGGGGCGGATCTTTCCGTAGCCGGGCGGGCAGCTCCATGGGCCGGGAATGCAGGAAAAAGGAAAGCATACCCAGAAAGCCGATCAAAACAGAAAGCAGAAAGATCGATAGGTAACCGGCCTTGTCCAGCAACAATCCGCCAAACAGCACGCCTGTTTTGACGATGATGACCACTACCACCTGGAAATTTCCAAATTGTTTTCCGGTGTTGGCGTCGGTCAGGGTTTCAAAGAACAGGGCGCGTTGGGTGATCCAGAAGAAGCAATTGTAGATACCGTTGAGCAGCGCAAACAGAACCAAAAAACCGGGTTGCTCATCCAGGAATACACTGACAAGAAGGGCGGTTTCAATCAGGAAAGAAGTGGCGATGATGACATTCAGTGGCAGTGTCTTGGCCATGCGATCCCATAACCACAGCGTCAATACAAAACCAGCGCCGGTGATGGCAATAAAAGCGCTGATTTCGCCTGGCGTATATCCATGACGCCAAAGAAAAACCGGAATAAAAAAAGGAAACAGGCCGATGAGGAAGGAATGCAGGCCGAGGAAACGGTAGAAATGGCGTGTGGCGGCAGGCAGCTGCTTTGCCACTAGAACAGCTCCTTCTGCCCAACTTCCAGTGCATCCAGACGCTGAAAATGGGCGCTCAGATCTTCAGTCTTGCCGTAACGCGGTACATTGTGCATGGTGGTGAAAGGGCGGGAGTTTACTTCCAGGAAGATGCATTTCTGAGCATCCCAGGGTTTCTCTATGCCGTCTTCCATGATTACGTCTATGCCCAGAATGTTGGCGTGAAACAGCTCCAGTATCCGCAGGAACAATTTCCGGTTGCCAGGGGGAAGCCGGGCTGTTTCTATGGTTTCCACAATGCCGCCGGGAGCCAGGGAGATGCGGTTGAACAGAACAATCTGCTGGTCTTTTTCCGGAATCGTGCTTAAATTCAACCCCTGCTTTCGCAGATAGCGGCATATCTGCCGGCTTTTCGGGATGGGGTGGATCACCGGGTACAGCCCCATTTTTTCGCGGATCCTGTTTTCTTCGTCGATGAGAGCGGCAATGGTGGATTGCCCGTCGCCGACAACAAAAGGCGGATAGCGGCGGATGACGGAAATGATGGCCTTGTTGCCCACCAGCACCCGGTAGTTCTTGCCCTGCAGGTATTTTTCGACTACCGATGTTGGCCACCAGATTTTTACCATGAGGGCGGCCTTCCACAGCTCGTAATAGTTGTTGATGGGAAAATGGCTGCCCCGGGAAAAGCCGGAAACATTGGGTTTGATCACCAGAGGAAAGCCGTGTTTCTGTGCAAACCGGTGGGCTTTCCAGGGGCTGATAAAAATGTCCCCTTCAGCGTGGGGTACGTCATTGGCGGCAAAGACTGTTCTTGCCTGTTCTTTGGAACGGCAGTTCTTGCGCACCTGCAGGGAGTTGTAGCTGGTGCAGCCGCTCAGGAACAAGCGATCGATCCAGGAATAGAGGATTTTTTTCAGATAGTTCATCAGCGGATTCGGCAGCTCAGTAGCAGCATGGGCCAGAAAATGTTCTTGCGGGGTTGATCCAGGGGCAGGGTTTTGGTTGATTGGGCGAGCTTGCGCATGCTGGTCCGGATAAACCGGCGGCGCTCCTGCAAAGGCACGGCTTCGTCCAGAAGGTGCAGGGGCAGGGGGACAAACAGGTTGATCTCGATAATCTGGAACTTCCCTTCCAGCATGTCCTCGATACTGTCTGTGCGCAAGCCGATGCGGGCAATGCGGAACGCTGGCAGTTCTTCCAGATGCTGCCAGAGCCGACGCTCATCACTGGTGGTCAGCCGGGCCAGGGTTGTGTAGTTGGTATGCGGGTTGAGGATGCCGTTTACCGGCCAGCACAGATTGCTGCTGTTAAGCGTTTCCGTTACGGAAAACACCGCCGGATTGTCGCCGGTTGCGCCATTGCGAATATAGAAAATTTCGAATTCACGGGCACCTGTTGCCGCTTCCTGAAACAGGTAGGGAAGCTTGCTGGAAAGGAACCGGCGGCGGGTGTGGTCAAAGCTTTGCTGATCTTCTGCAATGAGGATGCCCCGGGCATTCTGTCCCCATTCCGGCTTGAGGAATACCGGCCAGGATGACGGGCGGCTGTCCGGGCGCAGGGGTTCCTGGGCAAGCCGCCATTTTGGCGAAATCAGCCCGTCCATTTCCAGCTTGGAGAAGATGCGTTTGCTGTCGCTGAACCAGGGGGCGTTGAGCTGAAAATAGCGCCAAGGTCGGGCGCCGAACCGCAGGCACCACAGCATATACCAGAATACCAGACGAACACGCAGCATTGTCAGGTGAAGAATTTTCCTTTCAGGGCGTCTTCGGAATATACATGAAGGCTGAGGCTGGGCGTCAGGGCGGTGACGCGGTGAATGGCGTTGTCATAGCGGCCTGCAATACCTGCCGAGTAGATATGTTGCCCCTCGTGTTTGATGATGGTTTCCGTGAGTACCAGCCCTTGGTCAGTGTCGCGGTAATGCTGCATCTGCAATTGCCCCTGGAGCACATACACAAACGCAAACTGGGGGTGCCCGTGTATGGGGGTGATTGCGCCCTGATCCCAGCGGGCGATCATGACTTCAGCGCCGCTGTCCGCATGCAGCAGAATACTGCGGGAGTAGCAATGCGGTGCGTGGGGAAAATCCTCTTGCGGCCGGAACTGGGCGCTCAGGGACAGCAGACGGGATTCATCCGCCAGGTTGTCCACCAGCTCGGGCAGAATTTTCCTTGTGATATCCGGCAGCTCCGGAGCGATGTAGGTTTTAGCGACGCAGTTGTTCATTCAGTAACTCCTTGCCGGTGGCTACCAGGGTACTGAAGAACTGATCGACTTCAGCATGGGAAAAATCCGGATGAGTGAAAAGAAGCCGCAAGGTAAGCTGTTCATCGATGTAGGCGATGCCAACCAGGTTGATGCCCCGGCGGAACAGGCGGTTGCGCAGTGCCAGATTGAATTCGTTGCTGGACACGCCTTGTGGAACCCGAAAGCGGAAGCAGATATTGAAGGATTCGCGTGGTACGGACATTTCCAGCTCCGGGGTGCGGTTCACCAACTGTTCAGCGGTTTTGCTCAGGGCCAGGTAGTGCCGTACCCGCTGCGCCAGTCCTTCTTTTCCGAAATACTTCCAGTCCAGAAACCATTTCAGACTGTCCACCCGGCGCCCGCATTGCAGGGATGCGGTGCCTGTATCCAGCTCCGCGCTTTGATCTTCTTCGCGGAACAGGTAACTGTGCTCTCCTGCGCTGCATACGCAACGCAGGGTTCCCCGCCGGTGGTTGAACAGCAGCACATTGCACATGAGGTTGGCTCCGGCCATTTTGTGGAAGTCCCAGGTAAAGGAATCCAGCTGTTCCACCCCGGCAAGATATTGCTGCCGCAGCTCGTCATCCAGGAGGGCGGCTCCCCCCCAGGCGCCATCGCCGTGCAGCCAGAAACCGTATCGTTCCCGCAGGGCGATGAGTGGCGGCAGAGGGTCAAAGGCGCCGCGCACCGTCGTGCCCAGGGTGGCGCAAACGAAGAAAGGCCGGTTGCCTGCCCGCTGGTGCTGGTGCAGCAGTTGTTCCAGGGCCTTTGTCTGCATGCGTCCGCGTCCATCCGTTGGCACCTTGACCAGCTGCCGGGTGCCGATACCGAGAATGTTTGCGGCCTTGTCCAGAGAGTAGTGGGAATCGGCAGACACAAAGGCGATCAGGGGAGACTGCCCGAACAGCCCGTTTTGCTTGCCGGCTTCGGCAATGCGGTTTCTGGCCGCGAGCATGGCGATCATATTGCCGCTGCTTGATCCGCTGGTCATCTGCCCTTCACCCTCTTCGAAACCTGCCAGATCCAGCATGGTATTCAGCATGAAATGCTCCATCAGCGTGGAGACAGGTGCCCCTTCATAAGTGCAGGCGGATGTGTTGCTGACAGCGGTAATGATTTCCCCGGCAATAGAGGGCAGGTTGGCGCCAGACCACATGCGGTTGAGAAAGCCCGGGTGGCCGGTTTTCACGGAATGCTGCAGGTATTGCTCCATCCATGCAAACAATTGCTGCCAGTCCCCGATGGCGGATTTTTCCAGCGTCAGTTCTGTTGCCAGCTCATCAGGCTCCAGATAATCCAGGAATTTTCCCTGCTTGCGCCCGGCGTGGTATTGCCTTACCAATGCCAGCAGGCGCTGGAATATTTCTTCTTCATTCATGAATTGTTCTGAAATCCGGGTGGCAATGGTGGTCGTAGGGGTAAACAATAATGATACCAGACACCAGCCTGGGCATGCTCTCCGGTAAAACATCCGGGTTGGCCTTGGCGTCGTTCTTCCTGAGACAGCAGGTTCGAGGAATTGTTGCGGACGGACAAATAAATGCTTTCTGCGCTTCACTTTCTCGCAAAATATAGTAAAATGCCGCGTTTACCTTGATTCGGTTTGCGCTGAATTGCTGGATTACACTGAAATTTTAAGGCTTTTAATCAATATGGTTACCATTCGTCTTGCCAGGACCGGCGCCAAGAAGCGCCCTTTCTACCACATCGTCGCTACAGATTCACGCAACCCTCGTGATGGCCGCTACATTGAGCGCCTTGGGTTTTTCAATCCAGTAGCGAAAAAAAATGAAGAGGCTTTGCGCATCAATCTGGAACATGTTGACAGCTGGATTGCCAAAGGGGCGCAGATGAGTGAGCGTGTTGCCTCGTTGGTAAAACAGCACCGGACGCAGGGGCAGAGCGAAGCAGCCTGAGGGTTGGGGGCGCGAGCCTGAGCTATGAAGGATAGCCAGGTTGTAGAACAGGATATCGAGGGTGACGGGCCGAACCGGCTGGTCACCCTCGGTCGTATTTCCGGTTTGCATGGCGTCCAGGGCTGGCTAAAGGTATTTTCCGATACCAGGCCACGGGAAAATATTCTGACATACTCGCCCTGGTATCTGCAGCGCAGCCGGGGCTGGGAAAAATGGACGCCGGAAACAGGGCGGCGGCAGGGAAAGCTGGTACTGGTCAAATTGCGGGGCTGCAATGACCGGGAAACCGCCCGGGAATTGATGGGCGCGGATGTGGCGGTGCGTCGATCCCAGTTGCCAGTGACGGCAGGCGAATTTTACTGGGCGGATCTGGAAGGACTGCGGGTCGTCACTACCCAGGACATGGATTTGGGCAGGGTAAGCCATTTGTTTGAAACCGGCGCCAATGATGTGCTGGTGGTCAGGGGAGAGAGAGAGCGTCTCCTCCCCTGGATATGGGAACAGGTGATTCAGGAAGTGGATCTGGAACAAGGGTGGATCAGGGTGGACTGGGATCCGGAATTCTGATGAGGTTTGATGTAATCAGCCTGTTCCCGGAGATGTTCAAGGCGGCTGAACACGGTGTTACCGGCAAGGCACTGCAGGGAAAACAGGCCAGCCTGCATTTGTGGAACCCGCGGGATTACACAGAGGACAATCACCGCACCGTGGACGACCGCCCCTATGGGGGCGGCCCGGGCATGGTGATGAAGGTAGATCCACTAAAGGCGGTGCTGCAACAAGCGAGGCAGGCGGCGCCGGACAGTCGGGTGATCTATCTCACCCCGCAAGGGCAACGCTTCGATCAGAAAGCTGCCAGGGAAATGGCAAGGCAAAGTGGCATAATACTGCTGGCGGGCCGCTATGAAGGGATTGATGAACGGCTGGTAGATTGCTGCGTGGACGAGGAATGGTCCATTGGCGATTATGTGTTGTCCGGTGGTGAACTGGCGGCCATGGTGATTATGGATGCCGTTACCAGATTGCTGTCGGGCGTATTGGGGCATGCAGAATCCGCCGAGCAGGATTCCTACATGAATGGCCTGCTGGATTTCCCCCAATACACCCGTCCTGATGATCTGGACGGGCGGAGTGTTCCCGAGGTGCTGTTGTCCGGGGATCACGCAGCCATTGAACGATGGCGTTTGCAGCAAGCCCTTGGCCGCACCTGGTTGCGCCGCCCGGATTTGCTGGAGCAACGCGAACTGTCTGCACAAGAGCAGCGTTTGCTGGAAGAATTCATACGCACCCATCAGGGGGCGTCGGCGTCTTCTTGAAACTGAAGGCAGAGCTTTTACGACAATTTGATGACACGCGCCGTGAGGCGCCAGAACTGGTAGAGGAGCAACAACGATGAGCAACATCATCCAGGAACTCGAAGCGGAACAGATGAACAAGGAAATCCCGGGCTTTGGCCCCGGTGATACCGTTGTTGTTAAGGTCAAGGTAAAGGAAGGCAGCCGCGAGCGTCTGCAGGCGTTTGAAGGTGTAGTTATTGCCAAACGCAACCGTGGCCTGAATTCTGCATTCACTGTGCGCAAAATTTCTCATGGCGAAGGTGTGGAACGTGTATTCCAGACCCACAGCTCCATGATCGACGGTATAGAAGTAAAGCGCCGTGGTGCGGTGCGCCGTGCCAAACTGTACTACCTGCGGGGTCGTACCGGCAAGGCTGCACGTATCCGCGAGAAACTCAAGTAACAGGGTTTCGACACGCTGGTTTTACAATGCCGTCGTGCCTGGGCATGACGGCTTTTTTATGGGAGCGCCCCTGTCGCCATCCTGATATGATGCCGTCATTTGCTGAAATCTGACCATCATGACCAGCAGCTTCTACTGGCACGACTACGAAACCTGGGGTACGGATCCGCGAAAAGACCGGGCGGTGCAGTTTGCCGGCTTGCGTACGGACCTGGACTTTAATCCCATTGGCTCGCCGCTGATGGTGTACGCTGCTCCTGCGGATGACATACTGCCCCAGCCGGCGGCCTGCATGGTAACCGGCATCACGCCCCAGCTCGCTCGCGGGAAAGGGGTATGTGAAGCGGATTTTTTTCGCCTCATCCAGGAAGAGCTGTCACGTCCCGGCACCTGTGCCCTGGGATACAACAGCATTCGCTTTGATGATGAATTCACCCGTTATGGGCTGTATCGAAATTTCTACGATCCCTATGCGCGGGAATGGCAGAATGGCAATTCCCGCTGGGACATTATCGACATGTTGCGCCTTGCGCGCGCACTGCGCCCCGGGGGGATCGCCTGGCCGGAGGATGAAAATGGCATAACCAGTTTTCGTCTGGAGTTGTTGACTGCAGCCAACGGCATAGAACATGAAGGCGCCCATGATGCGTTGGTGGATGTCAAGGCTACTATTGCCATGGCGAAGCTGGTGAAGGAAAAACAGCCGAGGCTGTTTGATTACCTGTTCAACAATCGGGACAAACACAAGCTGGCGCAGCAGTTAAACCTGCGTGACCAGCAGCCTGTGGTGCATGCATCGGCGAAGTATCCTGCGCGCCTGGGCGCCATTGCGGTGGTGGTTCCTGTGGCGCAGCATCCAACCAACCGCAACGGCATCATCGTGTATGACCTGAGGATTGCCCCCCAGCCCTTGTTTGACCTCAGTGCAGAACAGATCCGCGAGAAACTCTATACACCCAGCAGTGAGCTGGCGGATGGAGAACAGCGTATTCCCTTGAAGATGATCAGTGTGAATCATGCCCCGGTGGTAGTGCCCTTGAATACGCTTACGGATACCGCCCGAGAGCAGTGGGAGTTGGATTCCGGCCGGGAACAGCAGCATTTGCAGGCAATTCGTAATGCGCCAGAGCTGCAAAAAAAGGTGCAGGAAGTGTTTTCCGGGGAGCATTATGAGGAGTGCTCTGACCCGGATCAGAGCCTATACAGCGGTTTCATATCGAATAAAGACCGACGCTTGTGTGAGCAGGTACTGCACAGCAGCCAGGAAGAGCTGGCGTCCTTGCATCCGGCATTTGAAGATGCTCGCCTGCCGGAGCTGCTGTTTCGCTATCGTGCGCGCAACTGGCCACACACACTGAGTGCGGAAGAAAGGCAGCGCTGGGAAGAATTCCGCAGATACCGCCTGACCGACCCTGGGGGAGGGGCAAGCATTGTCCTGAAGGACTATTGCCAACAGTTGTCGCGTATGGCTGTTGATCCTGAGCTAACTGCAGAACAGCGTGAGCTGGTCAATGTCCTGCTGGACTGGCCGGAAGCATTAGGCTTGCATTGATCCGGTTGTTTGGGGTAGCCGAAGCCTTTGCCGATCAAGTGGCCTGTTTTTCTTTTTGCGCCCCGAACTCCATCATCAACACCTCTTTCCCAATGCGCTTGGTAAGATAGTAGACCCGTTTCAACGCTTCCAGCAGCTCAGTTTCTGTCTGGTAGGTCAGTCCGCGCATGGGCGCTTCGGCTGTCATGCGATGTACTATATGGCGCTCAATATCGGCAGAAAGTTGATTGATCCTGCTCTTGGCCTTGAGTACCCTGCGGGCTGGTTTTTTTTCCATGCGGGTGACAGCTTGCGTGGCCTCTTCGAGCAGGTGAAAAATCTCATCCACCAGTTCTTCAAACAGTTTTCGGGTTTTTTCACCCATGATCAATTCTTCTTGCAGGCGTTTTCGGCCTACATGGATGAGGTGCAGCTTGAGGTTGTCGCCGATGTTTTCGTAATAGGAAGAAATGGTCAGGTAGTGATGCAGCAATTCTGCTTCGTCTGATCTGAGATCGCCTTTGGCCAGTTCATGCAGGTAGTCCAGAATCGGACCGTGAAGCATGCCCACCTCGCTGTCCATGCGACTGATTTCCGGTAATTCCCGGGCATTGCCGTCCATCGCCAGATGCACACCCTGGCGCAGCATGGGAAGCACCCGTTCCGCCATGCGGCCAATCTCCATGCGTACCCGATCCAGAGCGAGAGAGGGTGTGTCCAGCAGACTCTTGTCGAGATACTTGGATGTAACCCGGTGCAATTTCTCTTCCCTGGTTACCGGAATCATCCAGGTGACAAGTTTTGCGAACCAGGCAGTAAAGCCAATGAACAGCAAGGTGTTGCCGACATTGAAAAGGGTATGGGCGTTGGCAATCTGTCTTGGGGTTTCTGCAGCGAGACGATCTACGCCTGCAAGCTCCGGATGCACAGGGGAGATGGAGTGAATCAGGGTGGCAAATTCAGGAATGAACCAGAACCAGGCAAGCACGCCCAGGGTATTGAAGGTGATGTGCACCATGGCTACCCGCAAGGCTTCCCTGGATTTTCCAATGGCTGCCAGCAAGGCAGTGACACAGGTGCCGATGTTGGCGCCGAAAACCAGGGCAATACCCTGATCCAGCGTTATCAGCCCCTGGGTGGCGAGAACGATGATGATGCCAGTAGTGGCAGAGGAGCTTTGCACGATGGCGGTAAATGCGGCGCTGGCGAGAATGCCATACAGAGGGTGCTCCATCTCCTGCAGAAACTGGATAAACGGAGGGTAGTCCCGCAGGGGAGAGGTTGCATCGCCCATAAGACCCATGCCAAAGAAGATCATGCCGAAACCGAAAATCATGGTGCCGGTGCGTTGAGTGATCTCATTGCGGCTGAAAAACTGCATGGCAAACCCGCCGGCAATGATCAGCAGGGCAAAATGCGTGATCTTGAAGGCAATGATCTGCGCGGTAATGGTAGTGCCGATACTGGCGCCCATGATAATCGGGATGGCCTGCTGCAAATGCATCAGCCCGGCGGATACAAAACCCACCACCAGCACCGTGGTAACGGAAGAGGATTGAATGATTGCAGTCACCAGGGCGCCGCTCATGACCCCTTTGAAGCGATCGGTGGTCATCCGCGCCAAAAGCGTTTTCAGGCGCCTGCCCGTGCTTGCCTTCAGCGCGTTGGTCAACAGCTCCATGCCATACAGAAAGATGGCCAGGCCGCCGGCCAGCCCCATGAGAATGGCGCCAATCTCCAGGCTGTTTCCCGTCATGGAGAAGCGATCAATCAGTCGTCATCGGTCCAGTGCTTGAGCGCATCGATGATTTTTTTTGCCTGATCCTTGCTGGAAATGTTGAATTTGGATTTTTGCTGGTATTCGCCATTGCGCTTTTGGTAGCGGCGGATGGTGTATTTTTCCGGGCCGTACTCCTGCTTGGAATTGTTCCAGTCCTGGTAGCGGAAGATGATCGTGGTCCAGGCGCCTTTGGTGAGAACCTGCTTGTCCAGCTCCTTGACCAATTCGAGGTCGCCTTCTTTGTAACTGATGCTGATTTCGTCGGGTGTGGTTGCCATGGGGTTGATCTCTCCTAAGTTGCGCCATTGCGTTGTAACAGCAGCGCAATATCCCTTAATCCCAGGGATTTTGCAATTTCCAGTGCGGTTTTTCCTTCGGCACCGGTCGTGGTGACGTTGGCGCCGAAGTTTACCAGGTGTTTGGCCAGTTTGTGGTTTCCCTGGCGGATGGCGGTGAGCAGCGGGGTATCCCCCCTGTCGTCCTTTGTTTCCAGGTTTGCACCATGATCTGTCAGAAAGCGGATTACCTCGCGCTTGCTGATGCCCTGCCGCGCAGCATCCAGTAACAAGGCATCGGCATCCAGTTCAGCACCTGCCTTGAGCAACAGATCAGCAATGCGGGGGTGCGCGCCGAGGACGGCGTGATACATGGCGGTGTGGCCATTGCGATCCTGCACGTGGATGTCCGCACCCTGCTTGATCAGCAGGCGTGTAATGGCAATGCGCCCCTTGCGTACTGCAATATGCAGGGGGGCGTAACCATCACGGTCAAGCTGGTTCATGTCTGTCCCCCATGCAATATGGCGCTCGATCTGTTCAATATCACCACGTTGCATGGCAAGGTAGAGGGTGATCGTGGGCTTTTCCGGCGCGCTGCAACCGACCAGGAGAAACAGCAACAGAATAAGTAAGGTGATAGTTTTCATATTTGTGGTTTGGTGTTACTTTGGCTCCATGATAGCAAAGGAAGTCCCGATTCGTTCATGCTGACAAAAATACTTTTCACCCTGGCGGTAATTGGCCTGGTCATTGCCATGGTAAGGTTTCGCGACCGGCCTGCAAGAACGCCCGCACGACACCCTCCGAAGCAGCTGGGAAAGCGCTGGCCGAAGGTTTTGGCCATTTCGGTGGTCATGCTGATGTTGGCAGGTACTGCAGTGATTATCTACCTCAACTGGCGAGACAGCCATCAAATTCTGCAGGTGCAGGTGATAGACAGCCGCTCCGGGCGTGTCAGTGACTACCAGGTCTATCGCGGGCAGTTGCAGGAAAGGCGCTTCGTGACCCTGGATGGCCGCCAGGTACAGCTGGCGGAGACCGAGCGCCTGGAGGTGGCTGCCCCACCATGAAAGCCTCTGATCTGGTGATACGACTGGCTTATGAGATGGACGAGTCGGAAGCTTATGCGCGTGCAAAACAAGCGGCTTATGATCTTCTGGAAAATCCTCATTCGCGCATCCGCCCGTATTTTGATTTGCTGATGATGGCATTGGTGTTGAGCAGTGTGTTTCTCCTCCTGTACAGCGTAAAACACCACCTTGGCGCCTGGTCGGGCTGGTTTGAAAACATGGTGGTATCTTTTTTTATTCTGGAATACCTTGGGCGGATGTGGGTATATTCCAGCGCTCATCGCATCATTCTGGATGAGTATGAAAAAAGCGAGCTAATCAACCAGCCGTTTCGTCTGTCCAGGGCACTATGGAGTGTTCTGCGCAGCAAGTGGAGTTATATCAGTTCGCCCATGGCGATCATTGATTTGCTGGCGATACTGCCCAGTTATCGGCCCTTGCGTATCTTGCGGCTGTTTTTGCTGTTCCGCCTATTCAAGATGTTCCGTTATGCCCACAGCATCCAGCAGTTCGGCTCGGTGCTGCGGGAGAAACGCATAGAACTCTTTTCCCTGTTCACCTTTCTGATGTTTGTCCTGCTGGTGGGATCCTCGGTGATCTACCTGTTTGAATCCCCAGAGTCAGGGGGGCAGGTCGAAGGTTTTTTTGAAGGCATCTACTGGTCTTTGGTGACTTTGTCCACCGTGGGTTATGGCGACATCACTCCCCAGTCTTTTGAAGGGAGGCTGGTGACTATGGTGCTGATCATCAGCGGTCTTGGGGTGCTGTCCTTTTTTACCTCCATCATTGTTTCTGCATTCCAGGAAAAAATGGGAGAAGTGCGGGATCGACGGGTGGCGTCGTTGCTGGAGAAGAAAAAAGGCTACACCGTTATCTGCGGATTCGGACGGGTTGGCCAGGTGGTGGCGGAATACCTGTCCAGGGACAAGCTGCCGTTTGTGATCATCGACAGCGATGGAGAGGCTGTGGAGCTGGCCCGGCGGCTTGGGTATCTGGTGGTAGAGGGCAAATCGGAGCGCATCGGTCTGTTGCAGATGCTGGGAGTAGGCCGTTCTGCGGGAAAGATTCTCTGCCTCACCGGTGATGATGTGGTGAACGTCTATGTCACCCTGTCTGCGCGCCAGCTGGATGAGAAAATCACCATCATTTCCCGCGCAAACCAGCGCCAATCGGTGGACAAGCTATTGCATGCCGGAGCCAATCATGCGATAGAGCCGTTCAAGATCGTCGGGTTGATTGCTGGGGAATACGTTGGCCAACCGGTGGCCTTTGAAGCAATCCATGGCATTGTCATGGGTGAGAACGACATCACCCTGGAAGCGATCCGGGTTCCCCCTGACTCCTGGCTGGATGGCAAGACCATCGGCGAAACACCTTTGGAAGAAATGCGCCTGATCCTGTTTGGGGTCACCACCCCCATGAACCGGAGCAGCAATCATGTGCGTAACCATTTTGATCTGGAATCCCAACGCTTTCAGTTTAATCCGGGAGCGGATTTTGTGTTGCTGGGCAATGACATACTGCTGGTATTTGGTCATAAATACAGCGTCTCGCATATGCGCCAGCAACTCAAGTCCGGGAGGATGGAAAGATGAGCGGGGGCGCGGATAACAAGGCGGGTATATTTTCCCAGGCAAAGAGAATTGTTATTGTTGGGGCGGGAGCGGTAGGCCTGGAGGTTGCCCGCCAGCTGACCGAGCGGGGGGAAACCGTTCGTATTGTAGATGATCGGGAAACCGGAGTGGAAAAAGCCAGGGCGAAAGGATTTTTCGTGGAGCGGATCAACCTTCAGGACGATGAAGAGCTTAAGCGTGTCGGCATTGGTGGCGAAGCAGACATACTGTTTGCGCTGCTGGATGAGGATGCCAGTAATGTTTTTCTGGTGATTTCCGCACGCGCCATAGCGCCAGCGCTGCCTATCGTGTCGATCAGCGGGGCGCATGACACCATTGAACGGCTGCATGCGGCCGGGGCAACCAAGGTTATCGATCCCTACCGCATCAGCGGTTACAAGATCTACGAGCGTATGCATCGTCCGATCATTGCCGAGACGCTGGAGCATACGGTTTTCGGCAAGGTGAATCTGGATATCGCAGAGATTCATGTGCAGAAAGACAGTTTTCTTCACGGCAAATACCTGGATGAACTGTTTATTGAAGAGCGCTACAACCTTATAGTATTGGGTGTGGTGGATCGGGAATACGGCGATCAGCTGGTTTTTGCCACTGATCCCAAACGGCATCGCATGGATAGTGGCGATATTCTGGTGGTGATCGGGCCGGAAGAAGCCTTTATCAAATTCCATCGTGACCTGAATGCTGACAACAAATGAGCATTCGTGAAAATATTCTGCTGCTGGTGATGCTGTTTGTCATCAGCCCGGCCGCGATACAGGCCGAGACACTACACTATGAAGCCAGCTATTCCGGGGTGTTCAGCGCGGGTGAAAACCTGCCTGTCGCTGCCGTGCAACTGAACAGCTCAAGCCTGCAACTCCCTGTGTCGGGGAAGGTTGTCCAGCTTTCCATGGAGGCTACCTCAGAGCCATATTTGTTTGTGGAAAAGCATTTTCCGTTCCGGGTGCGATACCGCAGTATCTATGTTCCCGACGGGCAACATATGCTGGCGCTGGAAAAATATGAAAAGACCTCCCGGATCAAGCACGAAATAAGCTGGGTGGATGTTGGGCAGCGCAAGCTGCTGCGGTTTCGCAACGAAGGGAAAGGTGCGGGAAAGCAGTTGTTTCCGGTGATGCTGCAACGGTGGCTGAAACCCGGAGAGCAGTTCGAGTTTCACAAGTATTCGCGCCACTCTTTTGAAGACGGGCTGCTGGACTGGCTGTCCATGCTGCAGGTAGTGCGTGGCAAGCCACTGGCAACGGGCAGGAAATATGCTTTCCCGGTAACAGACGGGAAGCGTCTGTATCGCTACCGCGTGCGCGTACAGAAAAGACACGAGATCGAGGCGGGCGGGAAGAAGCGCAAGGCGTGGAAATTGCGCTTCGATGCGATCGAGGAAGGAAAGCGCGAGCCTGCGCATCGTTCCCTGTATGTGTGGCTGGCCGATGATGCCCGGCGAACACCGCTATTGTTTGAAAACCGTCATCCCCTGGGGCGCTTTGTGGTTCGTCTTTCAGCTGTCCAGTGACAGCTTGCTGGTGTCCGGGATGGGCACAGGTTTTTTGTGCTGGGCAAATTTTTCCAGGGAGCCTGTCTTGGGCGGAACAGCTTCGAGGTGGCTGGTGTCCGGAATAGTGCCGGGACTTTCCTGTCTGCTTTCCTGTATGGGCCGGTCATCCCTGGCGATATCGATATCGCTGATATCCGGCAGAGGTGCGGGTTCGACAGCCGGAGCAAACTCTTCCAGTGAACCGCTTTCTGCAGCAGCTGCCTGCAGGTCGCCGGTATCAATCTCTGCTGGTTGCGGGGCGGGTTCGGCAGAAACTGAATCGATTGGAACAATTTCCAGTTCAGTGCTGTGATTTGCCGTTGTTGGAGTGGCGCGCCCGGTATCGCGGGGCAGGGGAGCAAGGTTTGAGCCAACAGGCGCCAGCTTTAGCCCGGAAGCTGAATCCGGTTTTGTGGCAGCTTGTTGTGCTTCTTTCGGTGGATTTTTACCGGCGACCACAATTTGTACGATTGCTCCTGCCTTGCGGAAGGCCTCGCGGAACCGCCCGGATTGCTCCACATTCAGGCCTTTTTTGATGCGCTTTGGCTCGCCGGAAAAAAGCGCATCCAGCCTGTCGCCAGACAGCTTGAACAGTTTTCCTACAGCCTCCCTGACCTGTTGTTCGTCCCTGCCCTCCAGAATTTCACCGGAAAAAAAGATATCAAATTTGTGTTGCATCCGGATTTACCGCTTAGAGAGTGTATAAGGCTTGCGTTTGTTGCTGCTCCGGCATGTTTGGCTGCCGTGCTACTAATCCTAGCACAATGGTAGGCGCAAATTATGCCGCCCAGGTCATGTTTCTGACGGGGTTGCACGTCCTTGTGCAAACCTGCCAGGCAATTCTCAGACGAACAATAACAAAGCCTCACTCAGCGGAGTACGCCTTGCCCCGGGACGCCTGGCTGACTCTGAATGTGGCTCTTACTGTTCGTCTTAGTATTCCCGTGGTCAGAAGGTTCTTTTCAGGACGAAAGCACCACGGATATCACCTTCCTTGAAACCACGGGCCTGATCTGCGGGATACAGTGATTTCAGGCGCATTACAACTTCTGGCTTGACCTCATCGCCGCCATGACAGTTCAGGCAAACCTTGGCAGTGGGAATGGCCTTCATGTAGCGAAACACTTTCTTGCCATCCTCTTCCACGACATCTGAGTAGTCGAGGGTTTTCGGGTCGGCGCCCGCTGCCTTTTTGGCTTCGAACTCTTCCAGCACTTTGCGCTCCCAGGGCAGCGGGGCGTTGGCTGTAGCGCGGGGCTTGAGGCTGGTGCGGGCGACGCTCCAGCCGCTGCTGGCGCTGATGTTGGTGGCGATAGCCGGAGCCTTGCTGTTGCAGGCGCTGATGGCGTTGACGGGTCCGCCCTCTTTCATCGCCGTTTGCAGTTCGCCTTTGAGTTCGGTGGCGAATTGCTTGATGATCTTGCGCGCTTCCATAACATTGCCTTGGCTGTCTGCCATGGCGGGCAGGGATATGCCGGTAGCCAGAATTGCTGTGATCAGAATTCTACTTTTCATACTGTTCTCTCCTAAA
>JALWMK010000138.1 GCA_027083925.1 Sedimenticola sp. | reverse complement strand
TTGATGGATGAAAAAGCCGGGGACTTTTTCAGCGTCGAGTAGGTCGAACTTCACACAAGGTACGGGAATAACGCAGCACAAGGAGCCCTGACATCAAGTTTATTTTCGCAGAAGGACCCTCGCAGGGCGCCCGCGTACTCGGAGCAATGATTCTGTCCATCCTGCTGATGGTGATGGATCACCGCTTCCACCAGACGCAAACATTGCGCAGCACCCTTTCCGTACTGACCTATCCCATACAGTTTCTGGCCGAGATGCCCAGCAATATCGGCACCTGGGTTACAGAAACCCTGCAAACCCGCAGCGAGCTGCAACAATCCAATCAAGACCTCCACCGGGAAAACCTGAAACTGAAAGCCGAGCTGCAGCTGACTGCGGCATTGCAGGCAGAGAACGAACGGCTACGGGATTTGCTCGGATCGGCCTACAAGATCGGCAACCGGGTGCTGGTGGCTGAGTTATCCGCCATGGATCTCGATCCTTTCCGCCAGCAGATTGTCGTTGACAAGGGCAGCCGCTCCGGGGTTTTCGAAGGCCAGGCGGTGCTCGATGCCCATGCGGTGATGGGGCAGGTGATTCATGTCAGTCCGTTGAACGCCACGGTATTGCTGATCACCGATGTAGGACACGCCCTGCCGGTGCAGGTGCTGCGCAACGGCTTGCGCAGCATTGCCGTGGGCAGCGGCAGGATCAATCAACTGGAAATGCCGTACCTGCCGAACAATGCGGATATCCGCAGTGATGATCTGCTGGTTACCTCCGGTCTTGGTGGCAAATTTCCGCCAGGCTATCCGGTGGCCAGGATTACGGAAGTAAAACGGCAGCCGGGCAAGCCTTTTGCAACCGTACTCGCCCGCCCTCTGGCACAACTGGATCGCACCCGGGAGGCACTGCTGGTGTGGGAAGTCAATATCCCGCCGGAGTTTCCGGAAGAAGAGCAACCCTCTTCCCCGCCAACCGGGCTCTCGACAGAAAACGAGGTGGCTGCACCATGAGTCCGGAAATCTCCCGGGGCCGGACGATTATCGTTATAACCCTGGTTATCAGCCTGGTACTGAGCGTCATGCCCATGCCGGAGAACCTGCAGTATTACCGCCTGCAATGGAGCGCCCTGGTGTTGATCTACTGGTGCATGGCATTGCCGGAGCGTGTAGGTGTGGGTATCGGTTTTATTGTGGGATTGCTGCTGGATATTCTCACCGGCACCCTGCTCGGCCAGCATGCTTTCGGGCTTTCGGTAATCAGCTTTCTTACCCTGAAGGCGCATAAGCGGGTGCGGGTGTTCCCCCTCTGGCAACAATCCGTATTTGTGGCGCTGATACTGTATGTAGACCGGCTGCTGTTTTTCTGGGTGGACGGCGCCATCGGCCGACCAGCGGCCGTAATGGAATCCTGGGTTGTTCCCCTGCTGGGCGGGCTGATCTGGCCCTGGCTTTTCATTGTCTTCAGAGATTTGAGACGACGCTTCCATGTCAGGTAATCTGGACTTCAAGGATTACCGCCGCGAAGGCAGGCTGTTTACCCATAGAGCGATTACCGCTGGCGTACTGGTGGTCATACTGCTGGGCGGCATTGTCGGGCGGATGGTCTATCTGCAGGTGGTGGATCACGAGCATTTTACCACCCTGGCCCAGGACAACCGGGTCAAATTGATTCCCCTGCCGCCCACCCGGGGACTGGTCTATGACCGGAAAAACCGCCTACTGGCGCTTAACCGCCCTGCTTTCAACCTGGAAATCATTCCCGAGATGGTGCAGGATCTGGAAAAATCACTGGCAGAACTCGAAGGACTGATAGAAATCAGCGCGGTGGACAAGGAGCGGTTCTACAAGCTCAAACGCCAGAAGCGGCGGTTCGAGAGCATTCCCATCAAGCTGGATATCTCCCAGGAGGAAGCCGCCCTGTTTGCGGTCAACCGCTACCAGTTCCCAGGGATCTCCATCAAGGCCAGTTTGACGCGCACCTACCCCCTGAAAGACCTCATGGCGCATGTGGTGGGTTATGTGGGGCGCGTCAGCCTCAAGGATCTGCAATCCATCGATGCATCCAACTATGCAGGCACCACCTATATCGGCAAGACCGGGGTGGAAAAGTCCTATGAGGATATCCTGCATGGCAAGGTCGGCCTGCAACAGGTAGAGGTCAATGTGCTGGGCAAGGCGGTGCGGGTGCTCGAGGAAATGCCGCCGGAACCGGGGCGCAGCCTGCGCCTGCACATTGACCTGGATCTGCAACGGGTGGCTCTGGATGCCCTGGGCGACGTAAATGGTGCTGTGGTAGCGATAGATCCCAGAACAGGCGGAGTGCTGGCCATGGTCAGCAAACCCGGCTTTGACTCCAATCCGTTTGTGGAAGGCATCAGCTCCAAAGCCTACAAGGCATTGCAGGAAGATCATGACAAGCCCTTGTTCAACCGAAGCCTGCAGGGAGCATATCCTCCGGGTTCCACCATCAAGCCGTTCATGGCACTGGCGGGGCTGGAGATGGATTATCTTGGACTCAAAGAAAAAATCTATTGCCCCGGCTTCTTTCAATTGCCGGGCCACGATCACAAATACCGCGACTGGAAAAAAGCCGGCCATGGACTCATGGATGTGGACGCAGCCATCACCCAGTCCTGCGACGTGTTTTTCTACCAGTTGGCGCATGAAATCGGCATCGACAAGATCCAGCAATACCTCAAGGAGTTTCGCTTTGGAGAAAAAACCGGCATCGACCTGGTTGGCGAGCGCACAGGCATTCGTCCTTCCCGCGAATGGAAGCGCAAACGCTTCAAACAGGTGTGGTTCCCCGGGGAGACAGTCATTATCGGTATTGGCCAGGGTGCTTTCGAAGCCACGCCACTGCAACTGGCGGCTGCCACAGCAGCCATTGCCAATGGCGGTCACTACCACGAGCCCAGGCTGGTGGAAGAAATTGTGGACGAAAGCACCGGGGCGGTGCTCCCATCAGGTGGCAGGGAGCATGTTATTCCTGTAAAGAACAACAGCAACTGGGATGAGATTCACCAATCCATGATTCATGTGATTGAAGGATCGCGGGGTACCGCCCGGCACCTGCAGAACGAGCATTACCGTATCGCGGGAAAAACCGGCACATCGCAGGTTTTTACCGTAAAACAGGATGAAGAGTATGACGAAAGCAAGATATCGGAAAAAATGCGTGATCATGCCCTGTTTATCGCCTATGCACCGGTGGAAGATCCACAGATTGCCGTGGCGGTAATCGTGGAAAACGGCGGCCATGGCGGAGCCACGGCAGCGCCGGTGGCAAAACAGGTGATGGATGCATGGTTGCTCGAAAACGGCGGCAATACGGTACGGGGCAGTCATGCAGCAACAGCAGGAGAAACAGAGTGATTCCAGTCGGTCGCTCTCCCAGCGGGCTACCCGCCAGTGAACCGGCCCGGCACCGGGGGGTACTGGCACGCGTGCATATGGACCTGCCTCTGCTTACCGGACTTATGCTGCTTTGCATTTACGGGCTGGTGATCCTGTATTCAGCGACTGGAGAAAATCTTCAGCAGGTAGAAAGGCAGGCGATACGCATGCTGATTGCCTTTGGCGCCCTGTTTTTTCTTGCCCAGGTACACCCCCATACCTTGCGCCGCTGGAGTCCCTGGTTGTATGTCATCGGGGTGGGCCTGCTGCTGACAGTACTGGTTACCGGGGTCATCGGCAAGGGTGCCCAGCGCTGGCTGGATCTCGGTTTTATGCGTTTTCAGCCAGCGGAACTGGTAAAGCTTGCAGCACCGATGATGCTGGCGTGGTATTTGTCCAGCAAACCCCTGCCTCCAAACTGGAAGCACCTGCTCCTGAGCTTGCTGCTGCTACTGGTGCCGGTGTTGATGATTGCCAAGCAACCCGATCTCGGCACGGCGATTCTGGTTGCCTGCAGCGGCCTGTTTGTACTTTTTCTTGCGGGCATCAGCTGGCGCCTGATCATTGCCTTGGGGTTGCTGGTGGCGGCAGCAGCTCCTGCGGTGTGGTACCTCATGCATGACTATCAGCGCACCCGGGTACTGACCTTTCTCAACCCGGAAAGCGACCCCCTGGGCGCCGGATATCACATCATCCAGTCAAAAATCGCCATCGGCTCCGGCGGCGTCTATGGCAAGGGCTGGCTGAATGGCACCCAGTCACAGCTGGAATTTCTGCCGGAGCGCCACACGGATTTTATCTTCGCTGTGCTCGGCGAAGAGTTTGGTCTGATGGGCGTTCTGCTGCTGCTGGCAATCTTTCTGTTCATCATCCTGCGCGGTTTGTATATTGCCTCCCGGGCGCAGGACAGCTACAGCCGCCTGCTGGCCGGGGCACTGATTCTGGTATTTTTTGTCTATTTGTTTGTCAACGCCGGCATGGTCAGCGGTCTGTTGCCGGTGGTGGGGGTGCCCCTGCCTCTGGTCAGCTATGGCGGAACTTCACTGGTGACCTTGATGGCCGGTTTCGGTATGCTCATGTCCATCCACACACACAGGAAGTTGGTGCCAAAATGAAATACATACTGCTTTTACCATTGTTGTTCAGCCTGTCCACCTTCGCATATGCCAACCCGCAGGTGGAAAAGTTCATTCAGCGTCTGGTGGAAACCCAGGGCTTCGATGCAGGAGAATTGCGTGAAGTGCTGGCAAAGGCACATAAGCGCCAGGACATTATCGACCGCATGAACAAACCTGCGGAACGAACCCTGAACTGGGGCCAGTACAGCAAAATCTTCCTGAGTGACAAGCGCGCCAACCAAGGGGTCAAGTTCTGGAAGAGGAACCAGCAGGTCCTGCACAAGGCAGAGGAAACTTTCGGCGTGCCGCCGCAGTTCGTGGTCGCCATCATCGGCGTGGAAACCTTCTACGGGCGCATTACCGGCAAGGACAAGGTGCTGGACGCCCTCTACACCCTGGCCTTTCACTATCCCAAACGCAGCAAGTTTTTTACCTCGGAGCTGGAAAAATTCCTGGTTCTTGCAAAGGAGGAAAAACTGGATCCCACCAAGCCCATGGGTTCCTATGCTGGCGCCATGGGGCTGGGACAGTTCATGCCCAGCAGCTACCTGGCATATGCGGTGGATTTTGACGGGGACGGCAAACGCGACATCTGGAACAATGAAACCGACGCCATTGGCAGTGTGGCAAACTATTTAGCCCGCCATGGCTGGGAAAAAGGGCTGCCGGTAACGGCAGAGTTTGATTCGGTGCCGGCGAACCCGAAAAAATATCTGGAAGCCGGGGTGAAGCCAAGCTTTACCCTGGGTGAGCTGAGGAAGGCAGGCATGGCTGTAGAGCCTGGCCTGGATGATGCTCTGGAGGCAGCCCTGATCCGCCTGGAAACCGACCAGGGCGAGGAGTACTGGGCCGCCCTGAAGAATTTTTATGTCATCACCCGGTATAACCACAGCGAGCTGTATGCCATGGCTGTGTATCAACTGAGTGAGCGTATTCGTGACCTGTTTGCCGACAAGGGCTAAAGCCCTCTGCTTCTGTTGCGCCCTGCCCCTCCTGGGGGGCTGCAGCATCAAGACCAGCGATTTTCCAGACGAAGACTACGGGCCGGAAACTCCCGTGGAGGTCAGCCATATTCCCGACGCAGTGCCGCAGAATGCCCCACGCAGCAAATATGGCAATCCACCCAGCTATACGGTGTTCGGCAAGACCTATTATGTGCGCGAACATGCCCGGGGCTATCGCGCCCGGGGGCTTGCTTCCTGGTATGGAAAGAAGTTCCATGGCAGGCGCACCTCTAGCGGTGAGCCTTACGACATGTACGCCATGACGGCAGCGCACAAGACACTGCCTCTGCCCACCTGGGTGCGGGTGACGAACCTGGACAACGGCAAATCTGTGGTGGTCAAGGTAAACGACCGCGGCCCTTTCCACGCCGGGCGCATCATCGATCTGTCCTATACGGCGGCATCCAAACTGGATGTACTGGCCGGGGGAACCGCGCCCGTGGAGGTGATCGCTCTTGCCCCTGAAAAGAGCGTCGGCATGGACGAACCACCCCTTTCCCTGCAATTTCCGGCCTGGGTGCAGGTCGGTGCATTTTCCAACCGGCAGAATGCGCGCCAGCTACAGCAGCGCTTGCTGGAGCAGGCTGGCATTAGCGGCATGATCAAACCCCTGGAACAGAATACGGGGCTTGCCTACCGGGTATGGCTGGGGCCGGTAGATAACCCGGGGCACCTGCAGCAGATCAGGGAAAAGCTGTCCGAATGGGGCATAGAAACCTACCGCGTAGTACAATAGGCCGCCTGCTCATAGCCTGGTTCAGAACTGATCGATGCAATTGTCATTACATACTAAGACGAACAGTAACAAAGCCTCACTCAGCGGCCGCCCGCAGGGAGCCAGCCAGGTGTCCCGGTACTGCGTTGTACTCCTTGGCAAGGGCTGGGCCATTCCCTGCGGAGCACGCCTTGCCCCGGAACGCCCGGCTGACTCTGAATGGGGCTTTGTTACTGTTCGTCTTAGTATATTGCTACCCCTTTTCCTGCTGCTGTCCGCCCTCGGCCAGGCACAGGCAGCCGTACCTGTCCCACCGCAAATTGCGGCCACGGGCCATCTGCTGATGGATTTCCACAGCGGCGAGGTATTGGCGGAGAACAACGCCGACAAACGCCTGGAGCCCGCCAGCCTGACCAAGATCATGACCGCCTACACCGTATTCAAGGAGCTGGAAGAGGGAAACATCACCCTCAACGACCAGGTGCTGGTGAGCAAAAAGGCCTGGAAGACCCCCGGATCGCGCATGTTTATCGAGGTGGGTAAACAGGTGTCTGTGGACGACCTCATCCACGGCATGATCATCTCCTCGGGAAATGACGCCTGCGTAGCCCTGGCCGAACACGTCGCCGGCAGCGAGGAGTCCTTTGCGGCGCTGATGAACAAGCACGCGCTGGAGCTGGGCATGGAGAACTCCCATTTCACCAATTCCACCGGCCTGCCTGATCCCAATCTCTACACCACACCGGAGGACATCCTCAAGGTTACCCGAGCCATCATCAGGGAGTTTCCCCAGTTCTATCCCCTGTACTCTATCAAGGCATACAGCTACAACGACATCAAGCAGAAGAACCGCAACCTCCTGCTGTGGCGCGACTCCAGCGTGGACGGGGTCAAGACCGGCCACACCGAGGCAGCAGGCTACTGCCTGGTTACCTCCGCCAAGCGCGACAATATGCGTCTGATGTCCGTGGTCATGGGCACCGCCAGCGACCAAGCCCGGGCCAAAGAAAGCCAGACGCTGCTGAATTTCGGCTTCCGCTTCTTTCAGACTCACCGCCTGTTCAATGCCCGCCAGCCGCTCAAGGAACTGCGCGTGTGGAAAGGAGACAGCGACCATCTGAATCTGGGACTGGAAGAAGACCTCTACATCACCATTCCCCGGGGAAGCTACGACAAACTGGTAGCGAGAATCCGCATCGAGGACAACATCCTGGCGCCGGTTTCCCAGGGGCAGGTGCTGGGTCGGGTCATTCTCGAGCATGACGGGGAAACTATCAAGGAAGCGCCCCTGGTGGCGCTGCACAATGTACGCGAAGGCGGCATCATCCATAACCTGATTGATCAGGTACTGATGGTTTTCCACTAGTGTACTGCGCCGGAACCAAAGGTGCTTTTGGAGGACTGCTGCCTTCGGGTGAGCCTTCAATTCCGGCGCAGTACACCAGCCGCCCGGATTCGGCCCATAACCATGTCTGAACTGATTTATCTGAACGGCGAATTCATTCCCCAGGAAAGCGCCTGTGTTTCTGTAATGGACCGCGGCTTCCTGTTTGGCGACGGCGTATACGAAGTGATCCCCGCCTACGCCGGGCAACCCTTCCGCCTCCGCGAGCACCTGCGGCGCCTCGGCGCCAGCCTGGAGGAAATTCGCATGCCGCCGTCCCTGGACGAAAACCAGTGGCGTGACATATTGCAGCGGCTGCTGGCGCAACGGGGCGATGCGGATCAGCAGATCTACCTGCAGATCACCCGCGGCACCTATGGCAAGCGCCTGCACACCATCCCAGAGGATATAAACCCCACGGTAATGGCCTTCGCCACGGAGCTTGCCCGCCGCGACCCGGAACTGGTGAAACAGGGCATGAGCGCCATCACCCTGGATGACATCCGCTGGGATCGCTGCAACATCAAGGCTATTACCCTGCTGGCAAACATCCTCTCCCAACAGCAGGCACGGGACGAAGGCGCCCAGGAGGCAATCCTGGTACGTCACGGCCAAGCCAATGAAGGCACCGCCTCCAACCTGTTCATCGTCAAGGACAATCTCATCATCACCCCCCCCAAGAGCCGGCATCTGCTGCCCGGCATCACCCGGAATCTGGTGCTGGAGCTGGCAAGGGGCGCCGGTTTGCCCTATGCGGAAGCCAGCATCTCCGTGGAGGAGCTGGAAACCGCGGAGGAGATCTGGATCACCAGCTCCACCAAGGAGGTAATGCCGGTCACTCGCCTCAACGGCCGCCCGGTTGACAATGGGCATCCCGGCCCCATGTGGGAAAAGGTGGACGCCTTGTACGCTGCATACAAGGCGCGCCTGCGCTTGCGCAGCTCCCCGCCGGAGGACTGATATGGCCGAATACAGAAAAGAACCCGCAGGCATGGTGTTTCCCTGCCGCTTCCGCATCAAGGCCATGGGCCTGGACGAAGACAATTTCGATGCCCTGGTAGTACAAATCATCCGCCGCCACTGCCCGGATATTTCCGCAGGCGCGGTAAGCCTCAAGCCCAGCAAGAACGGCAAATATGTTTCTGTCACCGTGGATATCGAAGCACAGAGCCGGGCGCACCTGGATGCCATCTACGACGATCTGACAGCCCATAACCGGGTGCTGATGCGCCTCTGATGCAGCCGGTGATCCTGCGCTGGCTCGGTCTTCGGGACTATGAGCAGACCTGGCGGGAGATGCGCACTTTCACCAACCAGCGCACACCCCAAACCCTTTCGGAGATCTGGCTGCTGGAGCATACTCCGGTGTTCACCCAGGGGCAGGCAGGAAAGCCTGAGCATATTCTCGATCCCGGCATCATCCCGGTAGTCCACAGCGACCGCGGCGGGCAGGTCACCTATCATGGCCCCGGCCAGCTGGTGATGTACCTGTTACTGGATCTCAAGGCCATCAACAAGGGCATTCGCGGCCTGGTCAGTTGTATGGAAGACACGGTCATCCAGTTACTGGCGAATCACGGCATCGAGGCGACGGCAAGGCCGCAGGCCCCGGGCGTCTATGTGGGCGAAAAAAAAATCGCGGCCCTGGGTCTGCGGGTGCGCAAGGGGTACACTTACCATGGCCTGGCGCTGAACCTGGACATGGATCTGATGCCTTTCGAGCACATCCATCCCTGTGGACATGCGGAACAACAGGTGACCCGGCTCAGGGATCTTGGCGTAGACCTGAAAACACCACAGGCTGGCGGGGAACTGGCCGGCATTCTCTGCAGCCGCCTCAACCTGGAACCCCGATGGAACTCCCATGACTGACGACTACCGCGCACCCTCACGCAGCAAGAACAGCACCCATCAGCGGGGCAAGGACAAGCTCAGCCGCATACCGGTCAAGGTGCAAGCTGCCAAGGAGCTGCCCCGCAAGCCCGGCTGGATTCGCGCCCGGGCGCCCCAGGGCGCTGGCGTGACCCGCATCCGCAAGATCCTGCGGGAGCGCAAACTGTCGTCCGTGTGTGAAGAGGCCCAGTGCCCCAATCTGGGAGAGTGCTTCACCCACGGCACCGCCACCTTCATGATCATGGGCGACATATGCACCCGGCGCTGCCCCTTTTGCGATGTGGCCCATGGCCGCCCCGCACCCCTGGACGGAGACGAGCCCCGGCAACTGGCGCAGGCCATCCAGGAAATGGCCCTCAAGTATGTGGTGGTGACTTCCGTAGACAGAGATGATCTGAGGGACGGCGGCGCCGGTCACTACCGGGACTGCCTTCTTGCGATCCGCCAGCATACCCCGGAAACCACCATCGAGATTCTGGTGCCGGATTTTCGCGGGCGCATGGAGATTGCCCTGGAGATCCTGGTGCAGGCACCGCCCGATGTGTTCAACCACAATCTGGAAACCGTGCCCCGCCTGTACCGGCAGTCCCGCCCGGGCGCGGAGTACGCCTGGTCGCTGAAACTGCTGCAGGAATTCAAGGCACGTCATCCCCAGGCGCCCACCAAATCCGGTATCATGCTGGGCCTAGGGGAGGAACCAGAAGAAGTGGAAGAGGTGATGAAAGATCTGAGAAGCCACGGCGTGGACATGCTCACCCTGGGGCAATATCTGCAACCGAGCCGGGAACATCTGCCCGTTTCCCGCTTCGTTCCCCCGGAAGAATTCGAGCAGCTGCGGCGGCTGGGCGAATCCATGGGTTTTTCCAATGTGGCCAGTGGCCCCATGGTGCGCTCTTCCTACCATGCCGATCTGCAGGCAAACCCCATATTGAAACGATGAAGCGGAGAACAGTTTTTATCATGGATAAGATACATACAGTCCTGGTAACAGGAGGCGCCGGTTATATCGGCTCCCATACCAATGTCGAGCTGCTCGGGGCAGGCTACGAGGTCATCGTCCTGGACAACCTGAGCAACAGCCAGTACACGGCCATCGAGCGGGTCGAGGAGATCAGCGGCAGGAAAATCACCTTTATCGAAGCCGACCTGCGCAACAAAGACGATACTCATGCGGTATTCGGGAAATACGCCATCGATGCGGTCATCCACTTCGCCGGACTGAAGGCGGTGGGGGAGTCGGTGAACATTCCCATCCCCTATTACCAGAACAATATCGGCGGCACCCTGAACCTGCTGGAAGCCATGAACGATGCCGGGGTGAAGAGCCTGGTGTTCAGCTCATCGGCCACGGTCTATGGCGAACCGGCCTCTCTTCCCATTACAGAAGATTTTCCGGTTTCCGCCACCAATCCCTATGGGCGTTCCAAGCTCATCATCGAGGAAATGCTGGGGGATGTTTATCAATCGGATCCGCACTGGAATATCGCCCGGTTACGCTACTTCAATCCCGTGGGCGCTCACGAAAGTGGCAGGATTGGCGAATCCCCCAATGCGATTCCCAACAACCTGATGCCCTATATCAGTCAGGTGGCGGTGGGCAAACTGGAAGCCCTGCCGGTTTTCGGCAGCGACTATCCCACCGTGGACGGTACCGGGGTCAGGGATTATATCCATGTAGTAGATCTGGCCAAGGGGCACATCAAGGCGCTGGAAAAACTGGCGGGCAGCCCCGGACTGGTCACCTATAATCTTGGCACCGGGCAGGGTTATTCGGTGCTGGAAATGGTGGCGGCCTTCGAGAAGGCCAGCGGCCGTCCGGTACCCTATCGGCTTGCACCCCGGCGCGAGGGTGATATCGCCACCTGTTATGCGGATCCGGGACTCGCCGCCCGGGAGCTTGGCTGGCGGGTGGAAAAAGGCATTGCGGAAATGTGCGAGGACAGCTGGCGCTGGCAATACAACAATCCCCAGGGATACCCCGAATAACAGATATTCCGGCGCATCACTACCCTGGGTGGAGGCGGCAGAATCGAGGCCGCAATCCCGCAATAGCGGGGTATTTGGATCCCGGCCTGCGCCAGGATGATAGTCCGG
>JALWMK010000137.1 GCA_027083925.1 Sedimenticola sp. | reverse complement strand
TATCATCCCTATGTGGTGGAAGGCCACGATCCACTCATCATTCATCAGCAACTTGCAGCTACTTTTGACCACATCATTGAAGAGATCAGGGATATTCAGAAAAAAGCCAGGGAAGAAGGGCATCGCAAACTGCCCCGCTGGCCCATGATTATTTTGCGCACCCCCAAGGGATGGACTGGCCCCAAGGAAGTGGATGGTCTCAAGGTGGAAGGTTTCTGGCGTGCCCACCAGGTTCCGATCCCGGACGCCACCAATCCAGCACACATGAAAATTCTGGAAGACTGGATGAAAAGCTACCAGCCGGAAGAACTGTTCGATGAAAGTGGCTGGCTCAAGCCTAAGATAGCCGCCCTGGCTCCTGAGGGAACACGACGCATGGGAGCCAATCCCCACGCCAATGGTGGCCTGCTACTCAAGCCTCTGCATCTACCTGATTATGAACAATATGCACTGCCGGTGGATCAGCCGGGTGCCACGCTGGGGGAAGCCACTCGCAGGATGGGAGAGTATCTGCGCGATGTCATGCGGCTCAACATGAAAGCCGCCAACTTTCGGGTTGTGGGTCCGGATGAAACTGCATCCAATCGCCTGTCGGCATTGTTTGAAGTGACCAACCGGGTTTGGATGGCGGATAGATATGACTACGATGACCATCTGGCAACGGATGGACGGGTCATGGAAATCCTCTCTGAACACACCTGTCAGGGCTGGCTGGAAGGCTACTTACTCACCGGGCGTCATGGGCTGTTCTCCTGTTACGAAGCCTTCATCCATATTGTGGATTCCATGTTTAATCAACATGCCAAGTGGCTTAAGGTATGCAATCAAATTCCGTGGCGGGCTGATATCGCCTCCCTGAATATCCTGCTGACCTCTCACGTCTGGCGACAGGATCACAACGGATTCTCTCATCAGGATCCCGGCTTTATCGACCATGTTATCAACAAGAAAGCGGATATCGTACGCGTCTATCTGCCACCGGATACCAACAGCCTGCTCTGTGTCACCCACGAATGCCTGAACTCCCGCAATCTGGTGAATATCATTGTTGCAGGCAAGCAGCCCCAGCCCCAATGGTTGAACATGGATGCAGCGATCAAGCACTGCAGTACGGGTATCGGCATCTGGGAATGGGCCAGCAGTGATCAGAAAGGCAAGCCGGACGCCGTCATGGCCTGCTGTGGTGATGTCCCGACCATCGAAACCCTTGCCGCTGTAGATCTGCTGCATCAGATCGCACCAGAGTTGCGCATCCGGGTAATCAACATCGTGGATCTGATGACCCTGCAGCCCCATGAAGAGCATCCTCATGGACTTTCAGATAGCAACTTTGATGCATTATTTGGAACCGATATCCCGGTAATATTCGCTTTCCATGGCTACCCCTGGCTGATTCATCGCCTAACCTATCGACGCAAATTCCATGACCATTTGCATGTGCGTGGCTACAAAGAAGAAGGCACTACCACTACGCCTTTCGATATGGTGGTACGCAATGATCTGGATCGATTTCACCTGGTCATGGATGTAGCCAACCGTGTTCCAGAGCTAAAAGATCGCGCCGGCCACATTCACCAGGCCATGCATGACCGCTTGGTGGAGCACCATGAATACATCACCACTCATGGTGAAGATATGCCGGATATTCGTGGCTGGAAATGGCCCACCAACCCCACTGCAGAACAGTAGAAAATGAACCCCAGCCCCTATGAGCTGCGCCCTGACTTGCCTTCCGAACTGGAGGAGCTGAGGTTATTGGCACTGGATCTGCGCTGGTCCTGGAGTCATGTGGCCGATACGCTATGGCAACATGTTGACAGAATCCTGTGGCACCATACACGCAACCCCTGGCTGATTTTGCAGACTGTAAGCCTGCAGCGGCTGAAAAAGTTAGCGGCGGATAAAGATTTCCTTCAGCTCCTGCAGGCGCTGCGTGAAGAGCAAAACAACAGCCTGCAGGCCGAAACCTGGTTTTCTCGTGCACACAAGGATAGCGACTTCAGCCCCACCGCCTACTTTTGCATGGAATATGGTGTTAGTGAAGCCCTGCCCCTGTATTCAGGGGGACTTGGGGTACTGGCCGGCGACCACCTCAAGACCTGTAGTGAATTGGGTGTTCCATTGTACGCAGTAGGGCTGTTTTATCAGCAAGGTTATTTTCGCCAAGCCCTGGACAGTGACGGCAACCAACTATCCTTTTATCCATTTAATGATCCAACCCAGGTTCCGGTAGTACCCGTACGCACAGATGAGGGAGAATGGCTGCGCATTACTGTGAAACTGCCCGGGCGAAACCTGCGTTTACGAACCTGGCAGGCCCAGGTTGGAAGAGTCACGCTCTATCTTCTAGACAGCAATGACCCAATGAATGGCCCTGCAGACCGGGGCATTACCGGGGAACTTTATGGCGGAGGTTCCGAACGTCGCCTGCAACAGGAAATCGTTTTGGGTATTGGTGGGTATCGTCTACTGAAGGCATTGAAGCAGGAACCAGAAGTTTGTCATCTCAACGAAGGTCATGCCGCCTTTTCCCTCCTGGAGCGCGCCCATGCACACATGCACAAGGAGAAATTGGATTTCCAGACAGCTTTGACCGCCACTCGCCCTGGAAACCTGTTCACTACGCATACACCGGTGAAAGCTGGCTTTGATCAATTCTCTCCCACTTTACTGGCGCGTTATTTTGGCCACTGGGCGAACGAGGTTGGCATTTCCATTGATAAACTGTTGGCAATGGGGCGCAGTCGGCCGGATGCTACGAACGAGCCATTCAACATGGCTTGGCTCGCCATTCACGGCAGCGGTGCTGTGAATGGCGTCAGTCGCCTGCATGGTCAAGTGAGCCGCAGTTTGTTTCAGCCTCTATTCCCACATTGGCCAGAGAAGGAAGTGCCCGTTCAGCATGTCACCAATGGTGTGCATGTATCCAGTTGGGACTCACTAGAATCAGATCGTCTCTGGACAGAATCCTGTGGAAAAGAGCGCTGGCGTGAAGATCTTCAAAAAATCAGTCAAGCGATGTTGAACGTATCGGACACCAGCCTTTGGGAAATGCGTACTCGCAACCGTCAACGCCTCATCGAATGGGTTCGTGAACAACATACACAGTATCAACCTCAGCCTCAAGACATAAAAAATGTACTGGATCCCAATGCATTGACGCTGGGTTTTGCAAGGCGATTTGCCACTTACAAGCGCCCCAATCTGTTATTACAGGACAAACAGCGCCTGACACGACTTCTAACCAATGCAGACCAGCCGGTGCAACTGGTGATTGCTGGAAAAGCCCACCCTCAGGATCAGGACGGACAGGCCATGATCCGCGAGTGGATTCATTTCATTCAAGATTTCCGCTTGCAACGCCATGTCGTATTTCTGGCTGACTATGATTTACTCATGGCCAGCCACCTGGTGGAAGGCGTGGATCTGTGGATTAATACCCCCCGCCGCCCCTGGGAGGCCTGTGGAACCAGCGGCATGAAGGTTTTGGTCAATGGTGGTCTGAATTTTTCTGAATTGGATGGTTGGTGGGCAGAAGCCTGGCGACCGGATGTGGGTTGGGCGCTCGGTGACGGGCAGGAACATGGTTCTGATCAGGGTTGGGATCTGCACGAGGCGCAATGTCTGTATGACTGCCTGGAGCAAAAAATCATTCCGGCTTTCTATCAGCGCAACCCTCATGGTATACCGGAAACCTGGATAAGGCATATGCGTAGCAGCATGGCAGAACTGACGCCAGCTTATTCCAGCAACCGCATGGTAAGAGAATATGTCGAAGAATATTATCTGCCCATGGCAAAATCAGCAAGAAAGCGTTGCTCTGACAATGGTGCAGAAGCCAAGAACATCGTTGCCTGGCAACGGCATCTGGAGCAACACTGGCAGGCCATTCATTTTGGCAATATCGAAATCTCCAATAATGAAAAGTTCTTTTATTTTCAGGTTCAGTTGTACCTGGATGACCTTGATCCAAATGCCGTTCAAGTGGAACTGTATGCAGACCCTTTAGAGAAAGGAAACCCAGAATGCCACCCCTTTCACCGTGTGGAGAGACTCGCTGGTGCCGTGAACGGTTACCTATACGAGTTGTCTGTGGTAGCACAACGCCCTGCATCAGACTATACAGTGCGTGTGGTTCCCCATCACCTGCGAGCCCAAGTGCCCCTGGAGGCCAACCTGATCCTGTGGCAGCATTGATGAAGAACAAGAAACAAACATGATGAATCGACCACTTGAAGTCAGCAATAAAACTACCAACCAGCACTATTTTCTGCCGTATTGATTTGGTCAAATTTATGTAAATTTTCTTAACCGGTACTGCGTTGTGCTCCTCGGCAAGGGCTGGGGCATTTCGACCTTCACCTTATTCTCATTTTGCCCTCATGCACGAATCTGCTCAAACAGAATTAATAGAGGTGCCCTATAATAGAAGTACTACTGAACACCAGGAACCCGACATGCCCCACTCTGCTTTCGAGGAAATTCTCACTCGCATACACAGCTTGCAAACCGAACTTGAAAGAGAGTTTGAATCTCTTTACACAAAGAAACAGAAGCAGTTCAACTACGAACTGAAAAAGGGAAAAGTCATATTTGATGAAGGCATTCGAAAGCTGCACAAACAATATCGCATGGATCTCTGGCCATATCTGCGCGATGCCCGCTTGGGACACGTTCTCACCGCTCCCATGGTATACAGCGTCATTATCCCGTTGGTGCTTCTGGATCTGTTCGTTACCCTGTATCAACATATTTGCTTCCGTGTTTACGGTATTGCATTGGTAAAACGATCAAAATACCTGGTTATTGACCGGCAACATCTGGATTACCTCAATATCGTCGAGAAACTCAATTGCGTGTATTGCGGGTATGGGAACGGCCTAATTGAATATGTCCGGGAAGTCTTTGCCCGCACTGAGCAATACTGGTGCCCGATCAAGCATGCAAGTCATCTTGCCAACCAGCATCGGCATGCACAGAATTTTGTGGATTTTGGTGATGCTGAGCGCTATCGTCAGGAACTTGGCCGTTTGAGAAGGCAACTGCAAAACAAGGAAGAAGCCACATAAAAGCAGCGCGGAACCAGACAAACCATACAGGGATGGCACAACCCCCAGCAACCGCCATCCCCGCAAGATCTGGTCGTTGCGAACCATCGATAGTACATTGTTAACCCGGCCACCAAATATATCGCCCTCAGCCGACCTGTCTGCGCTGGTGGCAAGGCATCAATACGCCGCTGTAGCCCACACCCTTGCCAAGGAGCACAACGCAGTACCGGGACGCCTGGCTGGCTCCCTGCGGGCTGACCATCCAGAGGCCGCTGAGTGAGGCTTTGTTACGATTCGTCTTAGTAAGTGCATTTACGCTGCATCCATCCGATATACAGCAGTGCAAATCCATCGAAAAGCAAACTGATCGCCACATACAACCCCACCAGAAACATGGATGTCTGGGGCCAGCCGACCAAAAACAATACAGCCAGCAAAAATGACACTACACCGTTAAACATCATCCAGCCCCACCCTTTTTCCGGGTGGCGGGCGGAGGTGAGCATGAAGCTGCCAAACGCATCCAGCAGCAGGTAAATAGCAAGCAGCAACCCAACAGCGGCAACGCCACCCAAAGGGTAAAACAGCATCAGGCCACCGGTAACCAGCAACACAACAGGCTTCAGCCAGTCCGACCAAGCCCTTAGACTGTATTTTATTGTATGAGCCAACCAGAATGCGCCACCAATAAGAAACAGGCTCGCAATAAACACTGTGGTTTGCAGTGACATCAGCCCCGGCAGAACAATCCCCAGCCCTCCGAGAATAACCAACAGGATTCCAATGATTATGGAATAACGTCCAAAACGCTGGCCGACTTGTTCCATATTCGGCATTTCCTCAAGAACATCGTCAACTGTTAATCCAGGCTTTTGCATCTCTCTTTCTCCTAAGAAATTTATTGATCATTGGATGCTAAAAAGTATATGCACATTCACAGGGAGCTTCTGTCACCTACATGACAGACTGGCATGTCCGAAGAAACTAGGATTTGTCTGATATTCATGTGGTTTAGTTTCGCCATTTTGCATTCCAACCGAACTCGGGATATAACTGCTTCCATGTCTGGACAGACCTCAACAACACAGCCGGGGATGTACTACAAATCGATTATCATTGGACTGATCGCGGGCTTTGGCGGCGGCCTGGTCAGCCTGGGTGGCGGAACACTGGTTATTCCCCTTCTTATGGGATGGGTGGGGTTGAGTCCTGTTGCCGCAAGGGGTACAGCTATTGTAGTAGCCATTTTTTCTACTGGTATGGGCGCTTTTATCTACCACCAGAGCAACATGCTGGATCTGCCAGTTGCCATCTGGGTTGCCCTGCCCTCATTGCTGGTCACACCACTGGCAGCTAGCTGGTCAGAAAACTGGCCCGCCAAACGATTGAAAGCAGGTTTTGGCATAGCCGTAGCTGTTGGGGGGATCCTGGTGATATCCAGGGATGAAATCGGCTCTGCCCTGACAATCAGTGATCAATGGGAAATACCCTACTTGTTAATGGTTGGCGTGATTGAAGGCCTGGTAGCTGGTATTATCGGCATCAGCGGAGGCCCCATTCTTGCGCCGCTTTTTGTTCTTGGCATGGGAATGCCACAGCAGCTCGCACAGGGATGCTCGCTGGCAGCGAGGCTACCGGCAGTGGCCAGCGGAATATGGGAAAACTGGCACCTGGGCAATATTCATTCCCGACTGATTCCAGGGCTGGCGTTGGGCAGTTTGAGCGGTGCGTGGCTGGGAAGCAGAATAGCACTTTGGCTGCCAGAGCATGGGTTGAGATTGCTATTTGCGGCTTTACTGATTTTTCTAGGCGGCCATTATCTGCACCAGGGTTTTGTCTCCCGACAACTGTAACAGGATGTTGAAAAAAACTTCCAGGGCTTTTCTTAAAGGCCGTACGTCCTTGTACGGCGTACAGGCTGCTGAAAAACGGTGTTTTTCAACAGCCTGATAATTTGGACTATGGGCAACAACAATTTTGGCCCGCCCTGCGACATAGCGAGTACTTTGGAAAGTGTACTATAGGGCACCTCTATAGAAGACAGCAGTCCCGGGCGAAGAGTCCATGACAGGATTCCTTGTTTCTGATGTCACCGGTCTTCAGGGCACTTCACAACAAGCACATCACATCTTGCACCATGTGCAATACTATTCGCAGTAGAACCCAGCAGTCTGGCAATACCATGTTTACCATGAGAACCGGCAACGATCAGATCCACACTCTGAGCTTCTGCATATGACAGCACGGTGCTCTTTGGCGCTCCCCACAGCACTTCGTGTCGAACATTCGGGTAACCCAGGCTTCCAGCCAATTTTTCAATCCGGACTACAGCTTGATCATAAGCCTGCTGATCAATTTCCATAAATTCTGAAGGATCCATCATTAGAGGATCATAGTCCAGGCTTGGATAATAAATATTTTCTACCGTATGCAACAGTGACAACCTGGCATTGTAATACCGCGCCATCTCCGTCGCCCGGGCAAGAGCCGAATTGGAATGCGGAGAGAAATCCAGGGGCGCCAGTATATGCGTGTAGGGCTTAATCTTATCTGGAATCGATTCAGTCTTTGCATCCGGTGAAGAGTCAGGTTTTTCCTTGTCATCTTCCCGCAGCCACGCCCAAGCCTCCTGAAGTTTATCCTGGGGAAAGAAGCGAATCTTGGTCTCGGTGAAAGCGTCACCGATTGCCGCCACCCATTTTTGCCAGGATTTTCCTCCAACAATAGCGATGCGCACAAAATCCTTGTCATGCTCCTCGCCATACTTAAAATCATCCCACGCGGCTTTTACCTCCCAGCCATGGAAATCATCAAGCTCCACCAGTAAGGATATCGGGCCATATTTGTGAATCAGCGTTGTGAGCTGGGGTAAGAATTGCTGATAATCATCATCGGTCAACTTACCTGTCACCTTGATTGCAAAAATATTTTTTTCTGTAACCGGAATAAACTGAAACATTTACCTTTCCTCCTGGCGTCCACTTGGCTCAAAAACAGCGCTTTTGCTTGAACTCCGCATATCGTCATCATTGCCCCCCCGGGGGGAAATATCTGTCACCCAAGTGACAGAAGTGCGACATACCATAGGCTAGCATTGGCAACACATATTTCCAATTGGTGACAATGAAGAAGCTCAGGGAGACATACTAAGATGAACACAACCGGCAATGACATTTTGTGACTGCGCCAATCTGGACGGGCATGGCCTGCAGCCGATTATTGAATGCGTCGCAACATCATTGTTCCCGTCACGGATTGGTCACTTCCTTTTTTCAGGTACAGCTAACAGATCATTTCATACTGCCCACGGCTTAATCAAAATCTTCCTTTGACGGCGAGTTCAAGGAAAATGAAACAGGAGGGAAAACTATGCCTGCCTATATCAAATGGTTCAATGAAACCGGTATTGATGAAACCCCGGAGGTGGGTGGCAAGAATGCCAGTCTCGGAGAAATGTACCGGAAACTTACTGCCGAAGGCGTGCGTATACCCAACGGCTTCGCTGTAACCGCCGCAGCCTATCGTCATGTTCTTGATTCCAACAATGCCTGGCAGAAACTTCATCAGGCACTCGATGGGCTAGACCCTAACGACATGAAAGACCTGCAAAGGCGCGGGGCAAAATCCAGGGAAATCATTTACCAATGTCAGCTGCCTGAAGACCTTAGCTCCGAAATTCTTGCCCAGTACACCAGACTCAAAGAGGAATATGGTGAAGATGTTTCGCTGGCTGTTCGCTCATCGGCAACAGCGGAAGACTCTCCTGAAGCCTCATTTGCCGGTCAGAATGATACCTATCTGAATGTCAGCAACGAAGATGCTCTGCTCGATGCCTACAAACGCTGCCTGGCCTCCAACTTCACCGACCGCTCCATCCATTACAAGTACGATAACAACTTCGATTACTACAAGGTTTATCTGTGCGTGGTGGTAATGAAGATGGTACGCAGCGATGAAGGCGCGAGCGGCGTCATGTTCTCACTGGATACCGAGACAGGATTCAGGGATGTGGTCTTTATCAACGCCGCACTTGGCTTGGGTGAAAACGTCGTTCAGGGCACCATCGACCCTGACAGCTTCTATGTGCACAAGCCCACATTCAAAAAGGGACATAGGGCAGTACTCAAACGCCGGTTGGGGAAAAAAGAAAAAAAGATGATCTTTACCGACTCACTCAACCTCGATAACATCGCCGTGGAATATACCAGAAATGTGGACACCACCCCCGAGGAACGGAATAAATTTTGCATTTCTGATGAAGACATCATGATACTCACCGACTATGCCATCAAGGTGGAAAACCACTATTCCAGTATGGCAGGATCCAACAAGCCCATGGATATGGAATGGGCAAAAGATGCATTCGATGGCCATCTATACATGGTGCAGGCGCGCCCAGAAACCGTAGAATCACAAAAGAAAGGCAACCTGCTCAAAATCTTTCACTTGAAGGAGCGATCCAGAATTCTAACGCAAGGCAGGGCTATCGGCACCAGGATCGGTGCAGGATCTGTGCGCATTATCAATAACGTCAAACATCTAAGCTATTTCCAACCTGGTGAAGTGCTGGTAACCGATATTACAACACCGGACTGGGAGCCAGTTATGAAAACTGCAGCGGCAATTGTGACCAACCAGGGTGGTCGCACCTGTCATGCGGCCATTGTCTCGCGCGAGTTGGGGGTTCCCGCAGTGGTAGGAACAGGCAACGGCACCGAGGTACTGAAAAACGGCCAGATGATTACCGTGAGTTGCGCTGAAGGTGAGACGGGAAATATCTATGAGGGGATTCTGGACTATATCGTCGAGGAGAGCGACCTCAGCAACCTTGCACACCCCAGAACAGAGATCATGATGAACCTGGGCGACCCGAATCAGGCATTCAGCCTGGCGTCCCTGCCCGTGGATGGCATTGGTCTGGCGCGCATGGAATTTATCATCAATGAATACATCAAAGCACATCCCATGGCCCTCAAACATCCAGAAAAAGTAGATGAGGAAACGCGGGCAGCCCTTGTCTCTTTGAGTAGTGCCTACGAAAATCCAGTCGACTTCTTTATCAAAACTCTCTCCGAAGGTGTTGCCACCATTGCAGCATCGGTTTATCCAAAACCCTGCGTAGTCCGCATGAGCGATTTCAAGACCAATGAATACGCCACCCTGCTGGGAGGCGAGTATTTTGAGCCGGCAGAGAACAATCCAATGATTGGCTTTCGCGGAGCGGCTCGCTACACACATCCAAGCTACGCTGAAGGATTTGCCCTGGAATGCGCTGCGATGAAGCGCGTCCGGGAAAAGATGGGCATGGAAAACGTGATACTGATGATCCCCTTCTGTCGCCGCGTACCAGAGGGAAAGAAGGTCATCGATGCCATGGCCGGGCAAGGCCTCAGCCGTGGTGAAAAGGGGCTGAAAATCTATGTGATGTGTGAGATCCCCAACAACATCATCCAGATCGACGAATTCAGCACACTGTTCGATGGTTTCAGCATTGGCTCCAATGATTTGACCCAACTCATCCTCGGTGTGGACAGAGACAGCGAGACGCTGGCCTTCGACTACGATGAAAGGGATCCTGGTGTACTGCAGATGATCAAGTGGGCAGTCGAAGGCTGCCGGCGCAACCAGCGACACAGTGGCATCTGTGGACAAGCTCCGTCGGATTACCCCGAAGTTGCTGAATACCTGGTGAAACTGGGCATCGATTCCATCAGCCTGAATCCAGACAGCATTCTGAAGACGATCCGGGATATTGATGCATTCGAAAACAGCCTGGGCATCAATGATGGATGAATCAACAATACGCCACCAACCCGAAAATGCCGAAACCTGACTCATGGGCCGCCTGATTCTGATCCGCCACGGCCAGTCGATCTGGAATCTGCAGAACAGATTCACTGGCTGGATTGATGTCTCTCTCAGCCAAAAGGGAGTGGAGGAGGCCCGGCTAGCGGCCGCACTGCTCACCGAACAACATATTGACCTGGCCTTTACTTCGGCCCTTCTGCGGGCTCAGGATACCCTGTACGAAATCCTCAAGCAGAATCACCACTGCCATCAGTATCTGCGCATTCACGAGAGTGACTGTGACTGGTATGAGCATTTTTCCCCAACCAAAGGGGATCAGGAAGAGTTGAAAATCCATGTCTCGGAGAAACTGAATGAACGCTACTATGGCGATCTGCAGGGATTGAACAAAGATTATGCCCGCGAACGGTTCGGTGCAGAGCAGGTGCACAGTTGGCGGCGCAGCTACGATGTCCCTCCACCCAATGGCGAAAGCCTTGCCATGACTTCCGTCCGCGTACTATCCTATTTCCAGTCCCATATCCTGCCTCATTTGCAGCGGGGAGAACATGTACTGGTCTCCGCTCATGGCAATTCCCTTCGCGCCATCATCATGCATATTGAGCAGATGACCCCTGAACAAATCCTTGCCTATGAACTGAAAACCGGCGCACCCCATGTCTATGATTTTGATGGGCAGATGCAACTCCGCAGTAAAGCTATTCTCGATACACTGATGCCAACCGCAAATTGTTAGAGATGCCCTGTATTGAG
>JALWMK010000136.1 GCA_027083925.1 Sedimenticola sp. | reverse complement strand
TTGATTCCACCGGGAAATCAACATCATCCGCCCTGAACCTGCGGCTTCAGGAAGAAAACATGCTTCGAACAAAATCAACCCAGCTCCGCCAGCAAGCGCTCCATTATCCGCTGCGCCTGTCCTGTGTAGCCCCCTCCGAACATATTGGCATGGTTGAGGATGTGGTAAAGGTTGTAGAGCGTCTTGCGGGTGGCATAGCCGGAATCCAGGGGCCAGGCGCTGTTGTAGGCTGCGTAAAAATCCGCGCCGAAACCACCAAAAAGCTCGGTCATGGCTATCTCCGCTTCCCGGTCGCCATAGTAGGTGGCCGGGTCATAGATCACTGGCTGACCCTCTGCGTCATAACCCAGGTTACCACCCCACAGGTCACCGTGAAGCAGGGAAGGCGGGGGCTGGTGATCCAGCAGGGCCGGGCAGGCTTCCAGCAGTTTTTCACCCAACTGCCCCAAGCGGTTTCCCAGACCATTGCGCGCAGCTTCGCCCAGCTGGAAACCCAGGCGCCGCTCTTGCCAGAACGTAATCCAGTCTGCATGCCAGCCGTTGGGCTGGTGGGTAGAGCCGATAGTATTGCTGCGCTGCCAGCCAAAGGCTTTGGCCTGCTTCCGGTGCAGTTGCGCCAGCTGCTCACCGGCTCTGGCAGCGGCTCTTCCGGAACCCGCCCCCAGGGCAATATATTCCATAACGATGTAGCTTTGCCCCTGGGTGGTTCCGGCACAAAGGGGTTGCGGAACACGAATCGCATTCCCCCCGGCCAGCTCCCGCAGCCCCAACGCCTCTGCCTCGAACATGGACAGGCGCGCAGCCTGGTTGAGTTTTACGAACCAGCGTTGACCAGAACCACTCAGCTGTATGGCGGTATTGATGCAGCCACCACCCAGGCTACGGGACTCACGGAGGTGGAAATCTGCGCCGGTCTCCTCGCTGATATGGCTGGCGATATGTTGCCAGATGCTCAGAGGAATCCACCACCTTCCAGCAGCTTCCCCCCCTTGAGGTCGCCGATGACCTCATCAGCGATTTGCTCGACAGCGCTGATAACAGAGCGGGGGTTCCTTGTCACCGTATTTCCCGCCCACAGCATTTTTTCCGAGTGGACGGAGAAGTAGCGAAACTGCATATTGAAATAATTGTCTGCGCCTACATAGCCGGGCCGGTAGATGGCGCGATAGTTCTGGTAGTAATAATCATAAAAAGCCGCATCATCGTGGGTATCGGGAAACCAATCCAGACGACTCGGAGAAAACTTGTGTTTTTTTTCTATGCCCTTGAGCTGGGCAACCAGTACGCCGTCCGCCCCGGTTTCCCTGACGACCTTGATGATTTCCTCTTTCTCATCATGATCCGTGGCGTTCGGTATGTGTTTGGAGCTGGAAATCACTTCCACACCCTTCTTTCTGGCCTCGGCCACAAAATGCTCCTCGAAGAACCGGCGGGTTACCGGATCCTTGATCATGGCTACCAGCAGAATTTTCTTCGCCGCTGGCCCGCTGGTATCAGACGCTTCCCAGCTCTCGGCAAGCCTGGTGGAGGAACAGCCAGCCACCAGCAATGCTAGAATAAACACAACAAACCATCTGGCGGCACATACAGGGGTAAACATATTGGGATTCAGCTCCGGCAGGGACATGGCTGGATGATACGGAGTGGTGTATGGATTATCAACCGGCAGGGAATCCCGGGCAGGCACATCGCCAATCCCGAACCATTGGTTTTATTCTGGCCACAACAGCTGAAACGCAATATCAGAATATCGTTATGCACAGATCTGCCGGGTCTTGGAAAAATGCACTCCTGGAGCAAGCACAGGAAGCGCTCTACCTACTCAATAAATTGATATTAATGACAAAAATTCTTTTTCTTCTGAAATTCTGGACGCAGTTTCCCGGCGGGGGATGCAACACGATCACTTCCCTGTCTACAGGATATTCACAAAGTTATCCACAGGCTGCACATTGATTTCATGAGCAGCATTCTCCATATCGCCCTGGCAGCCCCCGTATACGGCCTGTTCGACTACCTGCCGCCCGGAAATGTGCCGGAAGAAAACCTGGTGCCGGGCCAGCGACTACTGGTGCCCTTTGGCCGAACCGAGCGTTGCGGGATGCTGGTCAGCTTGAGCAACCAGACCTCGGTTGCCAGGCACAAACTGCGGGCCGCCCACGCAATCCTCGACGAGACACCCCTGATGAGCAGGGAGCATCTGGCCTTTTTATGCTGGGTCGCAGATTACTACCATCATCCGCCGGGAGAAGTGCTGCTGTCTGCACTGCCGGTACGCCTGCGCAAGGGTAAGCCGCCCCTGGTTCCGCGCCCTGACAGAATCCGGATTGGCGATATAGATGCAGATACCCTTGCAACTCTGGAACGCAGGGCGCCCCGCCAGTGGCAATTGCTGTGCTGGCTTAGCGACCGGGGCGGCAGTGCAGGCATGCGTGAACTGCGCAGCCGGTTCGATAACGCGCATGGCGTCATGCGCGCACTGCGCAACAAGGGCATGATCACCCTGGGCATGGCAGATGACGCCATGCTACCTTTGCAACAACCACAGTTTTCACTGGAGCCGGAACAGGCGCAGGCCGTTGCGGCTGTTGCTTCCCGGCTGGGGCAATACCACGCCTTTCTCCTCGACGGGATTACCGGCAGCGGCAAGACCGAAGTCTATCTGCGCCTTGCCCAACAGGTGTTGGAGCAGGGGCGCAGCATATTGTTTCTGGTGCCGGAAATTTCCCTGACCCCACAACTGATCAGCCGCCTGGAGAAACGCCTGCCCGGGCCAATGGCGGTATTGCATTCCGGCAGGAGCGACGGAGAAAGGGAGCAGGCCTGGCAGATGGCGCGCAAGGGTCGGGCGCGGGTCATTCTTGGCACCCGTTCCGCCGTGCTCGCCCCGGTTCCTGATCTGGGCCTGGTGCTGGTGGACGAGGAGCACGATGCATCCTACAAGCAACAGGAGGGCTTTCGCTATTCCGCCAGGGACATGGCCTTGGTGCGGGCGCGGCGGGCAGGCTGCCCGGTGGTGCTGGGTTCCGCCACACCATCACTGGAAAGCCTGAAGAACACCAGGGACGGTCGCTACAAGTGGCTCAGACTCACCCGTCGCGCAGGAACCGCACAAAGCCCCCGGATGCGGCTGCTGGACATACGCAACCAGCGGCTACAGGGTGGGCTGTCGCCACAGCTGCTACAGGCCCTGGAAGAAGTATTGACCCAGGGCAGGCAGGCCATGGTGTTTCTGAACCGACGTGGCTATGCACCCGTGCTCAGCTGCTACAGCTGTGGCTGGTTGTCCGACTGTCCCCGCTGCGATGCCCGCCAGACCATGCACTATCGCCAGCGCAAGCTGGTCTGCCATCATTGTGGCAACGAACGCCCCCTGCCAAGCCATTGCCCTTCCTGTGGCTCTGGCGAACTGCACCCCCTGGGGCAGGGTACAGAGCAGCTCGAACAGATACTGCAGCAGCATTTTCCCGACCACCCCCTGGTGCGCATCGACCGGGATGCCACCAGCCGCAAGGGCAGCCTTGATCATCTGCTCGCCCAGGTGCGGGACGGACGCGCCAGCCTGCTGGTGGGCACCCAGATGCTGGCCAAGGGGCATCATTTCCCCGGCGTCGCCCTGGTGGGCATGGTGGATGTGGACGGCGGACTGTTCGGCGCGGATTTCCGTGCTGCCGAGCACATGGCGCAGCTCATCATTCAGGTTGCCGGACGGGCGGGACGGGGCGAGCACCCCGGACAGGTATTGATGCAAACCCGCTACCCCGACCATCCACTGCTGCAAACCCTGGTGAATGAGGATTATGCAGCCTTCACCCGGGAAGCGCTCAAAGAAAGGGCACAGGCGGAGTTGCCGCCCTACAGTTTCCAGACCCTGATTCGCGCCAGCGCCACCAAAGCGGAAACCGCAGAGCAGTTCCTGCAACAGACAGCCGCCTTGGTGGAAAAACTGGCAGGCCGGGAAATACAGGCATGGGGTCCCGTACCCGCCCCCATGCAGAAACGTGCAGGCAAGTATCGATCACATCTGCTGTTGCAGGCCGGGCAACGCGGTCGGCTGCAAGAGTTTCTCAGCACCTTCGTGCCCGCCCTATCCACCCTGCCCGATGCGGGCCGGGTGCGCTGGTCGGTGGACGTCGACCCCCTGGATCTTTACTGACTCCTTGTACTGGCTTTTGGTTTGTTCGATGGCAATGGCGTTTCTCTGCGCAAGACAGGCACTGCATTGGGCAAACATCAGCCCGGAAAATTCATGAAATTTCCGGGTTAGGGCAGGCCGGACTTGCCATACCCCGCTCATTACCTCTATCCTTCCCTGGATATTTGCGGACAACCTGAATCCGTGGGTTCAGGGCGGATGCAGCGCGTATGGTATTGATTTTCCGGCGGAATCAAAAAGTCCTGGCTTCATCCTCAGGTCAAGCGGGCATTTTTTAAACCGCTGGGGGATCAACAGCTTGCGCTATGCGCCGTCATGAACCCACGGATTCAGGGACAAGGGAGGCGGAAACAATGAAATGGCGGGGACGTCGTCGCAGTACGAATGTGGAAGACCGCAGGGGCATGCGGGTCGGCAAGGCCGGGGGCATCGGTATTGGCACCATCATATTGGCTTTGGTGGCCATGTATTTTGGTGTGGATCCGCGACTGGTAATGGATGCCGGCAGCCAGTTGGGCGGCGGGCAGATCGCCACGCAGCAGACGGATTATCAACCAACGGAGGCAGACAGGGAGAAAGCCGAGTTTGTTGCTGTGGTGCTGGCGGATACGGAAGACGTCTGGAACCAGGAGTTCCAGAAATACGGCAAGCGCTACGCAGAACCCAAACTGGTGCTGTTCAGCGGTGCGGTGCAATCCGCTTGCGGCATGGCTCAGGCGGCAGTGGGGCCGTTCTATTGCCCGGGGGATCACAAGGTCTATATCGATCTGGTCTTCTATGATGAGTTGCGGCGGCGCTTCAAGGCGCCGGGCGATCTGGCCCAGGCCTATGTAATCGCCCATGAAGTAGGCCACCATGTGCAGAACCTCTTGGGCTATACAAAGAAAGTCCCCCGTGGCAGCAAGGGGGCGGATTCTGCCGCGGTGCGCCTGGAGCTACAGGCGGACTGCTTTGCCGGTATCTGGGTGAACCATACGCAAAAAGCCAAAAGCTTTCTGGAAAGCGGCGACCTGGAGGAAGCCCTCAACGCCGCCAGCGCCATCGGTGATGACCGCATGCAACGCCAGGCGACAGGAACCGTCCGGCCCGACGGATTCACCCACGGCACCTCGGCGCAGCGTCAGCGCTGGTTCCGCAAGGGCGTAAACAACGGCAGGCTGGAAGATTGTGACACCTTCAGAGCGACAACCCTATGAGCATTGAATTCCTGATTGGCGGCAACGGCCGCAAGCAAGCCCATTTCCGCGCCGACAAGGCCAACCGCCACGGCATGATTGCCGGAGCCACGGGCACGGGCAAAACCGTCACCCTGCAAATTCTTGCGGAGGGCTTTTCCAGCATCGGCGTACCAGTGTTCATGGCGGACGTGAAAGGTGACCTGTCCGGCATGGCCAAGCCGGGCAAACCCCATCCCAAGATCGATGAACGCATCCAGACCATCGGCATGGACGACTTCAGCCTGCATCCGAATCCGGTGGTTTTCTGGGACATGTTCGGCAAGCAGGGCCAGCCGGTGCGCACTACGATTTCTGATGTAGGGCCGCTGCTCCTGTCCAGCCTGCTGGAGCTGAACGAAACCCAGATGGGCGTGCTCTATGCCGCCTTCAGCGTTGCCGACGACAACGGCATGTTGCTGCTGGACCTGAAAGACCTGCGCAGCATGCTCAACTGGATGGCGGAAAATCGCAAGGAGCTGTCGGCGGAATACGGCAATATCTCCACCGCCAGCGTGGGAGCCATCCAGCGTCGTCTGCTGGTTCTGGAGGAGCAGGGTGCAGAGCATTTGTTCGGCGAGCCGGCCCTGCGACTGGAAGACCTGATGATCACGGACTTCTCCGGCAAGGGCGTAGTCAGCATCATGGATGTGACCAGGCTCATCCATGATTCCCCACGGGTGTACGCCACCTTCCTCATCTGGCTGCTGGCCGAGTTGTTTGAGCAGCTGCCTGAAGTGGGCAACCCGGAAAAGCCGGTAATGGTGCTGTTTTTTGATGAGGCGCATCTGCTGTTCGACGGCGCCCCCAAGGCGTTGGTGGAAAAGATCGAACAGGTGGTCAGACTGATTCGTTCCAAGGGCGTGGGTGTTTATTTCATTACCCAGAGTCCCCTGGATATTCCCACGGATATCCTTGGACAATTGGGCACCAAGATCCAGCATGCCCTGCGTGCCTTTACACCCAAGGACAAGAAGGCCGTGCGCATGGTAGCGGAGACCTTCCGCGAGAACCCCGGGGTGGATACAGTCAAGGCCATCACCCAACTGGGCACAGGGGAAGCGCTGGTTTCCGTGCTGGATGAAAAAGGCGCGCCCACGCCAGTGGAACAGATCCTGATTCGCCCGCCAGGATCACGCATCGGCCCCCTGACGGCGGCGGAGCGCAGGGAAATCATGTCCCGCTCGCCCCTCAAGGGGTATTACGAAAAAACCGTGGATCGGGAATCCGCCTACGAGATGCTGAAACTGCGCGCCCGGGAGGAAGCGCGGGTGGCGGCGGCGGAAAAAGCCCGCACTGAACAGGAGAAAGCGGCAAAGAAGGCCAGGGCGCCGACGCGCCGCTCCAACCGCCAGAGTGTCTGGGAGGCTGCGGCGAAAAGCATGGCGCGCTCTGTGAGCAGCTCCCTGGGGCGCAGCATCGTACGCGGCATTCTCGGCTCTTTGCTGGGCGGTCGGCGTTGAAGGATCTCTACCCCGACATCGAACCCTACCATCACTGGCGCCTGAAGGTGGATGGCGTCCACAACCTGTATGTAGAAGAATGCGGGCGGCGCAAAGGCATCCCGGTGCTGTTTCTCCACGGCGGGCCAGGCGCGGGCTGCGAACCCTACCACCGGCGCTTTTTCGATCCCCAGCGCTATCACATCATCCTTTTCGACCAGCGTGGCAGCGGACGCTCCACCCCCCACGCCAGCCTGGAAGACAATACCACCTGGCACCTGGTGGAAGACATGGAAAAACTGCGCAAGGAACTGGGCCTGGACAAATGGCTGCTGTTTGGCGGTTCCTGGGGCTCCACCCTGGCCCTGGCTTACGCCCAGTGCTACCCCGGGCGGGTCAGCGGCATGATTCTGCGGGGCATCTTCCTCTGCCGCCCCAAGGAAATTCAGTGGTTCTACCAGGAAGGTGCCAGCCGCCTGTTTCCGGATTTCTGGCAGGATTTTATCGCACCCGTGGTACCGGAGCGGCGGCAGAACCTGGTCGAGGCGTACCATAGCTTGCTGACCGGCAATGACGAGTTGCGGCGCATGGCAGCGGCCAAGGCCTGGTCGGTATGGGAAGGGCGCACCGCCACCCTGTTGCATGACGAAGCCGTGGAGCAGCACTTCGCCCAGCCGCATGTGGCCCTGTCCATGGCGCGCATCGAATGCCACTATTTCATGAATAACGCCTTCTTGCTGCCGGATCAGTTATTGCAGGACATGTCCAAGCTGGCGGACATCCCCGGTGTGATCGTGCATGGCCGCTATGATGTGATCTGTCCCCTGGAAAACGCCTGGGAGCTGCATCAGCACTGGCCGGGCAGCGCGCTGCAGGTCATTGGCAATGCCGGACATTCCGCAGCGGAACCGGCTACCCGGGCCGCACTGGTGGAAGCGACTGACCGCCTTGCCGACCGTCTGGCATGATCGGATTGCTGCAGCGCGTCACCAGGGCCGCAGTAGCGGTGGAAGGTGAAACCGTTGGCGAGATCGGCACCGGTCTGCTGGTGCTGGTCGGGGTGCAAAAAGCTGATGACGAGCACCGCGCTGAGCGGCTGCTGGAGCGACTGCTCGGCTATCGCATATTCGCCGATGAAGCAGGCCGCATGAACCGCAGCCTGAAAGACACGAATGGCGGCCTGCTGCTGGTTCCCCAATTCACTCTGCCTGCGGATACGCGCAAAGGAACCCGCCCCGGCTTTTCCACCGCAGCGCCACCGGAGGAAAGCCGAAAGCTGTTCCACTACCTGCTGGATCAGGCTGTACGCCACCATGCTCCTGTGGCCAGCGGGCGCTTTGGTGCAGATATGCAGGTGTCGTTGACCAACGATGGCCCGGTGACTTTCTGGCTGGAGACCTGATCAGTAATGGAAAGCCGGGGCACGGGAACCCTCTTGCCGGGACTCGTTTTTCTATCGAACTTCGTCCCGAAATGGCGTTAATTTAGTTGAACTTGCGGCAAAAGTGGTGCATAAAGGAAGCCCTGACCAAGTTGTTTCGAAACAGTTTTCCGTAGCTACGGGTAGCGACGAATATCTGGAGAACATATGCGCTGGCTAATTGTATTGGTGATCGGGCTGCTGCCCGCCGTACTGACGGCCAAAACCATGGAAGGCGTCAACCTGCCCGAACAGGTAAGCATGGATGGCAGGGCGCTGGTGCTCAATGGCGCAGGCATTCGGGAAAAACTGTTCTTTGATATCTATATAGCGGCCCTTTATCTGCCTGCGAAAACCACAGATGCGAACAAGATCCTGCACGCTGACCAGCACTGGCGCCTCGACATGCACTTCTTGTATTCCGAGGTAAGCAAGGAAAAGCTCGACGAGGGCTGGGATGAGGGTTTTGAGGAAAATACAGCGGCAACAGATCGGGCGAAGCTCGGAGAGCGGTTTCAGCAATTCAAAAACATGTTCCCTGCCTTGCACAAGAAGGATGTGGTTGTATTGGCGTATGCTCCGGGGAAAGGGGTTTCCGTCACCATAAAGGGCGCGCAGCAGGGGACAATTGCAGGCGCAGATTTTGCACGGGCATTGTTGGGCGTGTGGTTGGGAGCAGAGCCGGTTACCAAAAAGCTGAAAAAAGCATTGCTGGGAGGCCGCTGAAGCGGAGCATCTGGTGAGCAACAGGAACAAAGAACAACAAAGTGATTTGAATGATACGGATCTGGATGCAGTTAACCAGGAGTCTGCCCGCCAGGAGCAGGATGAGTATCTGGAATCCCTGCAAGAACGGGAGAAAGGGCTGAAAGCCATGCAGGAAGCCCAGCAGGATCTGGAAGATCAGCTGGAAGATGCGAATACTGAAATCGACCGCCTGCGCCGTGAACTGGACAAGGCCGTGGTGGAGTCAGAGGAATCGAAATATCTGTGCCAGGAGTCGGAAAACGCACGCAAGCAGCTGGAGAATACGCTCTATTCCATGCAGGAAGGGGTGGAAAGCTCCAAGGTCACAGACCTGCGCGATGAGCGCATGCATCGCCGCCAGGGCATACTTGGCATCGACTCCGTAACCCGGGGACCCTATCTCAAAGGATTGTTCCTGGGGGTTCTGCTTGGCTCAGTGGCGCTGCTCCTGGCGCTGGAGCTGTACGCCCTGCTCAACGGCAAGGGAGAATTGATCTCCCTGCTCACAAGCACCTCCAGTGACTGACTTGAATCTGTAATCCGTCCCATGTCCCGTATTCTGGCAGTCGGCATAGCCACTGTGGATATTGTCAACACCCTGGCTTCCTACCCCCCTGAAGATGCAGAAGTGCGTGTGCTGGCGCAGCGCCGGGTACGGGGAGGGAATGCAACCAACACCCTGGTGATTCTCAGCCAGCTGGGGCATACCTGCAGCTGGGCGGGAGTACTGCCCCGGGAGCCGGATTCACAGATTGTCGCTGAAGACCTGGAAAGGCATCAGGTGGATCTTGCACCGGTGCGCCGTCCCCTGACGGGAAAGCTGCCAACCTCCTTTATCGCTCTCAGCACCGACACCGGCAGCCGCACCATCATGCACTACCGTGATCTGCCAGAATATGATTTTCCATCCTTTGATCAGCTCCATCTCGATGACTATGACTGGATTCATTTCGAAGGCAGGCATGTTCCCGCCCTTGGCCCGATGTTGAAGAAGGCCAGGCAGGCGGGCATCCCCTGCTCTCTGGAAGTGGAAAAACCCCGGGAGGGCATTGAAGCCTTGTTCGGTCTGCCTGACGTACTACTGTTTTCCCGAAGCTATGTGCAGCATTGCGGTCATGAACACCCCCCGGATTTTTTGCGGCTGCAGCCACTGTCCCGACCCGCATTTGTTACCTGGGGGGAAGCTGGCGCCTGGTGCGCGTCTTCCAGGAACGAAATACTTCATCAGCCTGCCCCCAGAATCACCGTGGTGGATAGCCTGGGCGCCGGGGATGTTTTCAATGCCGGGGTGATTCATGCCATGACACAGGAGTTGCCCCTGAAAGGTGTTTTGGCCCATGCCGTGCACCTGGCATCCGGGAAATGTGCCAGACAGGGGCTGTGGGTTGAACAGGCGGCCCATATGCAGAGTGAATGACCTGGAGGCAACAGATGCCAAAGGATACCGCCTGCCCCGGGAGGATGGCAGCGTTGTGTCGCTGATTGTCATGCACAAGGATGACAATATCTTTGTGTACGAAAACCGCTGCCCGCATACCGGCATCAACCGGGAATGGCAACCAAATCAGTTCTTCGATGCGGGTGGTAGATCCCTGCAATGCGCCACCCACGGCGCCCTGTTTCGCCCGGAAGACGGCTATTGCCTACATGGCCCCTGCACTGGCGACAGCCTGGAGCCAGTCTCTTTCCGGGTCGTCGATAGCGAGATTCTGATCGAGGCATGAGCAGATTGCCGCAGGACTTCTTCAGCAAAGATGCGGTGACTGTCGCCCGTAACCTGCTGGGCAAGCCCCTGCTGCGCCGCCATCGTGGTGAAACCCTGGGCGGGATCATCATCGAGACCGAAGCCTATCTGGGTGAAGACGATAGTGCCTGCCACGCCTCCAGAGGCTGCACGCCACGCACCAAGGTCATGTACGATGCAGCCGGGCATTACTACGTCTACCTCATCTATGGCATGTACCACATGCTGAATATTGTCACAGGCGAGCAGGGGCACCCCCAGGCAGTGCTAATTCGCGCCCTGCGACCCGTTCTTGGCGTGAAAATCATGCAGGAACTGCGCGGCAACGCGGCGGAAAGGAGGCTCTGTGACGGGCCGGGAAAGCTCTGCCAGGCTTTGGCCGTAGACCGGAAGTTGAATGCACTGTCAGTGGAATCCAATGCCCTGTGGCTCGAAGATGCACAGTTACCAGAAGAAAAATTGATCCTCACCACCCCTCGGGTGGGCATAGGCTACGCTAGTGAAGAAGACCAGCAAAAGCCCTGGCGTTTTGTTCTGCAGGCTGGTTGATTCTTTCTGCCAACTCGTGTCGAGGTACCCTGTCTTGGACTCTACCTGCAAGTCCAGCAGCCAGTGTAGCGTCCTATATCAATCGCACGTTTAGCAAACTATACACCCAACCATCCGCACCCCCCAAAAGATGTATGGCTGAGCCCGGAAAATAATGGCAGCCCCTTAAGAGAAGGGGTTCATGTCGCACCTCCTGATCTGCTAGAGTTGGAGAAGAGGGTTTCTATGAAATTACACCCCGCTTCACAGAATCCCGTGAGTAGAGTCGTTAAGGGCGCCTGTATTGATTCATGATTGGCATCTGCGCACATGAGGGCAGCGATAACTTCGTTGAAAATCTTGCAAA
>JALWMK010000135.1 GCA_027083925.1 Sedimenticola sp. | reverse complement strand
TCTTCAAATCGCATTTTCCGGATCTCCTGTAGCAATTCTGTTGGTCTCATAATTCACCTCCTGGGTGAATATGAAACCGGACAGATCGTGTGCTACAACTCCGGACAGTTTATTTGCTCGTAACAAAGAGCTTCGCCAGTATTGACAATCGCTCCGGCTACGCCTACCATGCCCGCTCTTTACGGAGCGTAGCGCAGCTTGGTAGCGCACCACAATGGGGTTGTGGGGGTCGGAGGTTCGAATCCTCTCGCTCCGACCAATAACAAAAGGCCAACCGGCACTCGGCTGGCCTTTATTGTTTTTCATGCATTTTCAGTGAGTTATGGTCATTGAAAATGGCTGCATGCCCTTGTGTGGCGTACCGCCTGTTAGATTCCCGGCTCGTGAGTGGTTTGGATTGATGTCTGGCCCGGAAATTGCACCAGGATGTGGAATTTCCGGGCTTGCCGGGAGCTGTGTGATTGCGAAAGAATTGCCCGATCCGGCTGTACAGTGCATCATTGCCAGCATCAAGTATTGGATAGTCAACACTTTATACTGGAGAAAAACTTCTGTGTTCAAAGGTGTACCTGAAATGGAAAATGCCTGCCAGAGATTTGTTGGTGGCTGGTTGCTGATATTGGTGGTGCTGGCCAGTGGATGCTCTTCCATGGGAAATATCGAGAATGAACCCGTCTCCAGACCGCCGGTAGGGGAGCAGCGTTACAGCGCTTCTCACTATACCAAGGACCATCCTGTAGGAGAAACCTTGTTGCTGCTGGCGTTTTCTGGTGGGGGAACCCGGGCGGCAGCGCTTTCTTTTGGGGTGTTGGAAGAACTCAGGGATACCACATACCGGGCAGCTGGGAAAGAAATGCGCCTGCTGGATGAGGTAGACAGGATCAGTTCTGTATCCGGTGGCAGCTTTACCTCGGCCTATTATGGGTTGTTTGGGGACCGGATTTTTGAGGATTTCAGAACCGTATTTCTGTACAAGGATGTGCAGGGGGACTTAAGCAGCCAACTGCTTGGATTCTTCAATCTTGTACGGCGCATTTTTTCTACCGTCAGCCGAACGGAAGTTGCCGTGAACTATTACGACAAGCATATCTTCCGTGGCAAGACATTTGCAGATATGCGTCATTCAAAGGGGCCTTTTGTTCTTATCAATGCCTCGGATCTGAATTCCCGCAGTCAATTTGTCTTTATCCAGCCGCAATTTGATTTTCTGTGCTCTGATCTATCCCAATTCAAGGTGGCCAGAGCTGTCGCCGCCTCCTCCGCGGTGCCGGTGCTGTTTGCACCCATATTGTTAAAACGCCATGAAGACTGCCATTTCCGGAAACCGGCCTGGTTGAACGATGCTGAAAAACGGGCAGAAGAACAAGGTGATCAACGTCTGCAGGAAGTTGTGGACGCTCTGAATTTCTACCTGAACAAGGATGCTCCTCCCTATGTAACGCTGGTTGATGGTGGGATTACAGATAACCTTGGCTTGCGTACCATTTTGCGGAATGTGGGTCTGTCAGGGAATGTCAGGGAGGTATATGAACGCACTTTCAGGGGAAATCAACCAAAACGCCTGGTTGTTATCGTCGTTGATGCATCGACTACGGGGCATACCGATATTGGGCGGGGCAGGGAGCTTCCTTCCATCGCAGATACCTTGACTGCAGTAACAGATATTCAGATGCACCTGTACAATACAGAAACCAATTCCCTGCTGAAGCGCAAACTGATCGAGTGGGCGCAAACCCTGTCGACGCCAGAGCATCCAATTACCCCGTATTTTATCGACCTGAGTATTACGGGTATTCAGGACAAGCAAGAGAGGGCGTATTTTAATGGAATTCCCACCAGTTTTTCCTTGAGGAAAGAGCAGGCGGACAAGTTGATTCGTATCGCAAGAACATTGCTGAAGGAAAACAGTGTGTACCAGAGGCTGCTGCATGACCTGGGAGCCAGGGCTGTTGAGCAGTAGCAATTCGTACCAGAACCAATTGCCCGGGTCTGGCGATTTGCCGGGGTCTTTGTCCTGGCGATGAGCATCCTGTATCTGTTGCTCCAGGCTTTCGGGCTGGCCAGTGCCATACACGCAGTTTTGCATGCACGCACTTCCCAGGGGGCTATTGCCTGGGTGATTAGCCTTGGCGTCATGCCCATCCTGGCGGTTCCTGCTTACTGGGTATTTGGCCGCAGCAAATTTCAAGGCTATGTCAATGCCCTGAAAGACAGCTACCTGGTAATCAGGGAAGACAAGTTGAAGGCAGAAGAGGCATTCGCGCCTTATATCGTGCAGAACCCCGCGCACTTTCCAGAGTTTGAGACCATCAGAAAACTTACCACCACGCCTTTTTTGCGCGGCAACAGGGTGAAGTTGCTTATTGATGGCGAAGCAACCTACAGCAGTCTGGAAGATGGCATCAAGCGCGCGAAAAACTATATCCTGTTCCAGTGTTATATCTTGCAGGAAGATGCCACTGGCAAATGCTTTGGAGATCTGCTTGCGGCCCGGTCGAAGCAAGGTGTGGCTGTGCATGTTCTTTATGATGAACTGGGGAGTGCGGGACTTTCAGACAACTGGCTGGAGGAGCTGCGGGCCGCTGGAGTAAGAATCACTTCTTTTAACACCACCCAGGGAGCGAAAAACCCTTTCCAGCTGAACTTCCGCAATCACAGAAAGATCATGGTGGTGGATGGAAAGGAAACCTGGATGGGCGGCCTGAATATCGGGGATGAGTATCTGGGGAAGGACAGGAAGCTCAGCCCCTGGCGGGATACGCATCTGCATATCCAGGGTCCTGCGGCGCTGGTGGCACAGTCTGTTTTCTGGTCGGATTGGTACTGGGCGGATCATGAACTCCTGGCTGGCCTGAATTGGACTCCCGAGGGCGCGCCAGGCGTTCCTGCAGGTGAGGGGCAGGATGTGCTTGTGCTGGGCAGCGGGCCTGCGGATGAACTGGAGACGGCAAGCCTGTTCTTTACCACGGTGCTCAGTTCGGCGAAAAAACGTATCTGGATTGCGACGCCCTATTTCATTCCCGATGAAACGACCCAGGTTTCCTTGTATCTGGCGCTGCTGAAAGGCCTGGATGTGCGTATTCTTACCCCGCAACAGAACGACAACTGGTTTGCCAGCAATGCAGCAAATGTCTATTTGAGCAAGCTGTCGCAACTGGGGGCGAGAATCTATTTTTATAAGCGGGGCTTCATGCATCAGAAAACTGTACTGATTGATGATTGTCTGTCGCTGATTGGCACGGTGAATTTCGACAACCGTTCTTTTCGCCTCAACTTCGAGGTAACGGCGGCGACCGCTGATCCTCTGTTCGCCGCCCGGGTGGAGCAGATGCTGGAGGAGGATTTGTCAAACTCCACGGAACGGAAGGATTTTGATCTGCAACAAGAACCTTTGTGGGTGCAATTGAAGGCCAAGAGCAGTGCCTTGCTGTCACCGGTTCTCTGACATGGTTCTGCGGCGCACAATGTATTTCTCCAGCTCCACCAGAAACAACACCACAGAAGAAACTGCCACGATGTACACCCACACGGCTAAATCAATTGCCGTGGTGCCGAATAAAGCCTGCATTGGCGCCAGATAGGTGAATCCAAGCTGGAGAATGATCAGCACAGCAATGGCAATCAGCACATAGGGGTTGCTAGTAAATCGATCCCAACTGAATATTGAGTTGGCGATGTAGCGCGAGTTGAGCAGATAAAATACCTGAAACATGACCAATGTATTTACTGCGACGGTGCGTGCATGCTCGATACTGGCGCCTTGTCCCATCTCCCAGAGAAAAAGCCCGAATGTGCCACCCATCAAAATTATGGACACAAAGGCGATGCGCCAGAGAAGATAGACCGTCAGGATCGGTTTGCTTGTATCGCGTGGCGGGCGGCGCATGACATTCTTTTCGGGTGGCTCGAAAGCCAGAGAAAGGGCCAAGGTAACGGATATCACCATATTCACCCAAAGTATCTGCACTGGAGTCAACGGCATTTGATGGAAGCCAAGCATGATGGCAGCAAGAATGGTCAATGCCTGTCCACCATTGGTTGGAAGGATAAACAGGATGGCCTTTTTGAGATTGTCGTAAACCGTGCGCCCTTCTTCCACTGCAGCGGTGATCGAAGCGAAATTGTCATCCGCCAGTACCATTTCAGCCGCTTCTTTTGCAGCTTCCGTGCCATTGCGGCCCATGGCGATGCCTACATCGGCCCGCTTCAACGCGGGAGCGTCATTTACGCCATCGCCGGTCATGATGACAGTCAAACCGTGTTTCTGCAGCAGCCGCACCAGAATCAATTTGTGTTCGGGATTGACGCGTGCGTATACGTCTACATTTTGCACCTGTTGCAGCAATTCCTCTTCGCTCATGGCTTCTATTTCACGGCCGGTGAGCACTTCGCCGGTATTGTGCAGATGTAGCTGCCGGGCGATGGTGAGAGCTGTGGCACTGTGATCCCCGGTAATCATTTTTATCTGGATACCGGCCTGGTGGCAGGACTGTACTGCTTCAACTGCTTCCTGTCGCGGTGGGTCGATGAAGCCAAACAGGCCAAGCATGGTCAGGTTGTTTTCGACATCGGAGAACGTCAGCTCTGACTGGTTTCTACTGGCGGGCTTGTGTGCGATTGCCAGTACCCGCTGGCCTTGCTGCGCCATTTCCTCGATGCGCTCCAGCCAATATGCCTTGTTCAGTGACTGACCGCCATTATGTTGTTTTTGTCCGGAGCACATCTCCAGTACTTGTTCAGGAGCGCCTTTCAGGTAGATGAATGCAGTCCCCGTATGACTATGGTTGAGTGTTGCCATGAAGCGGTATTCCGAATCAAAAGGTATTAGATCGGTACGGGGATAGCGTTTTTTTTCTATTTCGATGTCCAGGCCTGCTTTCATGGCAGCCACCAGAAGAGCTCCTTCCATTGGGTCGCCCTGGACGATCCAGCCGTTGTTGCTGTACTCAAACGTGCTTTCGTTACACAATATGGCTGCCAGCAGGATCTCCTGCAACAAGGCTTCGTTTTGCGTATCCGGGCTGCCTGCATCTGGAGACAGAATTTCACCATGGGGGTCATATCCTGTACCTGTCAGCTGAAACAGGTTGCCAGCGGTGGAAACCGTGCGCACCGTCATCTCATTCCGGGTCAGCGTGCCGGTTTTGTCTGAACATATAACAGACACCGCCCCCAGGGTTTCCACCGCCGGCAGCTTGCGAATGATCGCATTGCGGCGGGCCATTCGCTCAACGCCAATGGCCAGAGTGATGGTCATGATAGCAGGCAGGCCTTCGGGAATTGCCGCCACTGCCAGGCTTACTGAGGCGAGAAACATCTCCGCAGCCATATAGTCCCGAAGCAGTAGGCCAAAGGTGAAGGTAAAGGTGGCAACGCCAAGAATCACGGCCGTAAGCCAGTGGCCGAATTGAGTCATTTGACGCAGCAGTGGCGTGGTTACCGACGCTGTTTTCGATACCAGTACACTGATGCGTCCAATTTCCGTATGTGTGCCGGTGGCTACCACCACACCCCGTGCCTGGCCATGCGTGACCAGTGTTCCCGAATAGGCCATGCAGCGGCGGTCAGCCACTACCGATTCTTCGGGAACGGGGTCAACGAATTTCTCTATGGCCAGGGATTCCCCGGTGAGTGCAGATTCCTGGATCTGCAGTCCCTTGACCTGGAACAACCGCAGATCTGCAGGCACCTTGTCACCAGATTGCAGGAAAGCTACGTCTCCGGGCACCAGATCCTCCGCCGGGATGACGGTTTTGCGGCCATCGCGCAGTACCAGGGCATTCATGGAAAGCATTTGCTGGATTGCTTTCAGGGCGGTCTCGGCCTTTCCTTCCTGCATAAAGCCGATCACGGCATTGAGAATTACCACGGCAACAATCACCCCGGTGTCCACCCAATGCCCGAGTAACGCCGTGACCAGGCCGGCGGCAATCAGCACATAAATCAGTACGTTGTGGAAGTGATGGAAGAAACGCAGCAGGGGATTGCTGGTCTGTGCTTCCAAAAGCTGGTTTGATCCGAAGCTGCCCAGTCGCCGGGACGCCTCTTCCACGGTCAGGCCGGCAGCCGTGGTTTTGAGGGTGTCGAAGGCAAACTGGATGTCTTGCGCATGCCAGTTGCGGCTTGCCAAGGTGGCCGCTTCCGGTTTGCTGCCTGCTTTTCTTTCGCTGCTTGAAGACTCGTCAGTAACCACGAAATCAGCTCCCGCCTCTGTGTTGCAACGCTGGTCCAGGGATCACCCTTGCCAGCGCACCGTGCCCTGAAGCCTTGGGCACGACAGAAGTGCAGCTGGAAGAAAACAGGATCGCTGCTGTAATTGCAAGAACCGAAGCGCTATTCCTGGATGAACTCCACCGCACGCTCAACCAGCTCTTCTGCATAGAGATCGCGGAAGAAATGATCAGCGCCGTCCATAACCTCGATGGTCAGGTTATCCGAGCCGGAGAGTTTTTGCAGTTTCTTTTGCAATCCCTTGACGATCTTGTCTTCCGATCCGACGAACAACAGGATGGGTTGCCGGATTTTTTCCACCAGAAAAGGGGTATCCATGCGCTCATCCGGTTGATAGTAGCTGGCAAATGTCTCAGCGGTGACAGATGTGTCCTTGCAATAGAGAAAATCTGTGTGCTCCATCATTTGTTGGCCTTTACCTGCCTCGATCAAGGCATTGGCCTTGTCAAGAAGCGTTGCCAGAGGCTTCCCGTAGCGCTTTTCGTAGTTCTTGGCAGCATTGCTGGCCGACCAGGTTTGGGGTGCGACCAGGATGACCTTGGTGATCACCGGTTCGCTTTGCTCCATCGCATGCCATGCAGTCTGATTGCCTCCGCGGGAATGCCCCAGCAGGATAATCTCCTTGACGTTCTCAAATCTCAGCCATTCCACCCAGGCGGAAATTTCGTTCATTGCATCCCCGTGTTTATGGGTATGCGGGGTGGCGCAGTCATACATGGCGCTTTTGCGATTCTGCAACCCCAGGCTCAAATTGATGGCCAGGCTGCTGATGCCGTTTTCCTTGAATAACTCCTGCAAAGTGGAGATGATCTCCATCCGGTTGTGTGCCAAGGTGCCATGAGTCATGAGCAACACCGGCCCCTTGGGCCAGCTGTCGGTTTTTTCCAGATTGGCGCGTAGGGTTGTGCCGTTGTATTTGAAAGAAATTTCACTTGCCTGTGCGTTGCCAAGGAAGAGCAAGATCAGTATGGTCAGCCATTTCATCGGGAAGGTTCCTCTGGTTCATTGATGCAGTGGGTACAAATCAATTGTTGCAGATCCCGCATATCACGGCAGGATTTCAACCGCTCTGCACAAAGGCAGGGTGTGAGCCTGTTGGCCGTGTGCAGAAAAACACCGGGGAGTTGCCCCTGGAATCCAGGATGTTGCAGCAGAAACTCGTCACGGTGGAGAAATATGCATTCTACCGGCAATGATGCCACGAAAGACCGCCATTGCTCCTTTTCCCGGAATATGCCATGGGTGATTGCACACAAGGCGCAGGAATAGGTGCCTGGCGAGAAGATTTTGTGTCCAATATCCGCCAGCCTATCGAATGTGCCGCTGTCCGCGTTGTATACAAACAGTAACTGCGTTTCTGTACTCATAATAACCCGATCCGGAAAAAGGAGGTTTGAGTGCATGCCATTCTTGTGTATATTATTCAAACAATCTAACGAACAATAGAGTGGAAGTCGAGAACAGGATGTCTAGTGGCGATTTCAAGAAAGAGCTTTTTGCCCAGTTCGCCCGGGTGGCCAAGGCCATGAGTAACGGCCATCGTCTGGAGCTGCTGGAGTTTCTGGCCCAGGGCGAGCGCAGTGTTGATGCACTGGCCAAGGCATCGGGCCTGAGTGTTGCAAATACTTCCCAGCACCTGCAGCAGTTGCGCCAGGCGGGTCTGGTGAGTTCGCGCAAGGAAGGGCAGAAGGTCATTTACCGCATCAGCGGTGATGATGTGCCTCCGTTGCTGAATGCCTTGCGTGAGGTTGCTGAACGCCATCTGTCGGACGTACAGCAACTGATTCAGAGTTTTCTCACGGTAAAAGATAACCTGGAGCCACTGCCAGCAGCTGAATTGCTGAAAAGGGCAAGGGAAGGGTTGGTAACGGTGCTCGATGTACGGCCTGCGGAGGAGTATGCAGCCGGACATGTGCCGGGAGCGATCAATGTGCCTCTGGCGGAGCTGGAAGCACGCCTGGATGAACTGGATACCGGGCAGGAAGTCGTGGCCTATTGCCGTGGCCCTCATTGTGTGCTTGCCTTCGATGCAGTCGCATTGCTCCGGGGAAAAGGCGTGTCTGCCACCCGGCTGGACGGGGGGCTGCCGGAATGGCGCCTGGAAGGACTTCCTGTCGATACGAACGAGACGGGCTGATATGCGTATGATTTCCCTGGGCTTCCTGTTGCTGGCAGGCGTCACAGCAGCGGCAGTCACAGTGGAAGTTGGAGAAAATACCGGCTTGCGCACCTGGCAGTGGGTTCATGAAGGCGTTTCCCTGCGTCTGGTGCAGCGCCTGCCGGATCAAACCCGCGCCTATCTTCTGGGGCGGGGCTTTCCGGCAACAGCGGCGGGTGAGGTTGCGACTTCCTGCTTTTTTGGCACCATGTTCCGCAATGATGGAACTGCGCCCCTGGATTTTGATCTGGCGACATGGAAGGTCGTGCAAAAGGGCAAGGAAACCCGCATGTTGGTGCGGGAGCACTGGAAAACAGGCCTGCAGGAACATGCCATTCCCAAGGCTGCCCGTATTGCCTTGCACTGGTCTTTGATGCCTACGCAGCAGCATTTTGAACCAGGTGACTATACTAAGGCGAACAGTAACAAAGCCTCACTCAGCGGCCTCTGGATGGTCAGTCGGCAAGGCGCGGCGACGCCGGCAGGGCACTCCCCTGTCAAGTCGCCGCAACACAGCGGATGACCATCCAGAGGCCGCCCGCAGGGAGTCAGCCAGGCGTCCCGGTACTGCGTTGTGCTCCTTGGCAAGGGCTGGGCCATTTCCTGCGGAGCACGCCTTGCCCCGGAACGCATGGCTGACTCTGAATGGGGCTTTGTTACTGTTCGTCTTAGTAACTGGGGGATGATGGTTTTTGGACTGCCCCCCGGCCAGAGCTTTGATTTGCATATGCAGCTGAAACTTGATGAGAATCCCCTTGCAGTCACCCTTTCTGGTCTGCAGTGCGCCCCGGAAAAAATGAACTAGAGAGTGCCCATGTCTATACACAAGATGATATTACCGTTTTTGTTTGCGTTGTTGATTGCCGGAGCATCCCATGGGGCAGGAAAAGGCATGACTGCCCTGCCGGACAAACCCTTCGTGCCGGATTTCACCCTGAAAGATGTGGAGGGCAATACGCACCGTATCAGTGACTACAAGGGGCAAGTGATCATCGTGAATTTCTGGGCGACCTGGTGCCCGCCCTGCCGTGAGGAAATGCCCTCCATGCAGCGCGCCTGGGAACAGCTGCGTGAAGAGGGAATCATGATGCTGGCCATTGACGTCGGGGAAGATGAAGATACCGTTTTCGAATTTACTGCCAGCTATCCCGTGGAATTTCCCTTGTTGCTGGATACGGATTCCAGCGTCAGCGAAGCCTGGGAAGTAAAAGGCCTGCCGACGACCTTTGTCATCGATCAATGGGGACGCAAGGTGTATCGCGCTATTGGTGGGCGGGAATGGGATGATCCAGAGTTGCTGAACCAGGTGCGCAGGTTGAAGCAGGTTCCCTGACGGGAAGCTGAGATGCCCATTATTGGTGGGCTACAGCCTCTTTAGTCCTGACGCAGTACCCTAGACAAGATGTTTGACCTGTCCTCTCAAGTATGGCTCTGTGTTGTTGGGTTGTCCTCTCAACATAACCCACGTTTGTTGAGAGGGACGGGTCAAAAACATCAAGTCTAGAGGGGGTTGTCTTCACAGGATAATAGGCGCTGGTAGGCAGCCAGATCCTCCTCTCTGCCATAAACTTTAAGCTGTTCCAGAATCCGGCTTAGCTGGATCATGCGAAATATCTTGTCGATCTGGGTGATTTTTCTTTGCAGGTCGAGCAAATCTTTCATTCGAGACATATTTTCATCCTGCATTGCAGCCAGCTGATGATAATCTTCTTGGGCATCGATCCATTCCAGCACCGTATCGAGTTGATTATCCATAAGTGCTTTATAGGCGGCGGTATACGGTAACATAAGTTCCGGCCAGTGATTTAGCAAGCGGGCTTTCAGCTCCTCGTGCAGCTGTGATTGGCGCGTCTCGAGATCTGCTTGTTTTGCATGCAAAGATTCCACTGCTTCCACAAATTGCTTACGCTGTTTGAAGAGCCTTTTCTTCAGGGCGGGGCCTTCCCCGGTATAGCTATTGATAGCGGCGATCCTATGTGCCCGCTTGCCAAACAGGTTGTCTGGGATATCGCGTATATCCGCCTTCCATTTTAAATACCAGGGTTGCCATTGCTCAAGGAAGTCCTCGCTGGTTGAGCGGGAAAGATCGGTGCTGTAGGCATTGTCGAGTGAATACATATGGGCCTCATGCAATGAGATGGCGCCATCACCGTTTTCATCCGCAGATCCATTCAAGGGTTTCCCCAAGCGGGTTTTTCCATCCAGTGCTGCAAAGAAATAGGTGGAATAATCACGAAAATCATCTGCTTTCAGACTTACTGTGCAACCTTCAGAAGGTTTGGTTGCCGATACTGCGGTAAAACCACACTGTGCCGCCTGTGTGGAATCCTTGTATGCCAGGGGGCTGGCATCTGCCAGCCGTAGAAATGCACCGGAAAAACACTGTGGAAAGAAAAACCGGAATTGTACTCCAGGGTCAAGCGCATCCAGCAATTCTTGAAATTCCACGGCGGAGAGGCGGGTGTGATTCCAGAGTAGTAGCGCGTTGTTACCGCTGTCTTTCTCCCATGTGCCATGCCCCTGATAGATAAAGAAGATGCGGTCACCAGGCCGCATCGATGCAAATGCTTCCTTGAGTGTCGTTGATAGTTTTGTGGCATCTGTGGAGGCTTCTATGTTTGGCACTTCGTTATTTCTGAAAGCCAGGTAATTGTCACCGTATTCACCCATTATTCGGGCTAGCGGTTCCAGTGTCGCGGCTGCGTCATCTTCCGGCCCGGTGTGTGTAAGCACGTCTGGCTCTGGTGCCTGTCCGTCCGTGAAGAAGATCCGTGGTGTGTACCCGCTGTCCCGCAGTATTCCCTCGATCCATTTGACGTTCAATTCGATCTGCACTTGGGAGTTGGAGGGTTTGTCTCCTCCGCCAACGAGAAAGGTATAATCTTGGCCTTGGACTGCCGATGAAAACAGGCAGCATACAATGATCAGTATTTTATTGATTTGTATCATGTAAAAAATCCATCTCGTCACCTACAGGGCACCTCTATTAATTCATGATTGGCATCTACGCACATGAGGGCAGCGATAACTTCGTTGAAAATCTTGCAAATAGCCTGCTATTTGCTGCGATCTTCGCCTTGTTCTCACTGCCCTCATGCACGAATCTGCTCAAACAGAATTAATAGAGGTGCCCTACATTGAAAAACGCAGAACCTTGTCGGCGAGCATCGCAATAAAAAGAAAGGTGATGGAGACTGCGGCAGTGGCCAGTACTTCGCCATGAAAAAAATAGTAGCCAAGCAGAGCCCCTCCCAGGAGCATGAT
>JALWMK010000134.1 GCA_027083925.1 Sedimenticola sp. | reverse complement strand
CGCTGCATTTCCTGTACATGCATGAAGCGATTTTCGAACACATTCTCCGTAATGGTGCCCACGCCTTCCGCCACAGCGTTCAAGGCCGTGAACTGCGCCTGCATATCCGTAGGAAAGGCCGGATAGGGAGCCGTGTGAATATCCACGGCGCGGGGACGCTTGCCCTGCATATCCAATTCAATCCAGTCCTTGCCGATTTTCAGCTTTGCGCCTGCCTCTCGCAACTTGGCCAGCACCGCGTCCAGCAGGTTCGGGTCGGTGTCCCGCACCTTGACACGGCCGTGGCTGATAGCGGCGGCCACCAAAAAGGTTCCTGTCTCGATACGATCCGGCATCACAGAGTACGAGGTTCCATGCAAATGTTCCACACCCCGTATGACGATGGTGTCCGTCCCCGCGCCCTCGATATCGGCTCCCATGCTGATCAGGCACTTGGCCAGATCCACGACTTCCGGCTCCCGTGCGGCATTCTCGATCAGCGTTTTTCCTTCCGCCAGTGTGGCCGCCATCATCAGGTTTTCGGTGCCAGTGACCGTCACTACATCCATCACCAGGCGCGCACCCTGCAGGCGTTTGGCGCGGGCCTTGATATAACCACCATCCACCGAAATATCCGCCCCCATGGCGCGCAGGCCATCCAGGTGCAAGTTCACGGGCCGGGAGCCAATAGCACAGCCACCAGGCAAAGAAACATCCGCCTGGCCAAAACGCGCCAGCAGGGGTCCAAGCACCAGAATGGAGGCGCGCATGACCTTCACCAGCTCATAGGGAGCGGCAAAACTGTTAATGGTGGAGGGATCAATTTCGATGGTCATGCGCTCATCGACGGTAATGCCCACACCCATGCGCCCCAACAGACCGATGGTCGTGGTGACATCCTGCAAATGCGGAACATTGCTCAGGCGCACAATGCCATCACTTAGCAGCGCAGAAGCCAGAATCGGCAACGCTGCATTTTTGGCGCCGGAGATCCGCACCTCACCATCCAGAGATGCGCCACCGGTAATCACAAGTTTATCCATTCATCATGGCCTGGCTTTTTCAAAACAGCCTGTGATGATAATAAACTTTCATGCCCGGCGCTATGGAATCCGGTCGCCAAAGATCCGCGACTGACCGTAGATGCAGGGAGCCGAGATATGAGTTCACGACTTGATCAGGGATTCCCCCTATGCACCCAGAAGTTTCTGTACATTGCTGACCCTGGCCAGGGCTTGCAAATCCTTGGGAATATGCTCGTAGTGCAGTTTGCAGCCTACGTTCTGCGCCTCGTCCAGCCCCTGCAGCAGCAGGGCCAGCGCCGCGCTGCTGGCGCTTTCCACCCCGGCCAGGGATATAGTCAGCTGTTGGTTGCTGCGAATCTGGGCCGCCATCTCTTCCCACAGGTCAGGCACCGTGGACAAATCAAGCGCCCCCTTCAGGTCCCATCTGGACACGGGATCATGCCCCCCGCAGTTTTCGGTTGTGCTTCTGCAAGGTGGAAATAAGGCCATCAATACCGCCTTTTTTTACCTCTGCAGAAAAATTGCCCCGGTAGTTGGACACCAGGCTCACACCATCCACCACCACATCGTAGATTTTCCAACCACCGTTGTCCTGGCGGTAAAGCCGGTAGTTGATGGGAACCGGAGGGGAACCACCATCGTGAACGCGGGTGGAAACGGTTACCCGCTTGTCCCCCGGCTTTCCACGATAGGGCAGATACTCGATTTCTTGATCCGAATAGTTGAGCAGGGTGGTCGCATAGGTTCGCACCAGCAACTCCTGGAACTCATGAGCCAGCTTCTCTTTTTGCTCCTCGGTCGCCTTGCGCCAGTATTTTCCCAGTGCACCACGGCTCATGAGGCGAAAATCAAAATGCGGCAGTACTTTTTTATACACCAAGGCGTAGATACCGCTGCTGTCTTTTTCAAGTTCAGCCTTGCGGGCACGCACCTGCTCCAGCACATAATCTGCGGTAGAGCGAATCAACTCTACCGGTTGCGGATCTGCAGCCTGCAGCCCGCTGCCGACAAGCAACAACAAACTTGCGATGAATCCTTTCAGCATCATTTTTATTCTCCTTCCTGCGCCTTGCTGAAGATAAACTGACCGATGATATCCTCAAGCACCAAAGCGGACTGGGTTATTTCAATTTCGCTGCCATTTTTCAGCACAACATCGCTGCCACCGGGATCGAGGCCGATGTACTGCTCACCCAGCAGCCCTGCGGTGAGAATCTTGGCATAGGTGTCCTCGGGAATCTGGTCATAGTTTGCGTAAATATTCATTCCCACCACCCCTTGAAAACGCTCCTTGTCGAAACCGATCTCAACAACACGGCCAATCTCCACCCCCGCCATGGTTACTGGCGCTTTTGCCTTGAGGCTGCCTATATTGTCAAACCGCGCCGTAACACGGTAACTGTCACCGGTGTTTATCGTGCCCAGGTTGCTGACCTTCATCGCCAGAAAAAAAAGCGCCAGCAGGCCGATGACCATGAACACTCCCACTAAGACTTCTGTTTGTTTCGCAAGTTTCATTGTTTGATCCCTAGCCCGGAAATTCCACCAGGCCGCTGGTTTTCTTCAATCACTCAAGGGCACCTCTATTAATTCTGTTTGAGCAGATTCGTGCATGAGGGCAGTGAGAACAAGGCGAAGATCGCAGCAAATAGCCTGCTATTTGCAAGATTTTCAAAGCTTCCGCTCCCAGCTTACGCCCCTCACCTACCTCCCTGTAGGCGACGAAGTTATCGCTGCCCTCATGTGCGTAGATGCCAATCATGAATTAATAGAGGTGCCCTC
>JALWMK010000133.1 GCA_027083925.1 Sedimenticola sp. | reverse complement strand
CACGATATTTTTCTGCCCATGGTCGTACTGGAAGAGCTGGACAAGGGCAAGAAAGGCATGTCGGAAGTAGCTCGTAATGTCCGCCAGGCCAGTCGTTTTCTCGATGACATCGTTGCCCATAGCAGCAAGTCGGAAATCGACCTTGGCCTGCCGATTCCCAATTTCGGCAGCGATGAACGGCAAAACCAATCGGGAAGGCTGTTTTTTCAGACCAGGAGCATGATCAATCACCTGCCGGACTCTCTGCCTGGCAACACTCCCGATAACTCCATACTGGCGGCAGCGCTGGCGCTTCAGGAAAAAATGCCGGATCGCCTTGTCATGCTCATCTCCAAAGACATCAACTTGCGTATCAAGGCCGCCATCATCGGCGTTCCCACGGAAGATTACAGCAATGACCAGGTGCTGGACGACGTCAGCTTGCTGTACAGCGGCACCCGGGAACTGTCGGAGGATTTCTGGAACAGACACGGCAAGGATATGGAATCCTGGCAGGAATCCGGCCACACCTTTTATCGCATCAGCGGGCCGGATACCCGGGAATGGTATCCCAATCAGTGTCTGTACATGGAGGGAGACCAACCCTTTGCAGCCATTGTGCGTGAAAAGGAAGAGGATGATGGCGCCCTGATCGAGCTGGCGGAAGACTTCACCGCCCCCAAGCATTCCGTATGGGGCATACAGGCACGCAACCGGGAGCAGAATTTTGCCCTCAACATGCTGCTCGATCCAAATATCGATTTCGTCACCCTGCTGGGCAGCGCCGGCACCGGAAAAACCCTACTGACCCTGGCTGCAGGCCTGGCACAGGTGCTGGACAAGAATCTGTACAAGGAAATCATCATGACCCGGGTCACGGTTCCCGTTGGAGAAGATATCGGCTTTCTGCCCGGTACGGAGGAAGAAAAGATGACTCCCTGGATGGGGGCGCTCATGGACAATCTGGAAGTGCTGACCCAAACCGGCGGCGGCGACTGGGGGCGAGCCGCTGCAGACGACCTGCTACGCTCGCGTATTCGCATACACTCCCTGAACTTCATGCGCGGACGCACCTTTTTGAACAAGTACATTATTCTCGACGAGGCGCAAAACCTTACCGCAAAACAAATGAAAACTCTGATTACCCGGGCCGGGCCGGGCACCAAGGTAGTCTGCCTGGGGAATGTCGGCCAGATCGACACCCCCTATCTTACAGAGACGACTTCCGGCCTGACCTATGCAGTGGATCGCTTCAAGCAATGGCCGCACAGCGGACATATCACCCTGCTGCGTGGCGAGCGATCCCGGCTGGCTGATTTTGCCTCGGATATTCTTTGACAGACAACCATGACTCACAGCGCTCCCGAACATAACATCAAACTGATGCGCCTGATGCAACAGGCGATTGACGACGACCTGCTGGCGCCGGTTTTCCATCCGGTATTGCAAACCCGCTTCCCGGATCGCAAAACCTATTTGCTGCACTGCCATCTGAAAACTCCTGCTGGCCAGCGAATGTCCTACAAAAGCCTGCGCAAGCTGGCAGGCATGGCCGACATGGCATCCGCGCTGGATCGCTGGATGATCAAGACCGGCCTGCAGACGCTCAAGCGCATGCACCTGGAGCAACCAGAGGCCAACATCATCATTCCCCAGTCCATCGCTTCCCTGCACAATCCGGAATACCCGCACTGGCTGGATCGCCAGAGCACCCGCGAGGACGTATCGACCCAGGGGCTGATCATTTCCTTTCGCCTTTCCCAGATCGCCAAGAACCTCAAGCGTTCCCGCAACTGCATTGCGGCACTGCATCAGATGGACACCAGCACCATGATCGACAGTTTTTCCGAGCACCCTGCTGCGATCAAAATCCTGAAAGCTATGGGCAGCCACTATATGAGCGCATCCACCAGCCTTCTCGGCGCGGATGATGACGTAATTAAACGAATCATCAATGTATGCCACAGGCGCAGCATCCTGATCCTCCTTCCGGAAATCAATCACACCGAAGAAATCAACCTGTGCTGGTCCTTTGGTGCAGACCTCCTTGAAGGAACCTACATACACCCAGCCACCAAAGATACCAGCTTCAATTTTACGCCGGTTATCGTCTGAGCCTGTTTCACGATGGAGCTACAACAAAGATTTGAGCGCCTGTTTCCTGGCTTGGGCAAGAATGAGCCGTTCCTCCAGTCTGTACTGGGTATGGGGCAGCTGGTATCTCTTCCCGCCGGGCAGCATATCTGTCTCGAAGGCAGCAATTGCAGCCACCTGGCTTTCGTCCTTGCAGGTACCGGCAGGGTATACAAGCTCTCCGAATCCGGGCGGGAGATCACCTTATACCGGGTGGGAGCGGGAGAATGCTGCATACTGACCCTGTCATGCATCATCAGCGAGAAACGTTTTCCCGCTTTTGCCGTGAGCGAATCCGAGCTGGAAGCCATCGTGATTCCCGCCGCTGTTATCCAGGACTGGATGGACAACAACCGCAGCTGGCGGCGCTACGCCTGGGATCTGATCGCCGTCCGCCTTGGTGACGTGATCAGCCTAGTTGAGGAAGTCACCTTCCGGCGCATGGATGAGCGCCTGGGCTTCTACCTGAACCAGGAAAAAATATTCCCGTTGGGCGAGAAAACATCAATCACCCACCAACAGATCGCCGCCGAACTCGGCACCTCCCGCGAGGTAATCAGCCGTCTGCTGAAGGATCTTGAGCAGCAGAAAATCGTCGCTCTCGGTCGCGGCTGGATTCGGCGCCTGCAATCCCCAATGTGACTTTGTCACAGACAGCCCGGACAAATTCCTCTATCTTTAG
>JALWMK010000132.1 GCA_027083925.1 Sedimenticola sp. | reverse complement strand
ATTTTGGGGTCTATCCTGCATGTCCAGGGGACTGGACGCACAACCACTACTATAAGATTGTTAATTCCACAGGCTGTCCAAGCCAGCCTTCGCATCCCTCTGCACCCGGGAAGTAATTCCAGGCCATCGCTCCGACAAGCAAACCTGCTGCTGCGCTTCCTGCAGTGAATGTGCCAGCTGAAATGGTGGCAATATTCGCAGCTGCGGCGCCCCAGCCAGTGGCTGACAGGAAGGTTTTGATGTTGCCGCATTGTCGCAGGCCTTGTTGTTCTGCATAGTAGTTAAGCGCGAATTTGAGTGGCAAAATGCCAACCCCAAGAGGGTTGGCTTCAGAAAACCCCTGGGACAGTGCAAAACCCGTGGTCATGACATCGGCGATCTGCCCGGCTTCTGCTGCATCTATTGGCTTGAGTGGTCGCCTGTGCAGTTCTACCCATTCTTCATTGCCGTCAACATACCCGACTATCTTTTGCCCTTTGTATATTCCTTCGATTACGTTCACTTCCTGGTGGATATTTGTCATGCCGGGATAGTTTTGCTGCGCGATGGCTGTCCATTGGTTCGCCGGAATTTTGGAGGCGCAGGAAGTGGTGATCAGCAAAATCAGCCCGATGGCAGCGCATTTTTTTGCCGGCATGAATATTTTGGATATTTTACCTGGGGTGTATTCAATGCAGGAGCCAGAAACGGGTTGTTTTGCAGGTTGCCTTTGCATGCCGGTTATCTCTTAAAGTTTGCCTACTAACAATGTTCGGCAGACTTAAAGCTATCTTTAATATACCAATGTGAACCGGTTGGCAATATTGGTTGATATAGTTAACGCAATATATTCAGTATATTATATTACTTATTGTTTATTCTTTATATTTTTATTTCTATTTCTGCTTATCCACGCCCCCTTCAGGCCCGGTTTTTTGCTGATTTCTTTGTGATAGGCCAATGCTTCTTTCTTCGAAGAGAAGCCAGGTACGCTGACGCGGAACACTTCTTTTCCCTTCACCCTGGCCGCTTGTATTTTGGCGTCAGGAATCTGTTTGGCATACTGGCGCAGGGCTTTCTTTGCCTGATTCCGGCTGCTGTAAGATGCCACATGGACGACCCAGTTACCGTTTTTTCCTTCCTTCCCTGCTGCTTCCTGGCCCCTGTTTTCAGAAACCGGCTGCTTTGCTGAAACAGTTTCCGGCTTGGCTGCTGGGGCTTGAGAAACGGCATTTTTCGCTGCTGTCGAGGGCTTGCCCTGTTCATTTGCTGTGGGTTCAGCGATGGCAGTGGGATGGCTGCTGGATTGCCATGAGCGCAGTTCGGATTGTAGCCAGGCGTCGGTATCCTGACGCTGGGCATTCAACTGCTCCTGCATCTGCTCCGGGGTGATGAGGTTTGACATATGCTTCTGTTGCTGTTGCAGCTGTTGATCGAGAAAAGCCACCTGCCCTTGCATTTTTTTCAGATCCTCGCTGAGTTGAGTGATTTTGCCGTCACGCATCTGCATGCCCGCTTCTTGCGTGTATAGCAGGTAGCTTGTTCCCGCCAGTCCAACCAGCAGTGCGGTCATCAGAACCCGCATCAAAATGCTGCTCCAGGGAACAGGGACAGGGCTTTCCGCCAGCCGGGCCTCTCCCGTGGCAGCTGTGGCAGCCGCCTGATTCACTGGTTGCTGGCTTTCTTCCGGCGGCGCGTGTTGGTGCTGCCGGGAATCGGCTTGTTCCTCGGGTTTCGTGGTGGACTCTATCGGCGGGTGACTGTTTGGTTGAGCAGTATCTTCGGCGGGGGGTTGGGGTTCTTGCGTTTCTGGTGCTGTTTGTCCTTCCGGAAGGGCCGGCCCTTCATCTTGTATGTTGGCGATCACGCTGCTGAGGTTCAAGTCTTTCTGTGGCCCGTGTTTTCCGGAAACGGGGTTTTCAGGGCCGTCATGTGTACCGTTTCCGGATACTGCGCTGAGCACAGAATTGAAATCGACGCTCTCCCCTGCCAACCCAAGTGCCTCCTGCGTCTGCCTGGCTGGTTTCTCTGCAGAATGCTTGGATGGTTTGTCATTTGAAAAATCGGACATGGATCAATTCCCTGAATCAGGCGTACAAATCAATATGCTTGCGCTCATCCTTCTTTTTTTTGCCGGTAGAAGCAGGGCGCTCTTGGGCAGGTTTCTCCCTCCGCGGCTCCTTGCCTGCTGGCAGTGTAGGCGCTACTGGCCAGACGGGCAACAAGGGCTTTATGACTGGATCAGCCACAAAACCCGTTCCATTCAATTTGCTTGCCGCATCTAGTCATCATCCCCACCCACCCAGTCACGCATTCTGGAGCGGAGCCGGGTGAGTGCCTGGGCATGAATCTGGCAGATTCTGGCCTCGCTTACTCCCAGTATTTCACCGATTTCACGCAGGTTGAATTCATCATCATAGTATAGTGAAAGCACCATCTTTTCCCGTTCCGGCAGATTGGAAATGGCTTCTGACAGCCCTTCCTTGAACAGGGTTTTCTGCAGTTCCGGCAGCGGGCCGGTTTTGGATTCATCTTCGCTATCAGACATCCAGCTGTCAGCGCTCAGATCATCGTAGCTCAATACATGGCAGCCGCTGGTGTCTGTCAGGATCTTGTTGTATGAAGCAAGATCCATCCCCAGTTCTGCGGCAACTTCTTCATCGCGCGCGGCCCGGTGCTCGCGGCTTTCGACGGTACGCGTCGCCTCGGCCAGCAATCTGGCCTTGTGATATACCGAGCGGGGCGTCCAGTCACCGCGGCGCACTTCATCGATCATGGATCCACGAATACGGATTCGCGCATAGGTTTCAAAACTGGCTCCTTTGGATGAATCGTAGTTCTGCATGGCTTCCAGCAAGCCGACCATGCCTGCCTGAACCAGATCATCCAGCTGTACACTGTTCGGCATGCGCGCCATCAGGTGGTATGCAACACGCTTGACCAGAGGCATATGCTTGGCAACCATTTCCTCATAGCTGAGTTGCTCCGAAGCTTCCTGGTAAATGGCCGCCATATTCATGATGACACTCCAATCAATTCCTGCTCGACGTTGATGAGCCGTTCGACAAAAAATTCAAGCTGACCACTTGCATTGCGCGCCCCCGGCCATTTTTCCACGTTGCCGGCGATCTTCTTGAAGGCCGTGGCAGAGGGGCTTCCGGGATACAGATCCACCACTGCACGTTGTTTCTGCACGGCTTTTCTCAGGCGCTCATCCTGCGGAACAACCCCCAGGTAGGTCAGTGTTGTATCCAGGAAATGATCTGCGGCAAGTGCCAGTTTGCTGTACAGCTCACGCCCCTCCCTGGCGGTATGAGCCATATTTGCCAAAACATGGAAGTGATCCACGCCATGTTCCCGGTTCATGATTTTGATCAGGGCGTAGGCATCTGTTATGGAGGCTGGCTCATCACAGACCACGACAATCACCTCATGGGAGGCGCGGCAGAAGCATGCCACCCCATCGGAAATACCAGCTGCCGTATCTACCAGGAGATAATCCACATCGTAGCTGAGTTCACTGAAGGCGCGAATCACGCCGACATGCTCTGCCTGGCTAAGATTGGCCATGTGGGCAATGCCGGATGAGGCGGGGATAATCCGGATTCCCCGGGGGCCCTCGATGATGATTTCTTCCAGGTTTCTTTCGCCACTGATCAGGTGGGAAAGGTCATATTCCGGACTTAGCCCCAGCTGTACATCAATATTCGCCAGGCCAAAATCCGCATCCAGCAGCACTACCTTTTTTCCTTCATCCGCCAGGGCAAGCGCCATGTTCACGGCCACATTGGTCTTTCCCACGCCTCCTTTTCCCCCGGTAATGGCAATGACCTTCACGGGTTTGGGATGGGTTATTCTTCTTAATCCTGTTGCCTGATCCTGGTTGGTGTTCCGTGGCAGGCTGGTTTCATGTGTGAGCATTTGCGACAAGTCCTCCAAAATCGAATGCCAGAGTCTCTTCGGCCAGCGACTCTTCCCTTTGCTGCATCAAGCGTACGGCATGTTTCACCAGCTTTTCCGCCCTGGCGGGGTGAAGGTCATCAGGCACCTGCTGGCCATCTGTGATGTAGGCTGCAGGCAGGCCATGCTGTATCAGGGTTGCCAGGGTTCCCCCCAGGTTGCTGGTCTCGTCCATCTTGGTCAGAATGCAGCGGTGCAGACCTGCCTTGCGAAAAGATTTGATGACTTCACCTTGCACTTGCGCCTGACTGGTAGCGGACAGCACCAGGTAGTTGCGGATACGCTGCTCTCCCAGACTAAGGCTGGAGAGCTTTTCTGTCAGATGCAAATCCCGCTGGCTTACCCCTGCCGTGTCGATGAGCACCAGCTTGCGATCCCGCGCATGATTGAGTACGGCCGCCAGCTCATCACGGTCACCCGCTGTCTGCACGGGAATGCCGAGTATGCGTCCATAGGTGCGCAACTGCTCATGAGCGCCGATGCGATAGCTGTCGGTGGTCACCAATGCCACATGGCGGCGTCCATGGCGCAAGGCGAAACGTGCCGCCAGCTTTGCTACCGTGGTGGTCTTGCCCACGCCGGTAGGCCCCACCAGGGCGACCACGCCACCGCCACTCAAAATGTCATCATCGGCTACCGGCACCATGCCCGCGAGGTGCATTAAAGATGCCGCCCAGCCGTTGTCGATCTGTCCTTGAGTGACTACTTGCTCTACAATTTCCCGGCACAGATCAGGAGTCAGCCCCAGGGTCATGAGGCGCTTCAGCAGGTTGGCCCGCAGGGGCTGAACCTTGCGCATTTCACCCCAGCCAAATTGCAACAGCGGTGCTTCCATGAAGCTGCGCAGCGCCTTGAGTTCTTTCTGAATGCTTTTCAGGGAAGATGCTCCGGATTCCGCCCTTTCCTGACTTGAACACTCCCAGCCGACATCCCTGCCCTGTGTTTCATTGGTTTCTCCTGCTTCGGCATAGGATGGCGCGCAGGCGTCTGCCGCAGCCTTGTTTTCAGCTCCTTGATGAGCACCCAGTGCCTGGTTTACCAGCGCCTCGTCATAATCCAGCGCGGCAATAATTTCCACGCCACCGGTCACCTGGCGGTTGGAGAGGATGACGGCGTTGGGTCCCTGATCCTCTCTCACCTTGCGGATCGCCTGGCGCATGTCCGGGGCAAAATAGCGTTTCATCTTCATGATATTGTTACCTGTGTAGTTCTCATCCGGCCTGCTCCAGCTGGCGGCCAACATTACCTGTTACCAGAATCTGTTTGCTGTCCGGAACTTCGTCATAGGAAATAACGTGCAGGCTGGGAAGCGCGCTTCGAAGCAGGCGGGACAATAACGCCCTGAGTGTTGGACTCACCAGCAATACCGCAGATTCACCCGTCATTTCCTGTTTTTGTGCCATTTCTTTCATGTCTGTCATCAATCTGTCCACAATGCCCGGTTCCATGCCGATGCCCCCTTCCTGTGCTCCCTGGATAGTTTGCTGCAAGATTTGTTCCAACTGCGGATCAAGAGTGATTACTTTAAGTTCATCATGCATTCCATTGATTTGTTGAAATATTTGCCTGGACAGTGCTCGCCGCACGGCTGCCGTTAATGTGTCAGGGTTTTGACTTTCCCGTCCATGCTCCGCCAAAGTTTCAGCAATTGTGCGCATGTCACGAATCGGAACCCCTTCCCAAAGCAGGTTTTGCAGCACTTTCAGCAGAGCACCCAGGGGAATAAGCTTGGGCACCAGATCCTCCACCAGTTTGGGGGAATTACGCGACAGCAGCTCCAACAACTGCTGCACCTCTTCGTAGCCAAGTAGCTCATGAGCATGCTGTTGCAGCAAATGGCTCAGGTGGGTTGCGATGACCGTGCTGGTGTCAACCACCGTGTAGCCCAATGCCTGTGCTTCATCCCGTTGTGAGGAATTGATCCAGACGGCATCCAGACCGAAAGCAGGATCCCGGGTCTGGACACCCTTCAGTTCCCCATAGACCTGGCCGGGATTGATGGCGAGTTCACGATCCGGATATACCTCGGCCTCCCCAACCGGCACCCCCATCAGCGTGATACGGTAGGCGCCGGGGGCCAGCTCCAGGTTGTCGCGAATATGCACCGCAGGCACCAGAAAGCCCAACTCCTGGGAGAGTTTGCGGCGCACTCCCTTGATCCGCGCCATGAGCTGCCCACCCTGATCCTTGTCCAGCAGCGGGATCAGCCGATATCCTACTTCCAGACCCACGGTATCCACCTGGGCCACTTCTTCCCAGCTTAAATCCGCCTCACTGGCTTCCTGCGTCGCCACTTCTTCCTCTTGTTCTGCATCTGCTGTATTTTTTTTCTGTTTGGAATAGATCAGCCAGGCGCCAACTCCAAACACCAGCGCCAGCATCAGAAACACAAAGTTGGGCATCCCCGGCACCAGTCCCAAGGTGCCAATAATGAGCGCCGTAACCGCCAGTGCCTTGGGACTATTAATAAGCTGATCGCTGATCTGCTGCCCCATGTCCTTGGCAGCCGCAACCCGGGTAACGATGATGGCTGCTGCCGTGGATAGCACCAGGGAAGGAATCTGTGCCACCAGACCATCACCGATGGTAAGCAATGCATAGTTGTGGGAAGCCTGGGAGAACGTCAGGTCATGCTGCGCCATTCCGATCGCCAAGCCCCCCACTACATTGATGACGAGAATCAGGATGCCGGCAATTGCATCACCACGAACAAATTTGCTGGCGCCGTCCATGGAGCCATAGAAATCCGCCTCACTGGCAATCTCCTCACGCCTGGCACGGGCCTGATCCTGGGTGATGAGTCCGGAATTGAGATCGGCATCCACCGCCATTTGTTTGCCGGGCATGGCATCCAGGGTGAATCTGGCGCTTACTTCGGAGATCCTGCCAGCACCTTTGGTGACAACCACAAAGTTGATGATTGTGATAATGGCGAACACGATCAGCCCCACGGCATAGTTGCCCCCCACCACAAATTCACCAAACGCCTGGATTACCTTGCCTGCAGCATCAGTACCATTATGGCCTTCCAGCAGCACTACTCTTGTGGAAGCGACGTTCAGGGACAGCCGCAGCAGGGTAGCTACCAGCAACACAGTGGGAAATACCGCGAAATCCAGGGGGCGATGGGTATACAGCACCACCAGGATCACCATTAATGCAATGGCGATATTAAAGGTGAAGAGTACATCCAGTGCCATGGGCGGCAGAGGCAGCACCATCATGGACAGCATCACCACCAACAATATCGGCGTACCCAGACCACTGCGGTGGAGCGTTTTCAGGTTTCCCATCAATGCTTGTGTTTGCATATTTCCATACTCTGTGGCGAATTCACTGCCGGCTTCCGCCGGAAACGGTGTTCATGCAGTGCGTTCGGGTTATTGGTATTCATCTGGTACCGGCAGATCAGCGGGTAATGGTGGTTCATCATTGCCCTGCGCATGTGCTGCATCCAGCTGGTAAACATAGGCCAGAATATGCGCCACTGCGACATACAGCTCTGCGGGAATTTCCTGTTCCAGTTCGGTCGTGGCATACAGCGCCCGCGCCAGTGGTGGCGCAGAAACGATGGTGACGTCATGGGATTGGGCAACCTCCCTGATACGCATGGCTATCAGATCCGCACCTTTGGCTACCACCCGCGGCGCCCCATTGCCTTCCCGGTCATAACGCAATGCCACTGCATAGTGTGTCGGATTGGTAATCACCACATCAGCATCAGGCACTTTGTCCATCATGCGCCGCTGGGATATTTCCATCTGCAGCGCACGGATCTTGCCCTTTACCTCAGGGCGGCCTTCTGTTTCCTTGCTTTCATCCTTGACCTCCTTGAATGTCATCTTCAGCTGCTTTTTGTGTTGCCAGAGCTGAAACGGCACATCAATGGCCGCCACCAGAACCAGCACGGAACTGAGCGCCAGAAACGCCCATACGAACAGGGTTCCTGCGTGTGCGAGAGCCTGTCTGAGTGATTCATTGGCAAGGGACAGCAGTTCGATTTTCAGGGACCAGAGCAACAGTATGGAAACCGCAGCTACGAGCAGGAACTTGGCCAGGGTTTTCACCAGCTCCATCAGGCCTTTTGCAGAAAAAATCCGCCCCAGTCCTTTAATGGGGTTGAGCTTTGACGCCTTGAAAGCGATGGCCTTGGTGCTGAAGGAAAAGCCGCCCATGCTTACCGGGCCGGTCATTGCCGCCAGCACCAGCAATGCCAGCAGTGGTGACAGCATCCATAGCGCTTTGCCGACAACTACGCCAAACTGCTGCACCAGTGCCGCAGGATCCATAACTTTGGCGCGCTCGATAGTGAGGGCATCGTGCATGATGTTTGCGAGATCATCTACCAGCATGCCACCCAGCAGCATCAAACCCACAGCAGCAACCATCAATACAATCGTGCTGTTCAGCTCCCGGGAACGCGGCACCTGCCCTTTTTCTTTTGCTTCGCGCAGGCGTTTGGGCGTGGGTTGTTCTGTGCGTTCTTCGCCACTGCTGCTCCCTTGCGCCATATTTCCTCCTGGTTACGACACCAGCAACTGCCGGATCAATGCCACGGCATCGAACAGCAACTTGCTCAGGTGGGAAGTCAGTGAAGGCAGGATCAGGATGATCAAGATGAAGCCTGCCATGATCATTACCGGAAAACCTACGGCAAAAATATTCAGCTGCGGAGCTGCTCTTGATGCTACGCCAAAAGCGATATTTACCAGCAACAATCCCGTGACGGCGGGAATTGCCACCAGAACCCCGCCGGAAAACATATAGCTGCCCCAGATGGCCAGCTCCCAGAGCTGGCCGGGATCCGGATGCATAAGCCCTACGGGCAACAGATGAAAGCTTTCAGCGATTAACTCCAGAAACAGCAGATGACCGTCAAGGGCGAGAAAAATCAGGGTGATCATGATCAGCAGGAATTGACTGATGACCGGCACCTGTACGCCGTTCTGTGGGTCAATCGCGGATGCAAATCCCAGGCCCATGGCCATGGCGATGCTTTGCCCGGCAATGATGAAAACCGCAAATACCATTTGCAGTATGAAACCCATGGCCACGCCGATGAGCACCTGGTAGATGCTGATCAAAAAAGCTTCGCCAGTGATCAGATCCACTGCTGGTGTCGCCGGCAGTGCAGGAACCAGCACCCAGGCAACCAGCAACGCCAGCAAAACCCGGATCCGAACCGGCAGGCTGGAGGCGGAGAATATCGGCGCAGACACAAACATGGCCCCGATGCGCAGGAATGGCCACAACAATCCGCCTGCCCAGCCCATCAGTTCTGTTCCGGTGAAATGCAGCATCCCTTTCAGCCGCCCCCGATAAGATCCGGAATGCTTTCAAACAGCTGAATGGTGAAATCGGTGATCAACCCCAGCATCCAGGGGCCAGCCACGATTAGTGCCACAACCAGCACCATAAGCTTGGGGATAAAGCTCAAGGTCATTTCCTGAATCTGTGTGGCGGCCTGCAATACGCCAATGAACAGGCCGATTGCCAGCGCCGAAAGCAGTAACGGGGCTGCCAGCAGAATGGTGACTTTCAGGGCACTCTCACCAACAGTAAGGATGGCTTCCGGTGTCATTGACCCATGCTCCCGGGCATGCCCTTTGCGTTGTTTTCCAAATTGAAAAAAGGCGCCATCTGCATACCCTCAAATGTAAAAGCTTGCTGCCAGTGTGCCCATGATCAGCGACCAGCCATCCACCAGCACGAACAGCATCAGCTTGAATGGCAACGAAATAATCATTGGAGAGAGCATCATCATGCCCATTGCCATCAGTACACTCGCCACCACCAGATCAATCACCAGAAACGGCAGAAAGATCAGGAACCCGATCTGGAACGCTGTTTTCAGTTCGCTGGTGACAAAAGAAGGCAGCAACAGGGAAAACGGCACTTCATCGCGTGACGGCAGACTGCTTTTTCCGGAGATCCGCGTGAACATAAGCAGATCTGCCTCGCGGGTCTGATCCAGCATGAACTGCCGGAAAGGCTCGGCGGCTTTTTCCAGTGCCTGTTCCGAACCGATTTGCTCATCCAGATATGGCTTGAGACCATCCTGATATGCCTGCTCGAATACGGGAGACATGATGAACAAGGAAAGAAACAGGGCCAGGCCAAGGAGGATCTGGTTGGATGGCGTCTGGGCCGTACCCAGTGCCTGTCGCAAAATTGCGAGGACGATAATGACCCGGGTAAAGGATGTCATCATGATCAGCGCGGCAGGAAGCATGCTCAACACGGTCATCAACAGCAGAATTTGAATGGTCACCGTGTAGGTCTGGCTACCGCCGTCACCGGGGGTGACGGTAACTGCCGCCAGCCCGGTTTGCGCCAGTGCGTCACCGCCGGCAAACAGTAATAGCATGAATAGCACACCCTTGATGGCGGGTGTGAGCTTGGCCAACGGGGTGTTTTTCCGGTTTTGGGGTGAGAGGGCTTCCATGTTATTCGGTTTTTCCCTTGTCCTGGTTGAGCAGCTTTGCCAGCTTCTGGCCAAACCCGTTAACTGCAGAATCCGGTTCTGCTGCTTCCTGTGGCTGTATGGGTTCTTCCAGCACATGCAGGGTCTGCAATCTTCCCGGCGCAACACCTACCAGCAGCTGGGTATCGCCCGCCTGAACCAGTACGATACGCTCCTTGGCGCCAAGCGAGATTCCACCAAGCAGACGCAAACCCCTGGTTCCCGCCATGCGGGAGTGGGTAAAGCGTTTGGCCAGCCAGGCCAGCAGTACTACCATGGCCAGCACCATGCCCAAGCCACCGAGAACCTGCACCAGTTGTGCGCCCAGATCCGTTCTGACAGCGCTTCCACTGAGTAAAGGGGGCGACGAGGTTTCCGCTGCCACCGGGAACGAAAGCAGAAGAAAGAACAGCCCGTAGAATCGGCGCATCATGATAGATCAGCGCAGCTTTTTGACTCGTTCGGCAGGACTGATTACATCAAGCAGCCGGATACCAAACTTGTCGTTAACCACTACCACTTCGCCATGGGCGATAAGTGTGCCGTTCACCAGTATGTCCATCGGCTCTCCGGCCAGGCGATCCAGTTTTATTACCGAGCCGCGATTCAGGCGCATCAGCTCCTCAATGGTCATGCGGGTATGTCCAATCTGCATGGACAGGGTTACCGGGATATTGAGAATCACATCCAGGTTGGGTTCGATGGATTCCACCGCCTCATCGGTATTCAGGGACTCGAATGCAGCGCTTTCATACTCCGGATGCCGAGGCTCCTGCGCGGACTCTGTTTCATTCTCCGGCGTGGTTGTTGCAGTGCCCTCCTCCGGCAGTTCTGTGGAAAAGTCAGCATTTGCCGTGTTGTCAGGCTCTTCTATTGCAGTGGCTGCTTGTTCGCTCATGATTGGCTCCTGTGTTCATTTTTTTGCTTCGCCGCAGCATGGGCAAGCGGCTCGATAATCTTGATTGCGTTTTTTCCCTGGGCGATACCAAAACAACCCTGTGCCATGGGCACGCCAGCAGCCTGGAGGGTTACCTGTTCCCCAATATCCACGGGAATTACATCGCCGGGCTGTAGTTGCAACACCTCCCCCAGGGTTTTGGGGATCTCAACAAGAGTGCTGTCCAGTTCTACCTGTACTTTCAGCAGATCTGCACGCAATGCCTGCAACCAGTCGCTGTCTTCCTCGTTTTCAATATTTGGCATGCCGGGTTCAAGCTGCGCTCGTAGCGGCTCCAGCATGTTCAAGGGCAATACCAGGTGAAAGAAGCCGCCACCACCATCAAGTTCAACCTCTATTCCCGTGATCACAACCAACTCGGAAGGCGTGGCGATATTGACAAAGCGGGGGTTGGTCTCGGACTTGCTGTATATAAATTCCAAGGCGGCAACCGGCTCCCAGGCTTTCCCGAGATCCTCCAATGCCAGATTGACCAGCAACTGGATCACACGCTGCTCTGTGGGGGTAAACTC
>JALWMK010000131.1 GCA_027083925.1 Sedimenticola sp. | reverse complement strand
GAATATCGTTGTCAATGGCGGCGTAGCGGCAGGTATTTACACCAAAAAATTCACCCCAGGCTGGATATGTCTTTGCTGCAGCACGAATAGTCATCAACGCAATAACAACAAAGCCCACACCAAAAAGGCGCAGGCTCATTTGAAATGGTGCCCAGGGACAGAATCGAACTGCCGACACGAGGATTTTCAGTCCTCTGCTCTACCGACTGAGCTACCTGGGCATCGTTGCCGCCTTGAATAGCGGCAAGGCGGCATATTTAAGCCGGACAAGACAGATTAGTCAAGAAAAATCACAGCTTGATATTGAATTCCGGAGGATTGGCGGGTCCACCACCAAAAAAGTATTTTTCCATCTCTTCCTCAAGAAACTTCCTGTCCTTGGGGTTGACGGGTGACAGGCGGTGTTCGTTGATCAGTATCGTCTGGTGCTTGAGCCATCCCTGCCAGGCTTCCCTGGATACATTCTCGAATATCCGTTGCCCCAGTTCTCCGGGATAAGGGGGACGATCCAACCCATCGGCCTCTTTACCCAGCTTGATACAATTCACCATTCGGCTCATTTCAATTCCTCTTTCAGTTCCCGCAACAGCTGCTGCACCGGCGCCGCCAGGCCGCGCTTTTGCGTTTGAGAGAGGTTATACCAGACCTGCCCGCCGCTATCTAGCACCTGCCAACCCGGTTTTTGCAGCAGGATTAGCCGCGGATGGACATGCAGGTGGAAATGGCTGAAGCTGTGTCTGCGCGCCGGCAAATTCTTGATTTTCACGTCCCTGGCGGCAAATCGGGCCTGCAACCACCTGGAAGCATTTTCCTCCATGGCCAGCTCGGGAAAACTCCACAGCCCGCCCCATATACCCGCCGGAGGGCGTTTTTCCAGCAGAACCTGCCCCTGTTGATTCATCACCAGCAGCATTTGCACCGAGCGCCGGGGCAAGACTCTGGAAGGCTTGGGGGAGGGATAGTCCACCACGCAATCCCCTTGGTATGCAGCACACAGCCTGCGCAAGGGGCAGCTTTTGCAGTTCGCCTTGCCACGTACGCATAGGGTGGCTCCCAGATCCATGATGGCCTGATTGTAGGCCTGGACATGCTCCACCGGAGCCAAGGCCCGGGACAGCTTCCAAAGTTCCTTCTGCACCGCAGCCTTTCCAGGCCAGCCGTCCACCAGAAATACTCTTGCCAACACCCGCTTCACATTTCCATCAAGGATGGCGTGGTGCTGGCCCAAGGCAAGAGAAAGGATAGCCCCCGCGGTAGATTCGCCCACACCGGGCAAGGCCAGCACCTGTTCATACTTCTCGGGAAAACGGCCTCCATGCATTTCCATGATCATCATTGCCGCCTGGTGCAAGTTTCTGGCTCGTGCATAATAGCCAAGCCCGGACCAATGGTGCAGCACCTGATCGACATCCGCCGCAGCCAGATCGGCAATGCCGGGAAAAGCCCGCATGAACCGCAAGTAATAGGGAACCACCGTAGTCACCCGGGTTTGCTGCAGCATGATCTCGGACACCCAGACCCGATAAGGCGTTTTGTTCTGTTGCCAGGGAAAATCCTTGCGCCCATGCAGCGAAAACCAGTTCAACAAGGCGCGGGAAAATGCCTGGGCATCAGATTTTTGCATGGAATTTGTACACTACCGGCACGAAAAAGGCATGATACCCAAATGGAGGCACTTTCACGAACCCAACGCCAATCTTCAGTCGCGCCATTTGACACAACTCACCATGGATTTTCAGAAATACCCCCCCGGATTGATATTTGTCGTATTTACAGGTTTTTCGCAACTGCTACCATCACCTCACTGATGAACTCTTCCTTACGCAATGGAGACAACACATGTTCAAGCAACTATTCCCCGGTCTGTTACTGGGCCTGACCCTGGCAATGCCGGCCTTTGCAGGCACCGCCGCCGATGATCTCCAGGTCATCGACCCCTGGGCGCGGGAAGTGCCTCCCGGCCTGACCACCAGCGCTGGCTTTCTTGGCATGAAGAACACCGGTGACAAGGAGCACAAGCTGGTGGCCGCCGAATCCGCCAACACCGGCATGATCGAATTACACACCCATATTAACGACAATGGCGTGATGCGCATGCGCCCGGTGAAAAACATACCTGTTGCTCCAGGGGGCACCACCACACTTCAGCCTGGTGGCCTGCACCTGATGCTGATGATGATAAAGAAGCCTCTGAAAGCAGGTGAAAAGATGGCCATCACTCTGGTGTTTGAAGATGGCAGCAAGAAGGACATCGAAGCGGAAGTACGCCATTTCAGCATGGAAAACATGCAACACTAATCAGGGTTCTCCGGCGCAGGAGCGCGCCAGAGCACCCGGCACGGGCTATACGAAAATGAAACTATTTTTCCGGCTTTTTCTGGCGCTGCTGGTCTCAACCTCCAGCGTCTATGCCTGGTCGTTGTTCTCCAGCTCCGGGGAGGAGCGCTACCCCGGCATGGGCGGGGATTTCACCCTGCAGTCTGCCGAGGGAGAAATATCTCTCAAGGATTTGCGCGGCAAGGTGGTGCTGATGTACTTCGGCTACACCTCCTGCCCGGACGTCTGCCCAACCTCCCTGGGCGCTCTGTCCACCGCTCTGAAACAACTCGACAGCAAGGAAATGCAGCAGATCCAGCCCCTGTTCATCAGTGTTGACCCGGAGCGTGACAACGGGGACAAGCTGCAGGAATATTCCCGTTATTTCCACCCAAAGATGATTGGCGCAACCAGCAACCTGGACTACCTGCAAGCCCTGGCCAGCCGCTATGGCGCCTATTTCCGCAAGGTGGAAGTGGAAAACTCATCCATGGGCTATGCAGTGGATCATTCCTCCACTATTTTTGTAGTGGGAAAGAACGGCAAGCTGATGGACATGATCCAGCACAGCGACTCGCCCAAGCGCATTCTGGAGCATATTCGCATGACGCTGGAAAATCGTCACTAGAGGTACGTTTGCAAAGGGTAAAGATTGAACAAACACAAATCGGCGCGCCCCCGTCCCGGCAATCTCTTGCGATGCACCTGGGCTGTGGCCATGCCCAGCCGGGCTGCCGGCAGCACATCCCTTTCCCAATCATCGCCAACATGCAACATCTGCGCAAAAGGAATACCGGACCAAAGCCGCACCTGATGAAACATGACCGGGTCGGGCTTGGCCGCGCCCACCTCTTCGGCACTCAAGGACAAATGAAAGCAGCCGCGTAGCGGTGTGGCTTCAATTTGCGCATTGCCATTGGTCAGAGACACCAGGGTATGGCGTCGCCGCAGATACTTCAGCACAGGAAGCACATCATCCCAGGGGGTTACCTGGTTGCGGGCCTGCCGGAACACACTCAGCCCCTGCTCCGCCAGGGACGAAGGATAGCCGAACTCACACATCAGATCTTCCAGGGTTTTCAGGCGCACCAGGGTAAGATCGTGCGCAAGACCGGGGTGCTGCTCCATCCACATCAGGCGCTGCCCGCGCATGGCGTGGATGGACAAAGCCGCCGTTATCCTTGGCGCATGCTGACCCAGCCAGTCGTATACCCGCTGTTCCGCCGCCATGATGACCGGCCTGGTCGGCCACAGGGTATCGTCGAGATCAAAAGTAATCAGGCGGATGCTTTCGAACATAGGCCCGGCAACACCCGTGCTTCGACAAACTCCGCCATGGAGGCAAGCTCTTCCCTTCTACCGGCAATCTCCACGATGTAGCCCAAGGCGCAGGGAATATCCTCCAGGTAGCCGGTTTTTCCATCCCTGTGCGCCAGGCGGGCGAAGATGCCTGCAGCCTTGAGGTGGCGCTGGGCGCCCATCAGATCGAACCAGCGCAGAAACCGGCGCTCGTGCTGATCCTGCAGCACCCCGGACTGTACACACAGCTGGAAATGCCCCCAGGCCCATTCATCCACCTGCTTTGCCGGCCAGCGAATATAGCAATCCCGCAGCAGGGACACCAGATCATAGGTTACCGGCCCCCGCAGCGCATCCTGAAAATCGATTACTCCAGGCGGATGCACAACACCGGCCATGAGGTTGCGCGAATGATAGTCACGATGCACAAATACCTGCGGCTGCTCCAGAGCGGCGTCCGCCAGCACGGCAAATGTCTCATCCAGCAGGTTCTGCTCCGCCCCGGATAAATTCAGGTTCAGGTGCCGGCGCAGCAGCCATTGGGGAAACAGGGACATTTCCGCCAACAGCAAATCACGGTCATAGTCTGGCAGCCCCCCGGGATCGACGCAGGCCTGCATAGTCATGAGCGCCGCCAGCGCATCTCCGTACAGGCGATCTGCGGAATCTGCATTGAGTGCATCAAGATAGGATTGCACACCCAGATCTTCCAGCAACAAGAATCCCCGCTCAAGATCCTGCGCATGAATCAGCGGCGTATGCACACCCATCTTTCGCAAACGTTGGGCAATATTGACAAAAGAGCTGCTGTTTTCTTTGTCCGGCGGCGCATCCATGGCGATACGCGTCTCGCCATCCGCCAGGAAAATACGAAAATAACGGCGAAAACTGGCATCTTCCGAGGCCGGTTTAAGGGTAAAATCAGGCAGGCCGCAGTCTGTTCTGAGCCAGCTTTCCAACAGGGATCGACGTTCAGACATTATTACTCCGGCAACCAAATATTGGAACAAGCATTGAATCAGCCGCCATTCTATGCGATTTTACCCGCGCTCGCGTGGAAACTACCGGAATAAAGGATTTTGGAATATCGCCTCTATCATTGCCGCCATCTCGCTGTCCTTGCGTTGCTGTGCCTGCTGTACGGCAACAGCATTGCCAAGCAAAACCGCTGGGAATGCCTGCCGACAGCCAACGGCAAAAGCTGGCAATGCGGCGAGGCGGGAAGCCCGCAGCGAAAACCCATCATGCCACGGCAAAAAACAGCGCCTGCCCCCAAGACAACCCCAGCAGCAGCTCCTTCCCCCCAGGAACCCGAAGAACAGAGCGGGCAGGTGCGGGATTCAACGGAAGAACCTGCTGTAGCGCCCTCCGGCCAAAAGCCTGCTGGGCAACCCGCCCCCATGCCGGAAGCGATCGACTCAGCGCCCACCCGGCAGCAACCCGGGGAAACAACGGTTATCCCACACCAGACACCAGCCACCGAGGAAAACGCTCCAGCGCCTGCCATCCCCAAACCCTACGCCAGTCTGCTGGATCAGGGCATGGAATGGGATCAGTGCCACGCCCTGCCCGCAACTCCTCCCGAGAAACCCGCAAACAACCGCATCGTAATAGAAGCCGATGCAGCGACCGCGCTTGCGGAAGAAGATAACGCCAGCTTCCGGGGCAACGTCATCATTCGCCAGCCAAACCAGACCTTGTATGCGGATGATCTTTTCTATGACCATCAGCGGCAGCTGATCAAAGTCGATAAGCAGCTGCTGATACGGCTGCGCGACCTGCGCCTTCTCGGCAGCCAGGCGTGGTTCGACCTGAACAAACATCAGGGAGAAATGGCGCAAGTCAGCTACCGCATACCCAGCCGCAAGGTGCGGGGAACCGCAAGCAAGATGGTGTTGCTGAACGAAAACCACAGCCGCTATGAAAACATCAGCTACACCACCTGCCCGCCGGGTAACGAAGGGTTTGTACTTTCCGCCACCAGCATGGAGATCGACCAGAAACGGCAGATTGGCACCTTCCGGGCCGCCAAGCTGCGCTTTCTGGGTATCCCGGTCTTCTATGCACCAAAGCTGACCGTGCCGCTGGATGGCGCCCGCAAGAGCGGCTTGCTGGTGCCCTCTCTGGGCTATTCATCCAGAAACGGGGCGGACATGACCATCCCCTACTATTTCAACCTTGCGCCGAACTACGACGCCACCCTGACGCCGCGTCTGCTGGGCAGGCGCGGACTGCTGTTCGGCGGGGAGTTTCGCTTCCTCACCCCGTCCCACCAAGGAGAATTACGGGCCGAGATCCTGCCTGACGACCGCCTCTATGACAACCAGGGCAGCCGTGGCGCCCTGCGTGCCCGCAGCCACAGCAATCTTGCCTTCATCACACCCGGGCTGATTGCGGATCTGGATCTCAACTGGATATCCGACCGGGACTACCTGGATGACCTGGGGCAAAGCCTCACCGTCACCAGCACCCGTCATCTACGCAGCCGCGCCGCCCTAGGCTGGCGCAACCGTGACTGGGATGCCCTGGCGGAACTGCGCCACTACAAAACCCTGGACAGAAACATCCCCCCCCAGGACCGCCCCTACAGCCTGTTGCCCAGGGTGGCGCTCGACTGGCACAAGCGCCAGGGGCCGGCAGGACTGGACTACGGCTTCAACGCCGAGCTCAGCAACTTCTACCGCGAAGATAGCGTTACCGGCCAGCGCATCGACCTGAATCCCCGTTTGAGCCTGCCCCTGCACCACGACTGGGGCTTTGTCGAACCAGCACTCAGTGGCCGCTATACCTCTTACTCCCTGAATGACCAACTGCCGGGCGAAGACCCATCACCCGCCCGCAGCACCTACAGCATCAGCCTGGACAGCGGCCTGTTCTTCGACCGCGAGACTTCCTGGTTCGGCCAAGCCGTCACCCACACCCTGGAACCACGCGCCTACTATCTTTATACGCCGTATGAAAACCAGTCCGACATTCCTCTGTTTGACACCGGCTATCTGGATTTCAACTTCGGCAACCTGTTTCACGACAACCGCTTCAACGGTCCCGACCGGGTAGGCGATGCCAACCAGCTGACCCTGGCACTCACTAGCCGCATCCTCGCCGGGGACGATGGCCGGGAACTGTTGCGCGCCAGTATTGGTCAGATCTATTACTTCGAAGACCGGCGCGTCACTCTTGACGAAAGCGACCTGCCGGATGCCAGCAGTTCTTCAGTAATTGCCGAGTTGTCTACCGGCATTATTGATCACTGGCTGTTGCGTACTGCAGTACAGGTTGACCCTCATGCCGATACCGCACTGCAACAGGGACTGGTTCAGGCAAGCTATCGAGGCAGCAACGGAAAACGCATCCATGCTTCCTGGCGGTTGCGTGAAGGTATACTGGAACAGACCGACCTGGCGGCGTACTGGCCGGTTTCCGAAAAAATCAGCCTGATTGGCCGCTGGTATTACTCCATGGAAGAAAGCCATTCCCTGGAAACCGTTGCTGGTCTGGAATACGGCAACTGCTGCTGGCGCATTCGCGCTGTGTGGCGCCGCTATCTGGACAGCAATGGTACCGAATACAACAACACCGCCTTGCTGCAGCTCGAACTGAACGGGCTGGGCAAGCTCGGCAACAATATCGACAACTTCCTGGATCGAACAATTTATGGTTACTGATAAAGTGCTGACCCGCTGGCTCCTGCTTCTCATTTTGCTTTCCGGCCTGTTTTCCCTGCCTCCGAAAATCCATGCCGAAGAAAGCGGCCTCATGGATCGCATTGTTGCCGTAGTCAATGATGGCGTGGTGCTGTATAGCGAGCTGCAAGAAGAAATTGCCGCCGTCCGCAGCAAGCTGGCGCAGGCCGGCGCTCCTGATCTGCCCCGGGATGAATTGGAAAAACAGGCACTGGAACGCCTGATCCTGCTCAAGCTGCAAATGGCGGAAGCGAAAAAACTGGGCATTGCCATTGATGATGAAACCCTGAACACTGCCATGAGCAACATCGCCGCCCAGAACGGCCTGACCCTGGAGGAACTGGCGGCAGTACTTCAGGAACAGGGTATGTCCATGGACGAATACCGCCGCGAGTTGCGCACCGAAATCACCCTGCAACGCCTGCGCAACAGGGAGGTAATCAGCCGCATCCAGGTTACCAAGGCAGAAGTGGACAACTACCTGACCCACGCCGAAGAAAACCCGGGCGGACGCGACGCCTACCGTCTCCGGCATATCCTCATCGCCACACCGGATGGTGCCTCCAGCGCGGACATTGCCAAGGCGAGACAACAAGCCGAGGAAATCATGCAGCGTCTGAGACAGGGTGAAGAGTTTGCCGCCCTGGCGACGCGCTATTCGGCAGGCAGGCAGTCCCTGGATGGCGGCGACCTCGGCTGGCTGGAAGCCGGGCAGGTGCCAAGCCTGTTCCTTGGGGAACTTGCAGAAATGGAGCGCGGCGACATACGCGGTCCCTTTCATGCCGCCAGCGGCTTCCACATTATCAAACTGGAAGACTACAAAGGCGGGGATCGCAACATTGTCAAACAAACCCATGCCCGCCATATCCTGATACGCACCAACGAGCTGACCTCTGACGACGATGCTAGAAATCGTCTCCAGCAACTTTACCAACGCATCAAGGGCGGAGAGGATTTTTCTGCCCTGGCTCGTGCCCATTCCGACGACAAGGGTTCCGCCATCAAGGGTGGTGATCTGGGCTGGGTAAGTCCCGGCAACCTGGTGCCCAAATTTGAAGAAGTGATGGATGCGCTTCCCGAAGGCGGGTTAAGCGAGCCTTTCCGCACCCAGTTTGGCTGGCATATCATACAGGTGCTGGATCGCCGTGATTTCGATGCTACCGACGAAGTCAAACGCAACAAGGCCAAGCTGGCGCTGCGCAAGCGCAAGGCGGATGAGGCGCTGCAACTCTACCTGCGCAAGCTGCGCGATCAGGCCTACGTTGAGACGCGCCTGGAAGATGACTATTGAGCATCGCCATCACGCCGGGAGAACCGGCCGGGATCGGGCCGGATTTGATCCTGCAGGCAGCCCGCGAAGGGCTGGATGTCCCGGCACTCATCATCGCCGATCCCTCGATGCTCGCACAACGGGCGGCGCAACTGAAACTGACGGTCAGCATCGCCGAAACCGACACGGCTCCGCTAAAGCCATCGGATCCTGGCGAGCTGAATGTACTCCCCGTCACCCTGCCCTCCCCCTGCACTCCCGGCAGGCTGGAACCTGAAAACGCAGCTTATGTGCTTGAATGTCTGCGGCTGGCCGCTAAAGGATGTCTGAACAAAAGCTACTCCGCCCTGGTCACCGGCCCCGTACACAAGGGCATCATCAACGATGCCGGCATCCCCTTTAGCGGACATACCGAGTTCCTCGCAGAACTGAGCGGCAGCTATCCGGTCATGATGCTGGCCTGCCCCGGCCTGCGGGTAGCACTTGCCACCACCCATCTGCCGCTTCGCGAAGTCAGCGATGCCATCACGCCAGAACTGCTGACGCAGGTCATTCAGATTCTGCATGCCGACTTGCAGACGAAGTTTCAGATACCCAAGCCCAGAATCCTGGTTTGCGGACTCAATCCTCATGCGGGCGAAGGCGGGCACCTGGGGACGGAAGAGATGACTATCATCGCACCGATACTGGAAACGCTGCACCAGCAAGGTATGCAGTTGATTGGACCGCTACCGGCAGATACACTCTTCACCCCCCGCTACCTCGAACAAGCTGACGCCATCCTCGCCATGTACCACGACCAGGGGCTTCCGGTTCTCAAACACAAGGGCTTTGGCAAGGCAGTCAACATCACGCTGGGGCTGCCTTTCATCCGCACTTCCGTCGATCACGGTACCGCGCTCGACCTCGCAGGCACAGGAAAATCCGAAATGGGCAGCTTATTGGCGGCGATACAGCAAGCGGCCAAAATGATGAGGTGAGTGCTTGCGAATCATTCATCATGGCTGATAATCTTGCAGTGAGCTTTCCAATGACGCGGATATAATTCCCCATGCCACAATCCACCGAACCCGAACCGCCTTTCGATATCGACAGGTTGTTGCCCGAAGCCGTTGCGGCAGTACTGGAACTGCAGGATGCTGACCGTTTTTTCACCTGGATGGACAAAAACATACATCGTTATGTAACCGACCCGTCTATTGTTCAGAGCAACCTTTTTCGCAATAACGAGCATCCTTCGGAGGAGATGATACGCCAGTTTGGGCGGCTGTTTGCCCACAACCTGTGGAACATCACGCCCATTCCACAAAAGCATTTTCAACCCGATCCATTGCCATTGCCCGGGCGAAACAGCCCCTGCCCCTGCGGTTCCGGGCGCAAATTCAAACGCTGCTGTCAGGCCGCCTATACCGAATTGCCCCCCATGAAAACCATCGACATCTGGCCGGTGGCGCTGGATGTCATGTCCGATGCAATGCAAGAAAAAGCCGTTCAATCCAAACAACTGCCCATCGAAATTCTGGCCATGCTTGCGGAAGATCATCTGCAAAACAACAAACCCAAGAAAGGCCTGAAACTCCTTGAACCCTTGTTCGATACCGCTCCTCCCGGCAGCGATGAACGCTATGACTTTGCACTCAATACCCTGTGCAATATCTATGACCGTCTGGGGTACAGCAATAAGAAGGTACGCCTGCTCAACCGCATCACCGACACTATAGAGCGCTCTCCCCTGCGTTCCGGCGCCTGGCAGCGCCTGGCGGCGATAAAGATGGATGAAGGCGACAACACAGGCGCCTGGAAAGTACTGCAACACGCGCAGAGAGACGATCCCGGCAATCCCTATACCGGTGTGCTCGAGATTCAGCTGCTGATCGCAGAAAACCGCACAGAAGAAGCCAGAAACAGAGCCCTGTTCTGGAAAAAACAATTACGCGGACAGGACATCGATGACAAACTCATCGATTTCTTTGCGGATATTGCCCTGGACCCACACCAGGCATTCATGGAAGCCACGGCGCCCTTGACCGCAGCAGCCGACCAACGTCTGAAAAACTGGATAGAAAAGGTGGCCGACCGGCCCTTGCCTGAATACAGCCTCGATATCTACACACCCGATCTCGATGCCGATGAATACAATGACGACCGGGAACCAGACATCGAACAAACCCGAAAGCAATTGCTGCAACTCGGCATCCCCACCGAGTCCATCGACGAATTGCTGCAGCAGATCCCCGGCCAGCCCGGCACGACAGAGGAATGCATGACGCTGGAGGCACCCGCTTCCGCTTCCATCATCCTGCCCGATCCCATTGCCAGACTGGATCTGGAATGGCTGGATGTTTACCCCATGGAAAAGCCTTTTTCCACCAATGAGGTATCTTTTTCAAACACTGACCCCTGGGAACCAGCCATCACTGAAGAATGGCTGGGGTGGCTGGAGAAGAACCCGCAGGCATTCGACAGCTTGAACATACTGGATGACATCGCCACCGCGCTGCTGGATCATCCTTCCGGCTTGCAACCCTGGCTGGTCCACAAATTCCTGCTGCCCGTACTGAGCAGAGCCAACCGGATACTCGAACAGGCCTTGGAGGCAGCAGGTACGCCTTTGATACTCGAATGGCCCGTATTGGAAAACCGGCCCGCCCTGCGCAGCCTGGCGCGCAGGGTACAGATGGCGGAATACCGCGGAGACGATACTCAGTCCATCGAATATGCCAAGCGTCTGCTGGCGCTCAACCCCATGGACAACCACGGCATACGCACCCTGGTGATGAACCATCTGCTTCGGCAGGACAAGAATGAAGAAGCCATCGAACTGGCAGATCAGTACCCCGGTGACATGAATCCTGAGCTGCCTTTTGGCCAGGCACTGGCCTATTACCGGCTGGGCGAGATCGATATAGCTGAAGAAGTGCTTGAAGAGGCCATATCGACACTACCCAGGGTAGCGCCCATGCTGCTTAGAAAAACCGTCAAGAAACCAAAGCTTTCAGAACAAGGCATACAGATTGGTGGCAATGACCAAGCCTGGTACTACCGCAAAACAGCCAGAGACCTGTGGCTACAAACGCCCGGAGCCATGGAATGGCTGAAGCGATTCAAGTGATTCAGCAAAATCACCTGATTGCATCACTTTCGGCATGTGAGTAATCAGGACACCCACCCGATTGCCCCGGTGACGGAACGCTCGGGCAACCAGTCCTGGGTGCACTGGCGTTACAGTGTAAGCGGTCATTCCAAGCCGTTATTGACGCACCATAGCCAAATCTGATTTGAGGGGGTTGTCAGCAAACTTGTCTTTCCATACTCTCGGGGTCAGGTCGAGTACTTCACTGGCCGGGTGTAAGTC
>JALWMK010000130.1 GCA_027083925.1 Sedimenticola sp. | reverse complement strand
CCTATCCGGCCTTTCCTACGGATATGCAGGCGCAGTTCACGGCCTTGAACGCTGTGGCGGAAGGCGTGGGCACCATTACGGAGAATGTGTTCGAAAATCGCTTCATGCATGTACAGGAAATGCAGCGCATGGGGGCGAATATCAAACTCGAAGGTAATACCGCCATCGTTGCCGGGATCGAAAAACTTGCGGGCGCGCCAGTGATGGCGACAGATTTGCGGGCATCGGCCAGCCTGGTGCTGGCTGGCCTGGTGGCCAAAGGCGAGACCGTGGTGGATCGTATCTACCATATCGACCGGGGCTATCAGAACATCGAGGAAAAACTGGCGGGTCTGGGGGGGAAGATCCGGCGCCTCCCGGACTAAGAGTGGAACCAATGGAATTTAAATCACCCATAACCATTGCCCTGCCCAAGGGGCGCATACTCAAGGACACTTTGCCAATGCTGGCGAAGATCGGAATCGAATTGCGTGATGACCCGGATACCAGCCGCAAGCTGATCCTGGACACCAATATCGATGCGCTGAAGGTGGTGCTGATTCGTGCCACGGATGTGCCCACCTATGTGCAATGGGGGGCGGCGGATCTGGGGGTGACCGGCAAAGACACCTTGGTGGAGCACGGCGGTGAAGGGCTGTATGAGCCCCTCGATTTGCAGATCGCCAAATGCCGGCTCATGGTAGCCGGCCATCCCGACGCCAGCCTGGACGGGCAGCGCCTGCGCATCGCCACCAAGTACGTCAAGGCGGCCAAGCGGCATTTTGCCGCCAAGGGACAGCAGGTGGAGATCATCAAGCTCTACGGCTCCATGGAGCTGGCGCCCCTGGTGGGCCTGTCCGATCTCATCGTGGATCTGGTGGAGAGCGGCAATACCCTCAAAGCCAACGGCCTGGTGCCCCTGGAGTTTGTCATGGACATCAGTTCCCGCCTGGTGGTGAACAAGGCCAGCTGGAAAATGAAACATGAAACCATCATTGCGCTGGTGGAAGCGCTTTCGGAGGCGGTTGATGGCTGAGATAGGCATGCTCGATACAGAGGCAGCTGATTTCCGGGAGCGGCTCGATGCGTTGCTGGCCTGGGACAGTGTTTCTGACACAGCGGTCAATGATACGGTAAATCACATCATTGCCCGGATTCGCAGCGAAGGCGATGCCGCCTTGCTGGAATTCACCAATCGTTTCGATGGCTGGCAGGCTGCCACAGCGGCTGATCTGGAAATTCCCCAGGATCGCCTGGAGCTGGCATGGAATGCCGTTCCTGCAGAACAGCAGCAGGCTCTGGAGCATGCGGCAGCGCGCATCCGCAGCTATGCCGAGCGGCAAAAGATAGGAGCCTGGGAATACGCAGAGGCAGATGGCAGCTTGTTGGGGCAGCAGGTGACGCCACTGGACCGGGTGGGGCTGTATGTGCCTGGCGGCAAGGCTGCCTATCCATCTTCTGTGCTCATGAATGCGATTCCCGCAAAAGTGGCCGGTGTGGCGGAGTTGATCATGGTGGTGCCCACCCCCGGTGGTGAAGTCAACGAACTGGTGTTTGCTGCGGCCTATGTGTCCGGAGTGAACCGGGTGTTCGCCATCGGTGGCGCCCAGGCAGTTGCCGCCCTGGCGTATGGCACGGAAATCATACCCCCGGTGGACAAGGTCGTGGGGCCGGGCAATATCTATGTGGCCACGGCCAAGCGCGCCGTGTTTGGCCAGGTGGGCATCGACATGGTGGCGGGGCCGTCGGAGATACTCATCATCTGCGATGGCCGCACCGATCCCCGGTGGGTGGCCATGGATCTGTTTTCCCAGGCGGAGCATGATGAGGATGCGCAATCCATCCTGTTGTGTCCGGATGCCGGCTTCATCGAGAGAGTGGCAGCGGCTATTGATGAACTGTTGCCGGGCATGGAGCGCCGGGACATCATTGCCGCCGCCCTCAAGGACAGGGGGATCCTGATCCGGGTTGCAGATCTGGATGAAGCTGCGGAGATTGCCAATCACATCGCCCCGGAACATCTGGAGCTGTCCATGGATGACCCCCGGGAGTATGCGCGCAAGATTCGCCACGCTGGCGCCATTTTCATGGGGCGCTACACATCAGAACCCCTGGGGGATTACTGTGCTGGCCCCAATCACGTGCTGCCTACCTCACGTACGGCGCGCTTCAGCTCGCCCCTGGGCGTCTACGACTTCCAGAAGCGCACCAGCCTGATCATGGCATCCGGGGATGGTGCGGACACCTTGGGCCGCACGGCTTCCATACTGGCAAGGGGTGAAGGTCTGACGGCCCATGCCCGCTCCGCCGAGTATCGTCTCAAACTGTGACCGTATACGGGTTGATAAGAGACTGGGTTCGTCCGGAGATACAGGCCCTGACAGCCTACCATGTGGCAGATGCATCTGGCCTGATCAAGCTTGATGCCATGGAAAACCCCTGGATCTGGCCCGAAGACCTGCGCCAGGAATGGCTGTCTGTGCTGCATAAGGTAGATGTGAACCGCTATCCTGATCCGCAGGCGGGAGCATTGGCCGTGCAGTTGCGGCAGGCCATGGAGGTGCCGGATGAGATGGCGGTGTTGCTGGGTAATGGCTCGGATGAAATCATCCAGATGCTGGCCATGGCCGTGAGCGGGCCGGGACGTAGCATCCTGTCGGTAGAGCCGGGGTTCATCATGTACCGCATGATCGCGATCTGGTGCGGCATGAATTATACGGGCATCCCCCTGAATGCCGGTGATTTCTCACTGGATATGCCCGCCCTGCGCAAGGCTATTGAAGAAACCGCCCCTGCGCTGATATTCCTCGCCTGTCCCAACAACCCCACGGGCAACCTGTTTGCCGAAGAAGATGTTCTTGCGGTGCTGGAGGCCGCGCCCGGGCTGGTGGTGGTGGATGAAGCCTATGCCCCCTTTGCCGAAGCCAGCTTCATGTCCCGCCTTGGTCAGCATGACAACCTGTTGGTGATGCGCACGGTTTCCAAGTTGGGCCTGGCGGGCCTGCGTCTGGGAATGCTGGCCGGGCCGCCCGCCTGGCTGGAGCAGATCGACAAGCTGCGCATGCCATACAACATCAATGTACTTACCCAGGAAACTGCCCGCTTCGCCATGGAGCACCATGATGTGCTGGATGAGCAGACGGCGAATATCCGCCAGGAACGGGAGCGGCTGTTCCCTGCCCTGGAAGGAATCGATGGCATCCAATGCTGGCCATCCCGGGCCAATTTCCTGCTGGTGCGCACCGCCCCAGGCCGGGCCCTGGGGCTGTTCGACCACTTGCTGAAAAATGGTGTGCTGGTGAAGAAACTCCATGGCAGCCATCCGCTGCTGGATGATTGCCTGCGTTTTACCGTGGGCAAGCCGGATGAGAACGGCCGGTTGCTGGAGCTGGTGAGGAGCTATCATGGCTAAGGGACGCTTTCCCCTGCTGTACTGGACCAGCATCGTTCTGTTGGTGCTGATGCTGGTTTTCACTGGCTGGTATTTCTACCACAACCAGGATGCCGCATGCCGAAACAGTATCTCGGAGCCTGTAACCAGGAATCAGTTGCAGCGCTATTGGCAGAAGGGACGGATCATCGCATTGATGTCGTCCGCCGATGATGGAGCGCCTGTAGCAGCGGGCTTGGCAAGGGTGTTGCCCGGGGACTACAGCCTGCTCGCCGCCGATCCGGAGACAAAAGGGGCGTTCGGCCAGCCGCCACAGATTCTTCCCTGGCTGAAAGCCTGCGATTCCGCTCTACCGGAGCGAATCTCCGGGCTGGGCCGGGGCAATCAGGTGCTACTGTTGCCGGCCGGTTGCCTGGAGCGTCTTGTGGGTGGAGGGAGAACGCCGGGGTCGGTGCTGTTCCTGCTGAAGGGGGAGGGCGGCCAGACGCCGCAGTTGTTGGCCTGCTCCGGCCCTGAGGACTGGTATCAGGAGTGACCCGAAAGCTGCCTGTCCTGCCAGGGAGCAACAATAATGAGAGCCGCGGCACCGCCAATCAGAGCCATGAACATATCCGATTGCGTATCCCACACATAGCCTTGGGTGGCGAGAAACGCCGCCGCACCGTCGCCATTGGCCACGGCCACCCACCACTCGATCATCTCATAAAACGCGCTCAGGGCCAGCACAAAGCAGATCACAAGAAAATTCAGCCAGGCCTTTCCCTGAATGATCTCCAGCCGCAACAGCAGTTCCCGGGCAATTGCGGCGGGGATGAACCCCTGGGCCAGATGCCCGACCTTGTCATAGTTGTTGCGCTGCTGGCCAAAGGCTTCCCTGATCCAGTCGAACAGCGGGACTTCTGCATAAGTGTAGTGCCCTCCCACCATGAGAATGATGCAGTGGATGAGTATCAGCCAGTAGGTAAGGCGGGTGAAGGGAAATGCGCGGTAGGTGGCGGCGAGGATGACCAGCCCGATGAGTGCAGGGGCCACTTCCAGAAACCAGATGAACCTGTCCTTGGGGGCGATGGCGGACCACAGCAATACCAAGGTGTAGATGCCCAGCCAAAGGGCGATTTCTCTTTTGTGTGGGTATGCGGGTCTTTGCATGTTGTGAAGAGGGTCAATCTACATCTCTGGGGCGCTCGATTACCACCAGCTGCACGGGAATCGGGTGGTTGTTGCGCAAAATGGTCAACTGCATGCTGGTGCCTGGTGATGCCGTGGCAATCTGGTTCATCACTGCCTGGGCGCTGCTTGCCGCTTTGCCATTGATGCTTTGAATAATATCTCCCGGCACGATGCCCGCCTGGTCTGCCGGGCCACCTTCCAGCACGCCGGAAAGGAGCACGCCTTTGGTATTCTCTGGCAGCCCAAGCGACTTGGCAAGTACCGGAACAAGATCCTGTCCGCTGGCGCCTATCCAGCCGCGGATTACCCGCCCGTGTTCGATGATCTGCTCCATGACCTGTCTTGCCAGATCAATGGGGATGGCAAAGCCAATGCCGTGGGAGCCGCCAGTGCTGGAGATAATGGCGGTATTGATGCCGATGACCTCTCCCCTGGCGTTGATCAGGGCGCCGCCGGAGTTGCCCTGGTTGATGGCGGCATCGGTCTGGATGAAATCCTCGAAAGTGGCCAGCCCCAGCTCATGACGTCCCGTAGCGCTGATAATGCCCTGGGTAACAGTTTTTCCTACGCCGAAAGGATTGCCGATGGCCAGCGCCACGTCCCCTACCTGCAGCTGGCTCGAATGCCCGAACTTGGCAGGAAGCAGCTCTTTGCCCGCCGCCTGGATTACGGCCAGATCGGTGTCTGGATCAGTGCCTACCACCCTGGCCGGCACTTGTACTTGTCCTTTGGTTCCTATGAAAATGTTGTCTGCGCCTTTTACCACATGATGGTTGGTAAGGATGTAGCCGTTGTGATCCACAACCACCCCGGAGCCGAGGCTGTTTTCCCGGTGAATGCGGGGCTTGCTCCTGGGGTCGCCAAAATAGCGCTGAAAAACGGGGTTCTTGAATAATGGTTTGCCCTCCTCCCGGGTGATTTTGCTGGTATAGATGTTGACTACCGATGGTTCGGTGAGAGCCACCGCATCTGCCCAACCGAGGCTGTTTCCCAAGGAGAATGAAGAGGGTGCAGGGGGCGGCGGGGGGGCGAGCAGTTGTGGCCAGAAGGTAAGCGCCAGAAAGGCTGCCGCCAGCCCGGTGGCCACGGAAGTGAAGAAAAAAGTAAAAAGGCGCTGGATATTCATGACGGCAACATTCTACCATGTGCTTTTTCCTCCACGGACAATGCCATGACAGCGCTGTACGAAATAATCGATTATTGTGATGCGCGCCTTGCTATCGACCGTTTTGAAGACTACTGTCCCAATGGTTTGCAGGTGGAGGCATCGCAGAAGATCGAGCGCATTGTTACCGGGGTGACAGCCAGTCTGGCGCTTATCGAAGCGGCTGTGGAAATGAAGGCGGATCTGCTGCTGGTGCATCATGGATATTTCTGGAAGAACGAAGCTGCTCCGCTGGCAGGCATGAAGGGACGGCGCGTGCGGGCGCTGTATGCATCAAATATGAGCCTCGCCGCCTACCATTTGCCCCTGGACGCCCACGAGGAACTGGGCAACAACGCACGCCTGGGGGCATTACTGGGTTGTTCTGATTCCAGGCCGGTAGGCGAAGAGCTGCTTTGGGGAGGGGTGTTTCCCGCCGAACTGGCTGTGGACGTCTTGCTGGCGCGAATCCAGGGGTGTACCGGGCGTGAACCGCTGCTGTTGCCGGGTGGGGAGCATGGCGTGCATCGCCTGGCCTGGTGCACCGGCGGTGCCCAGGCATGGGTGGCAAAAGCGGCGGATCTGGGCTTCGATGCTTATCTCACCGGCGAGGCGTCAGAAAGCAGTTTTCATATCGCTGCCGAACGCGGAATCCACTTTATTGCAGCGGGTCATCACGCAACCGAACGCTATGGCATCCAGGCTCTGGGAGTGGAGCTGGAAAACAAATTCGATATAAAACACCAGTTTATCGATGTTTTTAATCCGGTTTAGCCAGGACGGTAAAATTTGCTGTGAACCGATCTTGACCAAATGGCCTGATTAGGTGAAAATCCCCCGTTATCTTCAGGATATAAAGCTGGTTTGTCCTGAAGGCCGGGGGGCATTTTACCTGGCCCCGAACCCGAATTTTTAATTGCTACTGGGGGTATTCCATCCATGAGCTCACAAGGCGTGGATCTAAAAAAACGCCGCATGCTGATTACAGCAACTGCTGGACTTGGCGCGGTAGGCGCGGGCTTTGCTCTCGTCCCTTTTCTCAGTTACTGGCAACCCAGTGCCCGGGCCAAAGCCCTGGGCGCTCCGGAAACCGTTGACATCAGTAAGCTTGAACCAGGGGCGATGATGACCGCCAAATGGCGGGGCAAGGTATGTTGGGTGGTGCGTCGTACCGAAGAAACCCTGAAATCACTCAAGGAAGACACTGCACACCTGCTTGACCCGGATTCCGAAGTCCCCCAGCAACCCGAATACTGCAAGAATTACCACCGCTCTATCAAGCCGGAATACCTGATAGCCGTAGGTATCTGCACCCATCTGGGCTGCTCGCCTTCCTACCGGCCTGAAATTGGTCCGGCAGATCTTGGTGAAGACTGGAAAGGCGGTTTCTTCTGCGTCTGTCACGGGTCACGTTTTGACCTGTCCGCCCGCGTGTACCAAGGGGTGCCTGCCCCCACGAACCTGGTGATACCAATACACAAATACCTGTCTGATACGGTAGTGATCATCGGTGAAGATGATGGAGGTGCAGCATGAGTTTCATGACCTGGATTGATGAGCGCTTTCCTGCGACCAAAGTGTGGAACGAGCATCTGGCGCAATACTACGCGCCCAAGAACTTCAATTTCTGGTACTTTTTTGGTTCCCTGGCGATGTTGGTGCTGGTGAATCAGATCGTTACCGGTATCTGGCTGGCTATGTCCTACAAGCCGGATGCAACCCTGGCCTTTGCCTCCGTCGAATACATCATGCGGGATGTGAACTGGGGCTGGCTGATCCGCTACCTGCATTCCACTGGGGCTTCGGCATTTTTCGTGGTGATCTATCTGCACATGTTCCGCGGGCTGATGTATGGTTCCTACCGCAAGCCCCGGGAGCTGCTGTGGATCATCGGCATGATCATCTATGTTGCGATGATGGCGACTGCTTTCATGGGCTACCTGTTGCCTTGGGGACAGATGTCCTACTGGGGCGCCCAGGTTATCATTAACCTGTTTGCTGCGATTCCCGTGATTGGTGAGGATCTGTCCATCTGGATTCGTGGTGATTTCGTCATCTCCGACGCTACCCTGAACCGATTCTTCGCCTTGCACTTCCTGCTGCCGTTTATTCTCGCTGCCCTGGTGTTCGTACATATCGTGGCGCTGCACAAGGTTGGCTCCAACAATCCTGACGGCATCGAGATCAAGAAAGGACCCAAAGGCAACAAATGGAGCGATACCGCACCTGCTGACGGCATTCCCTTTCATCCGTATTACAGCGTGAAGGACATTGCCGGAGTGATCGGCTTCCTGATCCTGTTTCTGGCCGTGGTGTTTTTCATGCCGGAAATGGGAGGCTACTTCCTGGAGCCGCCAAACTTTGAGCCGGCAAACCCGCTGAAGACACCCGAGCATATTGCGCCGGTGTGGTATTTCACCCCCTTCTATGCAATTTTGCGTGCGGTGCCGAGTTTTGCCGGCACCCAGGTCTGGGGTGTCATCGCCATGGGTGCCGCCATTGCGGTGCTGTTCTTCCTGCCATGGCTGGACAAGAGTCCGGTGAAGTCCATTCGCTACAAAGGCCCCATCTTCAAGGGTATGATTGCCATGTTCGTGGTAGTGTTTATCATCCTGGGTTATCTTGGCATGTTGGCGCCTACGCCCATGGGAACCCTGATGTCGCAGATTTGCACCATACTGTACTTCGTTTTCTTCCTGGCGATGCCTATCTACAGCAAGATGGACAAGACCAAACCAGTACCAGAGAGGGTGACCAAATGAAAAAGTTGATTGCAATCCTTTCCCTGGCCTTGCTGCCGCTGACCGGCTTTGCCGCCGGTGGCAATGTTGCACTGGAGTCTGCGGATATCGACCTGACCGATCATGCATCCCTGCAACGGGGCGCGAAGTATTTCGTAAACTACTGCCAGGGCTGTCATTCCCTGCAGTATTTCCGCTATGAGCGCATGCAGGACTTCGGTCTGAGCAAAGAGCAGATCGAGAAGAACCTGATCTTCGGCGGTCACAAGATTGGCGAGCAGATGAAGACCAGCATGCCCGCCCTTGATGCTGCCGAATGGTTTGGTACTGCTCCTCCCGATCTGACCCTCACCGCCAGGCTGAGAAAAGGCGGTGCAGACTGGATTTACACCTATCTCAAGGGTTTCTATGCAGATGAAAGCCGCCCTTTTGGTGTCAACAATGTGGTGTTCCCCAACGTGGGCATGCCTCATGTGTTGATGGAGTTGCAGGGCTTGCAGGAAGCGACCATTGAGACCGATGCGCATGGCAACAAACATGTCGCCGCGCTCAAGCTGGCCAAGCCCGGGCGCATGTCCGTGGAGGAATATGACCAGATGGCCCGCGACCTGAGCGCCTTCATGACCCATGTGGCAGAACCCAACAAGCTGGAGCGTCAGCGCCTTGGTATCTGGGTGATGTTATTCCTGCTGGTGTTCTTTGTCGTAGCCATCATGCTCAAGAAGGAGTTCTGGAAAGACGTGCATTGATTCCTGAAATGAGGTGATACAGCCCGAAAGGCGCACAGTCTGCTATACTGTGCGCCTTTTCGGTATCTGTATTATCCATAGCGGAGAAAGCCCCGGCCTTCTCTATGGGCCAATCCCCTGCAGCCGATTCAGCCGTAAATCAAAACTTAGGTAGGTGCCAGTGGCAACAAGAAGATCAATCATGACCCTTTTCTCCGACCCCGCAGACTTGCACAGCCACCGTGTGCGCCTGGTGTTGGCGGAGAAGCATGTAACCGTGGACATCATGGATGTGGATCCTCTCAATCTTCCCGAAGACGTAATGGATCTCAATCCCTATGGTACAGCGCCGACCCTGGTGGACAGAGAGCTGGTGCTGTTTGATTCCCGTATTATTCTTGAATACCTGGATGAGCGTTATCCACACCCGCCATTGCTGCCGGTGGATCCGGTCTCCCGGGCCACATTTCGCATGTATATCTATCGCGTGGAAAAGGACTGGTATGGGCGTGTGGACACCATACTTGCCGGCGGCAAGCCGGCTGCCAAGGCGCGCAAGGAGCTGAAGGAGAGCCTCATGGCAAGTGCTCCCATACTGGCCGCGAAGCCCTTCTTCATGAGCGATGAGTTTTCCGTAGTGGATGCAAGTATCGCACCGTTATTGTGGCGTCTGCCGCATTTGGGTATTGAGCTTGAAGGCGACGCATCCAATATCTACAACGCCTATGCTGCACGCCTGTTCAAACGTGATGCCTTTGCCAAAAGTCTCACCGAAGCAGAAAGGGAAATGCGTCTCTGAGGTTGCTTCATGTCCATGACTTCCAATCGCCCCTATCTGATTCGTGCCATCTGGCAGTGGGTCAGCGACAATGGTATGACGCCCCATTTGCTGGTTAATGCAGATGCACAAGGCGTGGAGATCCCGCGCCAGTTCGTTGAAGATGGCCGTATTGTGCTCAATGTCAGCGCCAGTGCAGTGCGTGACCTGGAACTGGGAAATGACTATATATCGTTTGGCGCCCGGTTTTCCGGCTCCCCCATGAATGTATTGTTGCCGGTAACTGCTGTGCTGGGTATCTATTCCAAGGAAAACGGCCAGGGTATGCTGTTTCCGGAAGAAGACGAAGGCACGCCGCCGGAGGATCATGAGCCGGAGGATACGCCCCCATCCGGTGGTGGGCGCCCCAGCCTCAAGGTAGTCAAAAACTAACTGGCATACTTAAAGTAACTACCGTTTTTTGGGGAAGGGAATAACTTCGGCGGCTTTTGGTTCGGCCTTTTCCGGATACTCTTCCGCCTGGATGTTTTCCTGCTCGATGGTGTGTCTGCCCTGGATATGGACGGCTTCCAGCTGGCTTCCCAACAGCAGAACATAGCCGGACTGGCGCAAGGTTCCGTCAACACTGTAGTCAAACCGGTACATGCGCCGGAAGCGCAAGCCAGCGGAAGTCCAGCGCAGGGCAAAGCGCTGTAGATAAACGCCACCATCCAGAAACTGGTACCTTTCCTTTTCGCAAGCTGCGCGGCTGATGCCAACGGCCAGTTCGCGGGCGCGAGCGGCTTCTAGCCAGAAGATGACGATCAGGCCCAGAATTATGATTGCTGCCAGGGTGGAGGCCACGGGATGAATTGCTCCGTATCAGATTAAAGGTGGATTGCAGACTTGTACCGGCGATCTTAACAGATTTGCGGTTGCGTACCCGGTAACGGATGCTATTATTCCTCCGCCGGGTTACTATTTATTCCTGCTTCCACAAACAAAATGCAGTGCCTTATCAACAACCGACTCCGGAAACCTGCACATGAAATGGATCGATGAGATACCACTGGGTTTTCTGGTGCTGGCTTCGGCCTTTTTTGGTCTGATGCCGTTTACGCCGGAGCCTCATGTCTGGGAGAAAATCAAGATGCTGATGGCGGGAGAGCTGGTCAAACCTCTGGATATCTTTGATCTGTTGATGCACAGCACTCCCGTGGTGTTGCTGGGAATCAAGCTGTGGCGTGAGCGGCAACGGGACGGCGATCTTCCTCCAGGGTCGTTTTGATCCGCGGTCATTTACGGCTTGCCGACAGTCGATCCAGGCGCAGCCGCTGACGCTCGTCGAAGAGACGCCTGCTGCCCGCCCAGATTGCGGTCAGGCTGCCCAGCCCGGAGCCGACCGCGATCATGAACAAAATCATGAGCTGATATTTGGCCGCCTCCATGGGTGGGCTGCCGCCGAGAATCTGGCCGGTCATCATCCCCGGCAGGCTGACAATGCCGGCGGTGGTCATGGCATTGATGATGGGAATCATTCCGGATCGTAAAGCATCGCGGCGTATATTCGATATGGCCTGCGCCCATTCATGGCCCAGCATCAGCCTTGCCTCGATACGCTGGCGCTGTTCCCAGGTGCTGCGGGTAAGGTTGTCCAGGGCGATGGCGATACCGGACATGGTGTTGCCCAGCAACATGCCGAGCAGGGGAATGAGATACTGGGGCTGATACCAGGGTTCGACCTGGATCACCACGGTCAGCGCCAGCAGGGTAATCAGGAAAGACGACAGAAACATGGACAGGGTTCCCAGTCCATAGCCCCAACTGCCCCGAAAGCGGCGTTGCTGGCGGGCCATGACCTCATAACCCGCCACGGCAAGCATCACCAGGGTCATCAGAGCAATCAGCCACAGGCTGGTCTGGGCAAACAGGGTTTTCAGAATCATGCCCAGAATCAGCAATTGCACGGTGCTGCGGGCGGTGGCGATTAGCAGCTGGCGCCCGATGCCCAGGTGCAGCGCCCAGGACAATCCCGCCAGCAGGCAGACCAGCGTGGCGGCAATGCCCAGATCCCAGGCGGAAAGGCGTATCAGCTCCATGTCCCGCTGTCCTCCATGGTGAATCTCCCCTGGGCCATGACCGCCCGGTTGCCAGCGACCCGGCCTAGCTGGGTCGGGTCATGGCTGACCCAGATTGCCGCAGCCTGGTTTTGTTGCAGATAGCCATGAATGATTTGTTCCACGGTTGTGGTGTTGCTGTCGTCCAGGTTGGCCGTAGGTTCATCCAGGAGTAATACCCGTGGCTGGTTGGCCAGCATGCGCACCAGCGCCAGGCGCTGTTTCTCACCACTGGACAGGCGTCCGGTCTGCCAGTTCAGCACCTCTTCGCAGAAGCCCAGGGCAGACAGTAATTCTGATGGCCAGCGCAGGGCATGCTCACCAACGCTATCTCCCCACCACTGGCTTTCCGCAGGCAGCAGGCCCACCTTGCGTCGCCACTGGGGGCCGGTGAAACGACTGCGGGGGATGTTCTCCAGCAGTGCTTCTCCGGTATTGATGTCCAGATCGGCAATGGCGCGCAGCAGCAGGGTTTTTCCTGAACCTGAATCGCCATGCAAGCCCAGGCAGCCGCCGGGGGGCAGGTGCAGATCGGTTGGCTGGATGAAGTCAGTCGCAAGAGCCAGCGTTACCAGCGTGTAGGGCTTGTTGCTGTGCATGGATAACGCCCGGCCCGTCGGCTTCAGAACGGTGTCCGCTCGAACATCAGATCCCATACTCCGTGTCCCAAGCGTTTTCCCCGGCGCTCGAACTTGGTCACGGGGCGGGTTTCCGGCTGGGGCATGTATCTGCCGGAGCCACCCAGGTTCTCGAACAGATCGGTGCGCGCTGAAAAGTGCCGCATGATGTGCCGGGCATAGTCTTCCCAGTCCGTCGCTGCATGGAATAGGCCCCCGGGCTGCAGCAGCCTTGCCATCAACTCCACGAAATGCGGTCGGACGATGCGCCGCTTGTGGTGCTTTTTCTTGTGCCATGGATCAGGAAAAAATAGCTGTACGCCCTGCAGTGATGCCGGGGGGATGACCTGTTGCAGTATTTCCATGGCGTCGGCGTTCATGATGCGCACATTGCCGATATCTTCTTGTGCCAGCTTCAGCAGCAAATGCCCCACGCCCGGCGTATGCACCTCAATGCCCAGAAAATTACGCCGGGGAAAAGCCTTTGCCATGGTTGCCAAGGATTCTCCGTCGCCAAAGCCGATTTCCAGCCACACCGGATTGCTGTTGCCAAACAGCTGTGAAAAACCCAATGTTCGTCCGGGAGAAAATTCCACGCCATAAATCGGCCACTGCTGTCTGAAGGCCTTTTCCTGCCCCGGCGTCAGGCGTCCGGTACGCAGCACGAAGCTGCGAATCGGGGGGTGCTTGGGGCTGGCTTCGTCCACCTAGAAAAACAGGCCTTCCGCAGGGGAGGAGGCGGAAGCGAAGCGTTTTGCCGGCATGCGCCCGGCCAGGAAAGCTTCACGTCCTGCCTGTATGGCCTTTTTCATGGCGGAGGCCATAAGCGCGGGGTTCTGTGCTGCGGCGATGGCGGTATTCATCAACACGCCATCGCAGCCCAGCTCCATGGCCACGGCGGCATCAGAAGCTGTGCCTACGCCGGCATCCACCAGGATAGGTACATTGGCATTTTCCACGATGGTGCGGATGTTCAGGGGGTTGCGCACGCCAAGGCCGGAGCCAATAGGAGCGGCCAGGGGCATGACGGCGACACAGCCCATGGCTTCGAGTTCCCGGGCGACAATGGGGTCGTCGTTGGTGTAGACCATGACATCGAAATCGTCTTTGATCAGCTCTTCAGCGGCTTTGAGCGTGGCTATGACGTCGGGGAACAGGGTTTTTTCATCTCCCAGCACTTCCAGTTTGACCAGATTGTGACCATCCAGCAGTTCCCTGGCCAAACGGCAGGTGCGCACCGCAGTCTTCTGATCGTAGCAGCCGGCAGTATTGGGCAGGATGGTGAACCTGTCCGGTGGCAGCACATCCAGAATATTCGGCTCATCGGCATTCTGCCCGATGTTGGTGCGGCGCACGGCGATGGTGATGATTTGTGCGCCCGATGCCTCGATGGCGGCGCGGGTTTCGTCCATGTCCCTGTACTTTCCTGTTCCCACCAGCAGGCGGGAGGAATATTCGCGCCCGGCGACGCGGAAGGTATCTTTGCTGTCTGACATTGATTTGCTGCTCCAGGAAAATGTAGGTGGGGATTTTAACCTGAAATGCTGCGCAAAGTTCAGCCGCCGCCAATGGCCTGCACGATTTCCACCGCATCGCCTTCCTGTAACTGGTGACAGGCATGCTGGCTACGTGGAATCAACGCTTCATTGACCTCCACTGCATAGCGTGTTCCCTCGAGTGCCATGCTCTCGATCAAAGCGCCCAGCGTCATTTTGTCTTTGACGTTGGCGCTCTTGCCATTTACCAGAATATTCATGGATGGATTCAAGATGTGGGTTATAACTGAGGCGATTTTACACTAAAATCAGCAATTCATACCGCTTTGGGGGAAGCTGTTGCATGCAAAAATTTCATGAAAATCTGATAACAACTGAAGAGGCGGTAACGCTGGATGGTGTTTTCGCCCGCCGCTTGCACCGTTCGCCGGATGGTCCGGCCTACCAGTACCATGATCGTGAAAGTGGGGAGTGGCACAGCTATACCTGGGCGGAAATGGCCCGCCAGATTGCTCGCTGGCAACAGGCGCTGAGCAGGGAGGCCCTGAGTCCGGGAGATCGGGTGGCGATTCTGTTGCGTAACTGTCCTGAATGGGTGATGTGGGATCAGGCGGCACTGAGCCTGGGGCTGGTGACAGTGCCACTGTACACCGATGACCGCCCGGACAATATCGCCTATATTCTGGAGGAATCGGGAGTAAAAGCCCTGCTGGTGCAGGATGCCGGTCGCTGGAAGCGCCTGGTGCCGACTCTGCCTGAAGAAGGGGAAGGGCGGCTGCAGCGGGTGGTTTTGCTCGATGGCGGCAACGAAGCGGGCAAGTTCGGCCGGAATGACGAGCGTATCCGGCTGGCTGCACAATGGCTTCCCGAAGATGGTGGAGAAATGCTGGTGCGAAAACACGCCGACCCCCACGCCCTGGCTTCCATCGTATATACCTCCGGCACCACAGGCAGGTCGAAGGGGGTGATGCTCAGCCATCACAACATGCTGTCTGTTGCTCATGGCGGCGTTACCCTGCTGGACTGCTACGAAGAAGACCTGTTTCTTTCCTTCCTGCCCCTTTCCCATACCCTGGAACGCACGGCGGGGTATTATCTGCCCATCATGGCGGGTTCCTGCGTGGCCTATGCGCGCTCGGTAGCGCAACTGGGGGATGATCTGGTGCAGATTCGTCCAACGGTATTGATTGCCGTTCCCCGAATCTTTGAGCGCGTGTATGGCAAGATCAAGGATCAGCTGAAAAAGAAGCCAGCCATTGCCCGCACACTGTTCCAGCTTGCAGTGGATGTAGGCTGGTGCAGGTTTGAGTATCAGCAGGGGCGTGTCGGCTGGTCGCCGAAACTCTTGCTATGGCCGATCCTCAACAAGCTGGTTGCCGGCAATGTGGTTGCCAAACTCGGTGGACGCCTGCGGGCAGCGGTGAGCGGGGGAGCTCCTCTGTCACCGGATATCGCCAAGGTCTTCATTGGCCTGGGCATTCCCATCGTTCAGGGTTATGGGCTTACCGAAACCAGCCCGGTAATCAGCGTAAACCCCCTGGAAGACAACATTCCTGCCAGCGTCGGCGTAACCATTCGTGGCACTGAAGTAATAATTGGTGAGCAGGACGAGCTGCTGGTGCGCGGCCCCGGGGTGATGCTGGGATACTGGAACAACCACAAGGCCACCACTGAGATGATCGATCCCGACGGCTGGCTGCATACGGGAGACCAGGCCAAGATCGAAGACGGGCATATCTTCATTACCGGCCGCCTCAAGGATATTCTGGTGCTTTCCAACGGGGAAAAAATTCCCCCGGCGGACATGGAATTGGCCATTGCCCTGGATCCCTGCATCGAGCAGGTGATGGTGGTTGGCGAGAGTAGGCCCTATCTTACTGCATTGGTCGTACTGAACGAAGAGAACTGGTCGGCTCTGGCCCGGGAGCATGGCCTGAACCCGGATGATGCCGCCAGTCTGGAGCACAAGAAGCTGCATGCCGATATGCTCAAACGCATCAAGGCCGCCTTGTCGGATTTTCCCGGTTTTGCAAAAATCCGCCAGCTGCGGCTTATGCTGGATCCCTGGACCATAGAAGACGGCCTGATAACACCAACGCTGAAGGTCAAGCGACCCAAGGTGCTGGAGCGTTTTGCCGAAGAAGTCGAATCCATGTATTCCGGCGGGCCAACCAACTGAGTTGCGAGTATAATCGTCCGGACGCCTTGAATGCGGGTATCGTATATCGGTATTACCCCAGCTTCCCAAGCTGGTGAGGCGGGTTCGACTCCCGCTACCCGCTCCATTTTTATTGACAATTGGTGGTACGCCTAGTATCTTTGCCGCCCCGATTTTCCTATGGCTAGGTAGCTCAGTTGGTTAGAGCACAGCACTCATAATGCTGGGGTCGGCAGTTCGAATCTGCCCCTAGCTACCATATATAGAGATGCCTGCAGGCGATAGCGACCGCTGTTACCTGCAGGCTTTTTTATTTCTTCCTGAATCCGTGGGTTCAGGGTGGATGCAGAGCGCATGATATTGATTTCCCGGTGGAAGCAAAAAATCCTGGCTTCACCCTCAGGTTAAGCGGGCATTTTTTGAGCCGCTGAGGGATCAAGAGCTTGCGCTATGCGCTGTCATGAACCCGCGGATTCAGGTTCTTGTTTGCTTTTTGCTACTTGGACTCAATGTGTAAGCGCTGCTCCTGATTATTGTGATATGAGCGTGTTCCTGTACAAACAATACTCCAGCCATCCCTGGCCTCCCGCGACATAAGCACATCCCTGTGCAAGCATCGCTCCGGCCATCCCTGGCCTCCCGCGACATAAGCACATCCCTGTGCAAAAATTTTGCAACTTTTCTTGGGAGGGGGGGTCATAGGGTTGTGGGTCATGAACTGCCCACAGATTTTCGAATCATTACATTTACTCCCTTTGGTAATAATTTGAACCGGTGTACTTCAGGTACACCGGCTTTTTTTTGTGTATCATTGCAAGGTTGTTTTTTGCTTGGGGGGTTGTTTGTTATGAGAATCGGACAGTTTTTTACGGCTGGCTTGTTGTTGCTGGTCGCGGGTGCCGCATGGGCGGAAGAAGCTACCTTGAATGCGGGCAATACGGCCTGGATACTCACTTCGACGGCGCTGGTGTTGTTCATGACCTTGCCGGGGCTGGCGCTGTTTTATGGCGGGCTGGTGCGCAGCAAGAACGTGCTGTCGGTGCTCATGCAGTGTTTCGCCATTGCCGGCATCAGTTCCATCCTGTGGTTGATTGCCGGTTACAGCTTGGCGTTTGGTGAGGGCAATGCCTTTATCGGTGATTTCAGCAAGGTGCTGATGGCTGATGTCGGGCGGGAAAGCCTTTCCGGGGACATTCCGGAATCGCTGTTCATGTTGTTTCAGATGACCTTTGCCATTATCACTCCCGCCCTGGTGGTGGGCGGCTTTGCCGAGCGGATGAAGTTTTCCGCCATGCTGTTGTTCAGCGCCATGTGGCTGATGCTGGTGTATGTACCCATCACTCACTGGGTTTGGGGTGGTGGCTGGCTGGGGCAAATGGGGCTGCTGGATTTCGCCGGTGGTACGGTCGTGCATATTACCGCTGGCGTTGCTGCGCTGGTTACTGCGCTGGTCATGGGGCCGAGACGGGGCTTTCCCACCATGCCTTTCACCCCCCACAACATGACCATGACGGTCACCGGAGCCTGCATGCTTTGGGTCGGCTGGTTCGGCTTCAATGGTGGCAGCGCCCTGGCGGCTAACGGGGATGCGGCCATGGCGATGCTGGTTACGCATATCTCTGCGGCCACCGGCGCCATGACCTGGATGGCAATCGAGTGGAAGCGCTTTGGCAAGCCCAGCGCCTTGGGCGCGGTGACAGGCATGGTGGCTGGTTTGGGTACTATTACCCCGGCATCGGGTTTTGTCGGTCCCGGTGGAGCCTTGATCATCGGCCTGTTGGCGGGCAGTGTCTGTTTTGCCGCCACCATGTACCTCAAACGGGTGCTGAAGATCGACGACTCTCTGGATGTTTTCCCCGTGCATGGGGTCGGCGGTATACTGGGAACGCTGCTGGTCGGAGTTTTCTCCGCCACCAGCTTGGGCGTGTTCAGCGGCTACGGCTTTGCTGATGGCATCAGCAGCATGGGTGGCCAGCTATGGGTGCAGTTTGTTGGCGTGGCAGCCACCGTGGTGTTTACTGTGATCATGACCTGGGGCATCCTGAAAGTGGTTGCATTGGCCATGGGGGGGCTGCGGGTAGATGCGGATCAGGAGCAGGAAGGGCTGGATATCGTTTTGCATGAGGAACGTGGTTACGACATTCATTGACCGGCTCGGCGGTTTTTTTCTGGTAAGATGCTGATTCTTATTGGAGATTTTTTTGTTGCCGAGCGCAAGTAACTGGGTGTTGGTGTTGCTGGCCCTCGTTGTGTCGGGTGGTTTGTGCTGGCGTTTTCTATCACCTGCTTCCCGGTTTCACGTGCTGGATCATCCGGGAGAGCGTTCCCTGCATCAGCAGGCCACGCCGCGCAGTGGCGGGGTGGCCATCGTCACCGCCATACTGCTGGCCTGGGCTGCGGCTGCGGCCGTTGGTGAGCTGTCCTGGAGTGGAGGGCTGGCCTGGTTGTTCACGGCTGTGGTGTTGCTGGCAGTGACTGGCGGCATTGACGATCGGCGGGATCTTTCTCCCCTGATCCGCCTGCTGGTGCAATTGCTGGCCGCCCTTGTCTTGCTGGCGGCGGATCTGCTGCCCCGGAATTTGCAGTTGCCTGGAATGGACATCCCTCTGCCGGGTGGTGCAGCCGTGGTGGTGATGCTGCTTTATGTGCTGTGGATGACCAATTTGTACAATTTCATGGATGGTATGGATGGTTTCGCCGGTGGTATGGCGGTGATCGGCTTTACGGCCATGGCCTGGCTGGGCTGGCGGGGTGGGGATGAAGGCTTTATGCTGGCGGCCCTGATTGTGGCGGCGGCCAGTGCGGGGTTTTGGCTGTTTAACTTCCCTCCGGCGCGGCTCTTCATGGGAGATGCGGGGTCGCCGGTGCTGGGCTTTCTTGCTGCCGCGTTTTCCCTGTGGGCGGATCGGGAAGGCCTGTTCCCGTTATGGATTGCCGTATTGATCTTTTCTCCTTTTGTCGTGGACGCCAGTTACACTTTGTTGCGGCGACTGCTGGCGGGCCGAAAAATCTGGCAGGCGCACCGGGAGCATCTGTATCAGCGCCTGGTGCAAATGGGCTGGTCCCACCGCCGTACCGTGCTCTGGTCCTATGTACTGATGCTGGCTGCTGGCGGAGCCTCCATCATGGCACTGAATCAGAATACGCTTGTCCAATGGGCAATCATGCTGTTCTGGTGTGTGGTATATGGGGTCATGATTTTGCTGGTTAGTCTGCGAGAACAAGGGAACTGATGAGAAAACTGGCAGACAGGTTGCTCAACCGTGGCATGGCGTTTCTCCATGACCTGCTGATGATTCCGCTGGCCTGGCTGGGAGCCTATATCCTGCGCTTCAATCTGGAAGCTGTACCTGACTGGTTCTGGCAGCAGGCGCTGGCCAGCTTGTTTGTGCTGGTTCCGGTGCAGGCCCTGGTGTTCTGGCTGTTCGGCCTGTATCGAGGGGTGTGGCGTTTCGCTTCCCTGCCGGACATGATTCGCATTGGCAAAGCTGTATTGACCGGACTGGTGCTGGCGACGCTGCTGTTGTGGCTGTTTCGGGATTTTACCGGCGTGCCACGCTCGGTGCCGGTGCTATACGGTATATTGCTGATGATCTTTCTCAGTGTGCCGCGCATGGTGTACCGTTTTATCAAGGATCAGGGCACACGCAGCAAGAGCGCCCGGCGGGTGCTGGTGGTGGGTGCGGGTAGCGCCGGGGAGATGCTGGTGCGGGATCTGTTACGCGATCCTCAGCGCGCTTATCTGCCCCTGGCCTTTGTGGATGATGATGCCAACAAGCGGGGCCGGGAGATCCATGGTGTGCGGGTCATGGGCAGCTGTGAAAAATTGCCGCGCATCGCCCGCAAGCTGGCGGCGGATCTGATCATGTTGGCGACGCCTTCTGCGGACAAATCCCAGATGCAGCGCATCATCGCCCATGTGGAGGAAACTGGTCTGCCGTTTCGCACCGTGCCGCCCCTGAAAGAGCTTATGTCCGGCAATGTGCGGGTGGATCAGCTGCGTGAAGTGCTGATTGAAGATCTGCTGGGGCGTGATCCGGTGGCGCTGAACTGGCGGGCGATCAGGGAGGATCTGTCCGGGCGCTCGGTGCTGATTACCGGGGCCGGCGGCTCCATTGGCTCGGAACTGTGCCGCCAGCTTGCGAGCCTGTCGCTGAAAAGCCTGATTTTGGTGGAAAACAGTGAGTTCAACCTGTTTTGCATGGAACGGGAGTTGCGCCACAGCTTTCCTGATCTGGCGATCTTTCCTCATCTGGGGGACATTACCGAGAGGAAGGTGATCGAGCGCATTTTCGGCCACTACCGGCCCCAGGTGGTGTTTCATGCCGCAGCATACAAGCATGTGCCCCTGCTGGAGCAGCAGATTCGCGAAGCCATGCGCAACAATGTGCTGGGCACACGCAATGTGGCCCTGGCTGCGGATGCGAGCGGCGCGGAGGAATTCGTGCTGATTTCCACGGACAAGGCGGTCAATCCGGCGAACGTGATGGGGGCGAGCAAACGTGCTGCCGAAATTTATTGCCAGAACCTCAATAGCCGCTCTTCCACCAACTTCATCACCGTGCGCTTTGGCAATGTGCTCGGCTCCACGGGCAGCGTGGTTCCCCTGTTCAAGGAGCAGATCGAAAAAGGTGGCCCGGTAACCGTGACCCATGCGGATATGGAGCGCTACTTCATGACCACCCGCGAAGCCTGCCAGCTGATCATGCAGGCCAGTGTGCTGGGCGAGGGCGGGGAGATCTTCGTGCTGGATATGGGGCAGCCGGTGCGCATCCAGTATCTGGCCGAGCAGTTGATCCGCCTGTCCGGAAAAAAACCCGGAGAGGATATTGCGATAGAATATATCGGATTGCGCCCGGGAGAAAAACTCTACGAGGAGCTCTTTCATGAACAGGAGTCCCTGCAGGCCACGGCGCATGAGAAGATACTGCAGGCGCGTTATCGCCCCATGCCCTGGGAAGAGCTTGCCCAGGCAATGGAAGATGCCGAAATCGCCTGCGGCGAATATGATTGCAGGAAACTCAGTGATTTGCTGACCCGGCTGGTGCCGGAACGGGCGGATCATGGCGGCGGACGGGAGTGCGCCTTACAGCCGGAATCTGTGGATTCGGCTTACAGGACAACAGATGAATACAGAACCAGCAGAAACCACCCTTGAAGAAGACCTGAGCGCTGCGGGCAGTGATGGCCGCCTGGCCGCCTTGCTCGAAACATCGGGCAAGCTGTCCGCCCAGGACTATGCGCGCGCTGCGCGGCTGGCGGCGGAAAGCGGTTTTTCCGTATGGCATATGGTGCACAAGCTGGGGCTGGTTTCCGAGCGGGATCTGGCTCAGGCCTTTGCCCAGACGCTGGGCCTGGAAATCATCGATGTTGAAGCCTTTCCTGATGTTGCCTTGCTGGAGGATGCCGTATCCCAGCGTTTCCTCAAGGAATCCCGGGTGCTGCCTCTGTATCTGGAGGATGAGCGACTGTATCTGGCCATGGCCGATCCCGGTGATGAATTTTCCCGTAGCGCCATGGAAGCCGCCAGCGGCCATGAGGTGCAACCGGTGGTTGCCCTGCCCGCCGATATCGATAACGCCATCGAAAAGCTCTACGGCGCCGGCCGCTCCGCCATGGGGGAAATCCTCGATGGCCTGGGCGAAGGTGACGAAGGCGAGGCCGATGTGGAAACCCTCAAAGACCTGGCCAGCGAAGCTCCGGTGATCCGCCTGGTGAACCTCATCGTGCAGCGGGCGGTGGAATCCCGGGCCTCGGATATTCACGTCGAGCCGTTCGAGGGGCAGCTCAAGGTGCGCTACCGTATCGATGGCGTGCTCACCGAAAGCGAGGCACCCCCGGCACATTCCACTGCTGCCATTATTTCCCGGATCAAGCTCATGGCCAAGCTCAATATTGCCGAGCGCCGCCTGCCCCAGGACGGGCGTATCAGCCTGCGGGTGCAGGGCAAGGAGCTGGATCTGCGGGTGTCCACCGTGCCCACCATGTTTGGCGAGAGCGTGGTCATCCGCCTGCTGGACAAGGAAAGCGTGAAATTTGATTTTGGCGCCCTGGGGTTCGATGGTGAGCCGCTGAAGCGCTTCAAGCATATCCTCGACATGCCCCATGGCATCGTGCTGGTCACCGGCCCCACGGGCAGCGGTAAATCCACCACCTTGTACACCGCCCTGAGCCGCCTTAACACAGCGGAAAAGAAGATCATCACCGTGGAAGACCCGGTGGAATACCAGGTGGCGGGCATCAACCAGATCCAGGTCAAGCCACAGATCGACCTCACCTTTTCCAGCGCCCTGCGCTCCATCGTGCGCCAGGATCCGGACATCATCATGGTGGGGGAGATGCGGGATCTGGAAACCGCCCGCATCGCCGTGCAATCTGCCCTCACCGGCCACCTGGTGCTGTCTACCCTGCATACCAATGACGCGGCGGGTGGAATCACCCGGCTGCTGGACATGGGGGTGGATGACTATCTGATTACCTCCACCATCAATGGCATTCTCGCCCAGCGTCTGGTGCGGCGGCTGTGCCAGCACTGCAAGGAGGCCTATGAACCTCTGCCGGAGCTGGTGGACGAGTTGGGTCTGGACGAATTCAGCGCAGATGGCGAGGCCGTCACCCTGTACCACCCGTCTGGTTGTGAGGAGTGCGGCGGCAGCGGTTATTTCGGCCGTCTTTCCCTGACGGAAGCGCTGGTGATGAACGACGAGATTCGACGCCTGGTGATGCGCCATGCCAATGCCGGGGAAATCCAGCGGGCGGCCATCGACGATGGCATGGATACCCTGCGGCGCGATGGTCTGCGAAAATCTGTCGCCGGCCTGACTACCCTGGAAGAAGTTGCCAGGGTGGCGGAAGACTGATGCCTTTGTTCAGTTACAAAGCGGTTCGCTCCAATGGAGAAGTGGAGGAGGGGGAGCTGGAAGCCGCAGATGAAGCCGCGCTGGTACGCCAGTTGCAGCAGGATGGACTCATGCCCATCCGCACCAGCCGTGCGGGTAGTGGGCTCAAGGGTCTGTTCAAGCGCGCCAAGCCCAAGGTGAACCAGGAGCAGATCCTGCATTTCACCCGTGAGCTTGCGACCCTTTTGGAAGCGGGCATGACCCTGGATCGCGCCCTGCAGATACTGGCTGAATTATCCGAAGACGAAGCCCTGGTGCGCGCCATGGAGAGCATCCGCGAGAGAGTGCAGGGCGGTGATACCCTGTCTGCCGCCCTGGAAGCCCAGGGCAAGACCTTCTCCCCCCTGTACATCAGCATGGTGAAGGCGGGAGAAGCGGGTGGCGTGCTGCACAGCGTGTTGCAGCGCCTTACCGACTATCTCGAACGCTCCCAGGAGCTGCGGGAAAGTGTGCGCTCCGCTCTGGTGTATCCCACCATATTGCTCACAGTGGCGGGATTGTCCGTGATCGGCTTGCTGGTGGGCGTGGTGCCGCAATTTAGCCAGATGTTTGCCGACATGGGCAAAGCCTTGCCCCTGCCCACGCAGATCGTGGTGAACATCGGCAATGCCCTGACCGACTATTGGTGGGCGATTCTCTCGGGAATTTTTCTCGGCACCGCCTTCGCCAGCAGACATTTTGCCCGGCCGGAGGTGAAAAGGCGCTGGGACAAGCGCTTGCTGGGCTGGCCGCTGCTGGGCGATCTCATCGCCAAGGTGGAGACGGCGCGTTTCACCCGCACCCTCGCCACCCTGCTGCACAATGGCCTGCCGTTGCTGGCGGCACTAAATCTGGTGAAAGATGTCATAAGCAACACAGTGGTTGCCGAAACCATTGCAGAAGCGGCAGACAGTCTCAAACGCGGCAAAGGACTGGCTGATCCCTTGATTGAAAAAGGTATACTTCCCCCTCTGGCGCTGCAGATGATCAAGGTTGGTGAGGAGTCCGGTGATCTGGAACCCATGCTCAACAAGGTGGCGGATGTTTTCGACGGAGAAGTGCGTACCAGCGTAAAGCGCCTGCTGACCCTTCTCGAGCCAGCACTGATCGTCGGCTTGGGGCTGATCGTCGCCGGCATCATCGTGTCCATCATGCTGGCCATCCTTGGCGCCAATGACCTGGCTATGTAGCAGGTGTTCCGCCTGTGCTGTGATGTCGCAGAGCCTGAATCTTCGGGTTCAGATACAGAAGATTGAATGGAGAAAACAGTAGTATGAAAATCAAGAAGTATCGCGGTAATGCGGGTTTTACCCTGCTTGAACTGCTTGTGGTGCTGGCGATTCTGGCCATGCTCGCCGGTTTGGTCGGGCCCAGGGTTATGGATCAGTTCGGCAAGGGAAAACATGACGCGGCGGTGGCCCAGATTGGCAGCCTCAAGGGCGCGCTGGATTTGTACCGGCTGGATGCCGGGCGCTATCCCCGGTCCCTGGAAGAGCTGACCAAAGGTGTCAATGGCGGCAAGCCGGTACTGGACAAGCTGCCCAAGGATCCTTGGGGAAACCTCTATCAATACCGCTTCCCCGGCGAGCATGGTGATTTCGATATCGTTTCCTATGGCGCTGATGGCAGCCCCGGCGGTGAGGGTGAGAGCAAGGACATCACCAGCTGGCAATAGTGTAGTGCGGGTCAGGGGTTTTACCCTGCTGGAGCTGCTCGTGGTCATGGCGCTGATGGCCATATTGATGACCCTGGTGCCGCCCATGATTTCCAGCGCCCTGCCCGGCACCCAACTCAAATCTGCTTCCCGGGAGCTGGCTGCCGGGCTGCGCTTTGCCCGCAACCATGCCCTTACCGCCCGGGAAGAGTCCACCTTGACCCTGAATGTCGAGAAACACAGCTTTCAGGTTACCGGCAGAAAGAAGGCTTATTCCATTTCCGAAAAGCTGAAGATCGAATTGCTCACAGCAGAAAGCGAAACCCGTGGGGAAAGCATTGGTGCGATCCGCTTTTTCCCTGATGGCGGTTCCACTGGCGGGCGCATCACCCTGAGCTATGGTGAGCGCGCCTTCGGCATCGATGTGGACTGGCTGACCGGCAAGGTGCGCATTCTGGATGTGGAGCCGGAAAGCTGATGCGGCATCAACGGGGCTTCTCCCTGCTGGAAGTGCTGGTGGCCTTCGCTATCCTGGCCATGTCTCTTGGCGCCTTGTATCAGGCCTTTGGCGGCAGTCTGCACAACCTGTCCGTTGCCGGTGAATACACCAGCGCCATGATCGTCGCCGAATCCAAGCTGGCGGAAGTGGCTGATCAGGTGCCCCTGCGCCAAGGCAGCGAGCAGGGCGAGGAAAGTGGCTTTCGCTGGAAGGTGGATGTGTTGTCCTATGAAGAACTGGAGGATCTTCCCCGAAGTTTCAAGCCCTATCGGGTACATGTGAAAGTGAGCTGGGGAGATGGCGGACGCCATCGCAGCTATGTTCTCGATACCTTGCGCTTGAGCGACAAATAATGCGTACAGTCGAAAAATGCCGCATGCGAGGCTTTACCCTGCTGGAAATGATCATTTCCCTGGCGCTCATCGGCCTGATGATGCTGTTGCTGTTCGGTGCGTTGCGTTTTGCTGGAAAGGCCTGGGATGCGAGCGAGACGCGGCTGGAGCGGGATACCAGCATCAGCATGGTGTGGCAGTATTTGTCCGACCGCTTCCGCCAGGCCCGGGCTTTGAACAGCCACGTGGAATCGGAAGGCGGTAATGTTTTCTTTTTCAAGGGAAATGCCCGGGCTGTGGAGTTCGTCAGCCCCATGCCTGCCCATCTGGGCAGTGGCGGGCTGTACATCATTCGCCTGCAACAAGGACTGCGGGACGGAAAAAAACAGCTGGTCTTGCGCCGCTGGCTGTACCATCCCGAAGTGCTTTCTGGTGATGCCGGGCTGCCGCAATGGCGTCCCCTGTCGGGAGCGGCGGTGTTCCGGGGAGAGCGAGAAAAGCCGGAGCTGCGTGCCTGGTACAGTGAGTCCGTGCTTGTCGATGAAATCAGGAGCCTGGACTTTTCCTATTACGGCGTGGAGAACAAGGGAGATGATTTTGCCAGCTGGACGGATGGCTGGGATGAGCATCCCTTTTTACCCATGCTGGTGCGCATGCAGATCGAGGATCAAAAAGGCGCATGGCCGGAAATGACCTTCGAGCTTCCGGGGTACTGATTGTGATGAGGCCGGTACGACAAAAGGGAATCGCCCTGGTGCTGGTATTGTGGGTAATCGTATTGCTCAGCGTCATCGCCGGCTCCATGTCCATGGTGCAGCGCACCGGGGTTGCCATGACCAGCAACATTCGCCAGGAGCGCGAGGGAAGGGCGCTGGTCAGCGCCGGGTTGAATTTCATGATGCTCATGCTGGAACGGCGCGCCCGCCCCCGTGAAGACAATCCCTGGCCGGTGGACGGGCGCTTGCATCCCTGGACATTCGCCGGCAAGGCCATCTGGATAGGCGCCATGCCGGAAAATGCGCGCATCGATCTCAATCAGGTGAATGCGCAGATGCTGCAAAGTCTGCTGGAGTCTTTCGGGCTGGAAGAAGAGCAGGCAATGGCGGTGCGGGATGCGATCCTGGACTGGCGTGATCCTGATAACACCACTCACGCCCAGGGCGCAGAGGATCGGGACTATCGTGCCTTGGGGCGTCCCATCGGCGCTCGTGACGGGGTGTTTCTGTCTATCGAAGAGTTGCAGCAGGTTGCAGGAATCACTCCTGAATTATACAAAAAGCTGGCCGGGGCATTGACCGTGGATGCGCGGCAACGTACAGTCAATCCCGCATTTGCCTCCAGAGCGGTATTGCTGGCCATACCCGGCGTAACGCCGGTGCAGGTCGACCAGTATCTGCTTGAGCGCCAGCAGGCGCTGGAGCAAGGGCTGCCGGTTCCCGCTCCGGCATTTGGCGGTGCCTTTTTGAAGGTGGGCAAAGGCACACGCTTTCGGCTGGTCGCCGAAGTGGATCTTCCTGGCGGAGGAAAGGCTCAGGGAGAAATGGTTGTTGGCATCGAATCCAAGACACGCAAAGGTTATATGTTGTTACAGAAAAAATTCGGCAAACTCCAGTCCCTGGGGCGGGTAGCGCTCCAGCAGGAAGAAGGCTGAAGATGGGCATGAATTTTTCCAGTCTGGCCAAATTTCGCTTCTGGCGGCAGCGTTTGCTGACCTGTCTGCCTGGAGCGCTGGCCGAACGCGTTGCTTCCGGCGCTACGCCCTACATACTGGAAATACAGGGGGAACGCGCCGAGCTGTACCGGGATGGCAAGAAACTGGGTGAAGTTCTTCTGGGCAGTACAGTTGTCGATCCTGCCGTTTCTGCCCTGCTCAAACCTCATGAGCATCCCCTTGCCGTCTTGCTTCCTGTTGACTGGTTGCTGAGCCGCACCATCGCCTTGCCTGCGGCAGCCCGGGAAAACCTGCGCCAGGTAATCAGCTTCGAACTGGATCGCTTCACCCCCTTTTCCGCTGAGCAGGTGTATTTCGACTTTCACCTCAATGCCCGCGGGGAAGGCGCAGACATGCTTCCAGTGGAAGTGGCGCTGGTGCCGCGCAAGCGGGTGGACGACTGGCTGAGCGTGTTGCGTTCGGCGGGTATAGCGGTAGACAGCCTCAGCGCTGCTGGTCTGTGGGATGACGCAAACCTGCTGCCGCCAGCGTTGCGCCCCAGGCTGAACCTGAAGCGCCTGGCCCAGCGTATGGCGCCGGCAGCCCTGGTGGTTGTGCTACTGGCCGCTGCAATGGCGCTGCCCTTGTGGCAGAAGCGCGAAATAGCAATTTCCCTGCAATCCAGAGAGGCAGTACTGCGTGGCAAGGTGGGTAAGGTCATGGAATTGCGTGAGCGGGTGGACGAAGAAATCAAGGTGCTGGAAGTGATTCGTGATCAATGGCAGGCCTTTCCGCCGGTGCTGGACGTGCTGCAGGTATTGACCAATTTGCTGCCAGACGATACGTCGCTGCAGCGTATGGAAGTCAAGGGCAACAAACTGACCATCAATGGCACATCCAGTTCCGCATCTTCATTGATCGGCTTGCTGCAGAAATCCCCTGCTTTCGATGCGCCGCATTTTCTTTCACCGGTTACCCAGCAGCGCGGCAAGGAAGTATTCAACCTTGCTGCCAATATCAATATGCCATTTCCCCGCGATCTGAGCAGCGTCGCCACAGCGTCCGCCGGGGAACAGGGAGCGCCACCTGCAGGGCAAGTGAAAGAGGGCAAAGAAACTGCTCCATCTGCGCCCGCTGTTGAGCCAGCAGGCGCTGGAAACGCGCCTGTTCCGACACCAGCGCAACCGCCAGCCCCGGTGCCCCTGCCGGTAGTTGAATATGGGACGGACATGGAGCGGGCTGCTTCCCGGCCCAGTCCTTCCGCCATGCCGCCACAACGCATGATGTCGGGGGCTGGTGGATAATGAACCTGCAAACCGATAACGGGAAATGCGTATTGTTGCTGGGTGCCCTGTTCCTGGCTGTGGCGCTTGTTCTGGCCATGGTTTTTCTGCCCTGGTGGTCCAAGATGCAGTTTTATGATGCTGCCGCCAGCCAGTCAGTGGATAATATCGAGCGTTATCAACGCCTTCTCGACAGCCGTCCCCTGCTGGAAAAGCGTCTCAAGGCGCTGCGCCAGGATTTGCGCAAACGTAACTATTTTATCGCTGCAGCAAACCCGGAGCTGGCGGCGGCAGAGCTGCAGAACCGGGTAAAGAAAATCATTACCGGAGCAGGGGGAAAGCTGATCAGCACCCAGAAGCTTGATGCGGACAAAGACGGCGACACTCAGGAAATCGAGATCAAAGTGCGCATGAAAGGAGATGTGGAGGCCCTGGCCAAGGTTTTGCACGAACTGGAAGGGCAGCTGCCCATCATCATGGTGCAGAATATCTCCATACGCAGTCGCCGCACGGTCAAGGGGCGGCGCCAGAACCGCGTAGAAGGTTATGAGCTGGATGTCAGCTTTGGTCTGGTGGGGTATCTTCCGGGAGGAGGAAAATGAAGAAGCTGTGGCTGACGATAGCCGTATTGCTACTTGGTTTTCTTGCCTGGCGCTGGTACTTTCCGCCCCAGCCCCCGAAAGTTGCAGTGAATGCGGTGCAAGAGCAAAAGGGGGATCAGATCAACGCCCTGCTGGACAGTATGGACAGGGTTTCCGGCTTCCCGCCGCAAGCGGCCTATCAGCCGATTGCCGACCGTCCGCTGTTTTTCAACAAGCGCCGCCCGCCACCACCCTATGTGCCCGCACCGCCAGGCAAGAAATCGCCAATCAAGCCAAAGCGCAAGGTGGGAAAGCCGCGGATGCAGTTGAGCGCGATCATCGTCATTGGCAAGCAGAAATATGCTTTGGTAAAGGGGGGCAGGCAAAAAGGCTCCCGGCGGATACATGTCGGCGAAGAAGTGGATGGCTGGAAAGTGACCCGCATCGATGCCGATCGGCTGGTGCTGAGCAATGGCAGCGAAACCGAGGAACTGCTGCTGCGGAACTACAGGCCGGTAGTGCCGGTCAAACCTGTGCCCAAACCGCTGGTTGCAAAGAAAAACAATAATGCGGGCAAAGCTGCACCCAAGCCTGCTATCCCCAAACCCTAGCCCGCCGTGTTTCAGCGCGGGGTGGTATGTGCTACTATCCCGCGCTTAATTAAATAAGGAAATGTAGATTGAATAACACCGTGTCCATCCATCACCGTATTGGCCGGGGGCTGTTGCTCATGCTGGCAGCGCTTTCCCTCAGTGCCTGTCAGTCGTTTCCTTTCGCGAAAGCGCAGCAGGAATCTGCCGCGCTCCCTCCCGTTCCGGTAAACACCGCCAGTGGCGTGCTGGACGCCAAACAGGGAACCGATCTGGCAAAAAGCATTGCTGTAGCCACTCCCCGGGAAGAAGCGGCTGCTTTGCCCATCGCACAGGATTGGCAGGTTACGGGTAGCGGAAAACTGATTGGCAAGCCTGCTGCCCCAAAAGCCGCCGACAAGGCGCCCGTGTTCAGCAACAAGCGGGACATCACCCTGGCTTTTGAGAACACCGATATTCGTGAAGTGGTGAAGGTGATCCTGGGCGATACCCTGCAGCTTGGTTACATTGTCGATCCCGGCGTGCGTGGCGGCGTGAGCATGCAAACCGGCGCGCCGGTCTCCCGCAAGGATCTGCTTCCCTTGCTGGAAACCCTGCTGCGTATGAACAATGCGACCCTGGTGCAGCAGGATGGCGTCTATCATGTGGTTCCCGTAACCAAGGCGCACAAGGGGCTGTTGACTCCGCAACTGGCGGATTCCCAAACCCCTCTGCCCTTGGGCCACAGCTTGCAGATCCGCCCCCTGAAAAACATCAGCGCCGAGGAAATGAATGAAATCCTCAAGCCCCTGGTGCGGGACAACAGCATCGTAAGGGTGGATTCCAAACGTAACCTGCTGATCCTCTCCGGCAACGCCCGTGACCTGCAGCAGATGCTGGCGGTGATCGACACCTTTGATGTGAGCTGGATCAAGGGGTTGTCCGTGGGCTTCTTCGTGCTGGAAAACGGCAGTGTGGAAGATGTACAGAAAGATCTGGATGCAGTGCTGGGCGGCGATGCCGGCAAGGCCCTGGGTGGCCTGGTGCGCATTACACCCATCGAAAGCGCCAATGGCTTCCTGGTGGTTACGCCACAAAAAGAATACCTGAAAGAAGTGGGGAAATGGGTCAAACGCTTTGATGCCATGAGCCAGTCTGGTGATGAACAGCGTCTGTTCGTCTACCGGGTGCGCAACGGCAAGGCGGAAGACCTGGCGAGCCTGCTGAACGAACTCTTTACTGGCAAGGGCGCCAGCAAAAAAACCAAATCCGCAAGTATCGCGCCCGGGCTGAAGAGTACCACGGTAGCGTCGAAGGACAAGAAAAGCACCGTGACCAAGGCAAAAAAACCGCCTGCCGCCGCCAAGAAGAGCGTTTCCGCTGGCAGTGGCAACACCAGTGCCCTGGAAGGCGAAATCCGCGTGGTCGCGGATGAAAATCACAATACGCTGTTGATTCTGGCGTCCGCCAGAGACTACAAGAAAGTGCTGAGCACCCTGGAGCAGCTGGATATCGTGCCCTTGCAGGTGCATATCGAAGCCACCATCGTGGAAGTGTTGCTCAAGGACAAGCTGAAATACGGCATTTCCTGGTTCTTCGAGGGAGGTGTCGGTGGCGGCAAGCAAAGCATCGGTGGTGTGGGTGGCACCAATGCCGGCACCGACCTCACCGGGGGAATCAGCAAGTTGCTCAACGGCTTCAACTGGTCGCTCATCGACAGCACCGGGGCGGTCAAGGCGGTACTCAACGCCTTTGCCAACGATTCCCTGGTCAACGTGTTGTCTGCGCCGTCGGTCATGGTGCTGGACAATCACGAAGCCAAGATCCGGGTGGGCGACGAAGTGCCCACGCTGACCCAGAGTCAGAGCAACGATGCGGGCAATATCATTCAAACGGTGCAGTATCGTGAAACAGGCATCATCCTGACCGTCAAACCCCGGGTCAACCCGGGAGGTCTGGTGACCATGGAAGTCACCCAGGAAGTGAGCGCGGTGGCCGATACGGAAGTGTCCACCAACCAGCCGACGATCCAGACCCGGGAAATCAACAGCACCGTGGCGGTACAGAGCGGGCAGACCGTAGTGCTTGGCGGACTGATCAGGGACAAGCGCACCAATGCGGAGGGCGGAGTGCCTTTTGTCTATAAAATCCCGATACTTGGCGCGTTGTTTGGTTCTACGGAAACGGGTAACGAGCGGGTGGAACTGGTCATTGTTCTCACCCCCAGGGTGATTACCAGTGCCAACGATGCCCTGGACATTACCCGTGATTTTCGTACCCGCATGCGGGGTTTGAAGCAGGAGTTTCTTGAAGAAGCCGGCGTGATCCGGGCTCATGGCGGCGAGCGGGTATATGGCACATCGGTGGATAATCAGAGCCGGGCGAAAGAGGTTGATCAGCCATGAAACAATATGGGTTATTCCGTAGATACCGGCGGATGACAGTGCTTGTGGTGGTGTTGGCGCTGATGGCGATTGTTACGGGTTGTAGTGAAAATGATGGCAAAGTTGCAAATATGCAAGATGGTGTTGCAGATGTGACACAGCTCTCAAAAGAAGAAGTCGTAAAGCAACGAGCCCAAGCGCATATGGATGCGCTCATTGCCATGGATTGGAAAAAGGCCTACGGCTTTTTTTCGCCCGCCACACGCTCGCTCAAACCGCTCGAGGTATATGCCAATCGCATGAAAGGAGGGGCAATCATACGGAAATCCGCTGATGTAGAAAAAGTGGAATGTGAAGAAGAGCTTTGCAAGGTTAGCATCCTCCTTGGTTATCTCTATGTGGGGGATATCGCACAGATGCGCGGCCAGGAAATGACTTCCCGCTTTCAGGAAAAATGGATCCTGTCGGAGGGCAACTGGTGGGTTTCACCAAATTGAGCACGGATCTGAATGGCGGATAAGCCGTGATTCAGGATGGCCGCTTGTTCCTCCCGAGTCCTGGGTTCCGGCCGCGCCCGGTGTGGTTGCCTTAGTTTGAATTGATCCGTGAAACATCTCCGGAAACCACCGGACGCTGGTGCGGGTGAGGATGTTATTGTTGTGCGATAGACTGCGTTTGTTGTAAAATAATCACACGTCGCATGAATAACAAAAGTTTTCAAAAATGTTTGCTATACTGTTTTTCGTGTGGTATGTTCCGTTTAGCTGCATCAAGTCTGGTGGCGGCTGGGTGCAAAAAATGCTAATTGCTTAGTCACCTATAGATCTATAGTTGAATAGCTTTCAATTAAATTTAAGGAGTTTCATTAAATGAAGATGAAAAAGAAAATCCTGTCCGTAGCAGTTCTGGCCGCACTTGGTGCAGGTTCTGCGCAGGCAGTTAACGTAAGTACCGATGGTACTGGTGAAGTGTTGGTGTTCCCTTACTTCACTGTTCAAGGTAACGAAGAGACTCTGCTCTCTATCGTTAATACAACTAATCAAGGTAAAGCCGTTAAGGTTCGTTTCCGCGAAGCTTACAATACTCGTGAAGTTCTTGACTTCCATGTATATCTGTCTCCCTATGACGTTTGGGTAGCCAAGATCCAGGATTCCGCCAACGGCGGAGCCGAGGTGTTTACCCCGGACAACAGCTGTACCACCATGGATACCAACCCTGAAGTTTTCCGTGACCTGCTGTTCACCGATGGCGGTCCTACCGGCATTGAGCGTACCCGCGAAGGTTACTTCACCGTGATCGAAATGGCTACTATCGTAGACATGGATCTGGACAACAACGGCCTGCAGGATTACATCCATACTGCGGCTGGCGTCCCCGATAACTGCGCCGCTATTCGTCAGGCGTGGATCAACGGTAGCATGGCTGCCAATTCCACAGTACGTGCTCCTGAAGGCGGTCTGTTCGGTACCCTGGGGATCATCAATGTGCAGTCCGGTACACAGGTAACTGTTCCTGCTACCGTACTGGAGAACTTCCTGTCCCGTCCTGCCCATAATGAGCCAGGCACCCTGCGTCCAGACTGGCAGGATGCTGATCCCGTCAGTGTTGTTGTCAACAGTGATTCCGCTGCCGGTACCGTTACTGTGTACGAAGATAACTGGGTTACTGGTACAGACGCGGTTTCCGCCGTTCTCATGGCTTCCTCTTTGCTGAACGAGTACAGTGCCAACCCTGCGACTGAAGCAGAAACCGCCTGGATCGTGACCTTCCCGACCAAGAGCAAGTATGTCGATCCTAATGAGACGGCTCTGCCTCCCGTTGCGCCCTTTACCTCCGTATTTAGAGCGAGTGCTGCGGGTCTGGAAGATGGCATGGCTTGTGAAGAGATCACCATTACCAGCTGGGATCGTGAAGAAGCGGAAAAAGAAGCAACTGGTTCTACCGTTTCTCCTCGTCCACCCCAGGCAAGGGTTTCCCTGTGCTACGAGGCAAACGTAATCGAGTTTGGTGACGATTCCAACGTATTCAGCGCCGCCAATACCACAAGCAAGCTTGCTACCGCGGGTTTGCCGGGTGTTGCTGGTTGGACCAAGATTGGCTTTGCCTCCGTTGGGCACCAGTTGACCGGTAGCAACAACACCTATTCCGGTTTGCCGGTAATCGGTTTCAAGGCTACCGTTCTGGGTAACAGCAATGTTGGTGTCGGTGCCTCTTACGGTTCGGCCGTAAACCATGCATACGAGCGCATGATATCAGGCTCTCAAACTGGCGTTACCGTATTCAACGCTGCTACCATTACCAGCAATTAACCTATAGGTTCAGTATTTTATCTGGATTCCTTAGGGAAATAGAAAAAGGGTTGCTTCGGCAACCCTTTTTTTGTTCTTGTTGCCAAGTGCTGGTAATGCGGAACTATTCGCAAACTGCTTAGTCTATTGTGGTAATATTTGTACCAAGCATTCTCTTTTTTTCAATGTTAACTAGTATGGGTCAGGTATCTGGTATGGGTTTAAGGTCGTTTTTGGCAAGTGCGGTTCCCGTGTTTTGCGTTGGTGTTTTGTCTTCGCAACTTGCAGTGGCTGCTGTTACCGTAGAAATAAATGACGGGAATGGGAGTGTGCTCTGTAGTGGAAATCTTGTGAACATGTCCACCACCACCAACCAGTTGATAGTGGGTATGGATGGAAACTGTGGTTCCGGGATGGGTAATCTGGTTTCTTCCCAGATCGACATGGGCAGTATTGATGAAGGAAGCTATACCTCGCTGACCAAATCCATTTTCGACGGTGTGACGTTTACGCCACCGATTACTATACAACTGGATTCAAACAACCCGCCTATGCAAGGCGCTGTAGCGTCAATCAGCGTTGCTGCTGATTTGACTTACGATGTTTCTTATTCTGCCGCCAATGCTCGGGTTGACAGCAACACCCCGGACTCATTTGGCGTCTTCGTTTCTGATGCTGCTGGCCAGTCCGCTACCCTGACATTTGCCGTGACAGTGAATGATGTGGCGGATCCCCCTCCGGATGGTGCCTGTACGCCAACCACTACCATTGTCTGCAAGGGGGAACTGGATCTTACCCTGAATGGCGAGCAGTATGCCGTGCCTATCGATTTCAATACCACCCAAGTGTGGACGATCAAGCCGGAAAAAAGAAGCGACTTTGAAAATCTCATATTTGATTACCTGTCTGGCCCTATGACGGTTTCCCTGAGTACAAGTTACACGAGGGATTCTGCTGATCCAGATTGCACCAGAACAATAAAGACAGGAAACTTGTACCTGAATACATCTGATGTGGCTTACCAGTGTCATGCGCAGCCGGACGCTATCTATTATCTGCGCGTTACCAGCCCAACATCTGGAAGGTACAGCGTCTTCTATTAAGAGCCACAAAGTGACTATTCACTGATAAAGAGGCGGTGGCGAGAGCCACCGTTTTTTTTGTATATTTTCCTTCGATTTAAGTTTACTGGTTGAGATGATGAACAAAATTGTTATTTTGCTGTTACTGCTAGTGCCTGTTGCCGCATATTCTCTGGATGATAGTCAGGTGCTTGTTGATGGCCCGGAGGTGGATCTTACTTTGGGGGAGTTGCGCATGGCGCTACGGACTGCTCCGGAAGATGTGCTGAAGCTGCTGCTGGTTCAGCCCAGGAAAGTACGTGAGGTGATGGACAGCACCTACATGGCCAAGGTGGCAGCGACCAGAGCCAGGAAGAAGGGTCTGGACAAGGATCCGGTAGTTGCTGCGCAGATCTGGAAGTTCACCAATAATATTTTGGCGGAAGCAGAAATTGCCGATGTGCAGGCGAAAATGGTGGATAATGCAAATTATGAAGCCGCCGCCAAGGAGTTGTACATCGCCGAAAAGGACAGGCTGAAAGTGCCAGAATCATTTGTGGCCTCCCATATACTGTTGAGCGCAGAGACCGATGAAGTAGACGAGTCGGTGCTGGAGCGGGCCAATGCTCTGCGCAAACAGATTGTCGAAGGCAAGCTGGACTTCAAGGCAGCCGCAAAGCAGTATTCCAAGGATACAGGCAGCGCCAAAGCCGGCGGCTCTCTGGGTTCGTTCAACCGTGGACGCATGGTGCAGCCTTTCGAGGAGGCGCTGCTGGCGCTGAAGCCGGGAGAAATCAGTGCGCCGGTAAAAACCCGCTTTGGGTATCATCTTATCCTGCTGGAAGAGCACAGGCCTGCACATACCAAACCATTTTCCGAAGTGAAGGATGCACTGGTGCAGAAGGCAAAGAACAAGGTTGCACACGAGATCAAGGTTGATTACTGGCTGAAGGTAAAGAATGATCCCGAGGCCAGGGTCAATGAGGATGCGTTCAAGGCTTTTACCGATAGGCCCGTGTTGACACCCTGAGGCTGTCCCTGTCCCGCAAGCCCGAAGCTTTCTGTTGCTTCGGGCTTTTTTGTGCCCATGAAACATCTGGTAAGATGACAGGCTATGCAAAATCCCAGTTTTTCCAGGCAGCCCGCACCCTCTGTGTTGTTCATCACTCTGGATTCTTGTCGCTATGACAGCTTTGTTTCAGCAAACCTGCCCGTATTGAGGCGGATTGGAAAAGTCTATTGCACACAAGCGCCCGGAAATTTTACCTATTCTTCCCATATGGCGATGTTTATGGGGTTTACTCCCGGAGACGCCCAGTCCCGCATTACCGGGGTCAACCCCAAATACGGCAAATTGTTCCGCATGGATCAAGGCGGCATCGCGGGCAAGGGCAAGGAATATTTTTTGCTGCAAGGGCGAAATATCGTTGATGGTTTTAGCCGCAAGGGCTACCGCACCATTGGTACAGGCGCAGTGGCCTGGTTCAATCCGGAGACAGAAACCGCAGGCAATCTCATTGCGGATTTCCAGCGTTTTTACTATCCGGGAGATCCCTGTGTTACCTGGACTTTGCCGCAGCAGCTGCGATGGTTGGCTGAGCAGTTGAACGATTGCTCCTCTCCTGTCTTTGCTTTTCTGAATGTTGGCGAGACCCATGTGCCTTACTATTTTGAAGGCGCACCCTGGTCGTCCGAGGACAATCCCTGCATCCCGTTTGGCGAAAACAATGATGCGGAAGCATCCCGCAGACGCCAGATTCTGGCGCTGGAATGGGTGGACAGGCAATTGGCGCCGTTGCTGGATGCTTTTTCGGAATCAACGGTCATCGTATGTGCCGACCACGGTGACTGCTGGGGTGAAGACGGACTGTGGGAGCATGGGATATCTCATCAAAAAGTATTGGAAGTGCCCTTGCTGTTTCGTATCGGAAAAACCCCATGACACCCCACTATCTGCAGCTGATTTTGTACAAGGCCAGGGCTGACCTCAAGGTGGAAGCCGCCAGAGGCTATATGGGAATGCTATGGTGGGTGCTGGAGCCGGTGTTGTACATGGGGGCGTTCTATATTATTTTTTCCGTGGCCTTGCAGCGGGGCGGGGAGAATTTTGTTCCCTGGCTGCTCATTGGCCTGGTGGCCTGGAAATGGTTCGACACCACCGTGCGCATGTCCCTGAATGCGATTACTGCCGGCAAAGGGTTGATGTCCCAGGTGTACCTGCCCAAGGTGTTTTTTCCTGCCGTCGTCATCCTGAAGAATACGGTGAAATTTCTGGTAACGCTGGGATTGTTGCTGTTGTTTCTGCTGCTCTACGGGGTGGGATCCTGGTCGTGGCTGGCTATTCCTCTGCTGTTAGTGACGCAGCTGTTGCTGGTATGTGGGGTGACATTCAGCGTTGCTGCGCTTACGCCTTTGTATCCTGATCTCAAATTGCTGATGAACAATGTGCTGATGCTCATGTTCTTTCTGTCGGGCGTATTTTTCGATACCAGCAATTTGCAAGGCTGGCTGGGCATGTTATTGGATCTCAATCCCATGGTGCATATTATCCATGCCTGGCGGGATGTACTGCTGTTCGGGCAGCGGCCGGATGTGCTTTATCTGACTTTGGTACTGTTGTTTTCCGCCACCATGTGCTGGCTGGGGCTGTTTCTGTTACGCCGTTATGACCGCCTCTATCCGAGGTTGGCATGAGTCCGGTTCTCGCATTGGAGCATGTGGGGGTCGCTTACCGGCGGGGGCGCAGCTTGCGCAGCGGGGAGTTGTATTGGGCATTGAAGGATATCTCCCTTTCCCTCGGGCATGGTGAAACCCTGGGGGTGATCGGTCGCAACGGCGTTGGCAAGACCACCTTGCTGAAGGTTATTGCCGGCATTATTGCACCCGACCGGGGACAGATCCAAAACGCTGGCGTCAGTGCCTCTCTGTTGTCCTTGCAGGTGGGTTTTGTACCCTTGCTTACCGGGCGGGAGAATGCAATATTGTCCGGGATGTTGCTGGGTGCGCCAAAATCCTGCATCGAGGAAAATATGGATGAACTGGTGGCGTTTGCCGAGCTGGAAGAGTTTATCGACGAGCCGGTGTCCAGCTATTCCGCGGGAATGCGCGCCCGCCTGGGGTTCTCCGTAGCCATGCAGGCGAATCCGGATATATTGCTTATTGATGAAGTGCTGGGGGTGGGTGATGCGGCTTTCCGCAAGAAATCTTCGGCAGAGATTCAGCGCAGGATCCGTTCCAACCGCAGCGTGATACTGGTGTCACACAACACCCAGGTGATGGCCAGGCTTTGTGATCGTGTAGTGTGGATCGAGCAGGGAGTTTCCCGCATGCAGGGTGAGGCAGGGGAAGTGTTGACAGCTTATGATGCTTCTGTCTGAGATTCTTGCATGATCTCCATGCAGGCCTCCCAGGCCTGGATGCCTTGAGCAAAGCTTGTCCACAGTATGCGCGCCAGGACTCTTTGCTCGTCCTCCTTGCCGGGGATGCCCCGGAAACCGGTTGGCAATGGCATGGCCAGGCTTTGCCTGCCGGCCTGTACGATTTTTTGCAGGTCGTCCTTCCAGAAATCCGGTGCATCTCCACTGGTTTCCAGCACTTGTTGTATTCTGCAGCTTTGTGCGGTGCGCAACCCCAGAGTTAGCCGGGCGATCTGATCCGTCAGCATTTTGTCTGACAGTTTGCCGAGGCCGGAAAAAAAACTGCCGCAAGCCTGTAGGCGCTCGCCTGGGGGATCAGGAAGAAATGAGGGGGGGTCGAGGGCCAGGGCATCTGAGGAAAAATCCAGCAGGCCATAGTTTTGGGGTGCAACTGCCAGGCCTTTTTCCCATTGCCTGTGTTCTGCAGGAAGATGAGGTACGGCCCAGGGGACGTCCAGAAACAAGCCATCGGGATGCAGGAAATGCAGCATTTGCCCGAACAGCAGATCTTCGTTTCGATACAGGGG
>JALWMK010000129.1 GCA_027083925.1 Sedimenticola sp. | reverse complement strand
CCCAGGGTCTGGCTGCGCGCATCCTTGGCGCGACGCACCGTCAGATCACCCTTGCGGCTGACCCGGTAAGGCCACAGCTTGTCACGGCATACGCCCATATTATTCCAACCCTTGATGGTGCCACGCAGACTTGAGCCATCATAATCCTCCCCCGGCCACTCATCGTGGCGCCTGGCCATTTCGTAGAGCATGCGCGCACTCACGCGCACATCCTCTTTCGCACGGGAATACAGCAGATTGATGGCTGCCGCCAGAGCAAAGCCAGTACAGGCACCCTCGCTGTGCTGGTTAAGAATTTTCTGGTCGCGTGGCGGTGGCAGTACTTTTTTCAGCTGGATCAGGGGCGGTTCATACATCCAGTCCCGCAGATCCGGAACGTCAGCACTGGCATTTTTCTTCCACTTGGTTTTTGACATGAGCTTGATCCCTTTTTGCCGGGTAAAGCGGCTTGGTGTAAAGTGTTTTGTTCTTCTAACCTTAATCGACAGAACCTCTGAATCAAGCCGTCACCCCGGCACAGGCCGGAATGACGTAAATGGACTTGTTCAGGGCACCTCTAAAAGATAGATCATATTCACTGTTTTGACATGAAAATTCTTCTTGCCAACCCCCGCGGCTTTTGCGCCGGCGTGGATCGCGCTATCGAAATCGTGGATCATGCCCTGGATGCCTTCGGTGCGCCAATCTATGTTCGCCATGAAGTCGTTCACAACCGCTTCGTAGTGGAAAACCTCAAGCAGCGCGGCGCTATTTTTGTGGACGAGTTGCATGAGGTGCCGGACGGAAACACCGTAATCTTCAGCGCTCATGGCGTTTCCCGGGCAGTCAAGAAAGAAGCGGAAAGCCGTGACCTGAGGGTATTCGACGCAACCTGCCCCCTGGTGACCAAAGTCCACCTGCAGGTGGCGCGGCACTGTCAGAACGGCTTTGAAGTCATTCTACTGGGCCATAAGGGACACCCGGAGGTAGAAGGCACCATGGGGCAATACTGCTACCCCAAAGCAGTAGGAATCTATCTGGTGGAAACCGCTGATGACGTAGCCCGCTTGCGCGTACAGCATCCGGACAAGCTGGCCTTCGTCACCCAAACCACCCTCTCCATGGACGATACTGCTGAAATCATCATCGCATTGCGCAAGCGCTTCCCCCAAATCCAGGGCCCCAGGAAAGACGACATCTGCTATGCCACCCAAAGCCGCCAGGATGCGGTAAAGCGCCTCGCAACAGCATGTGATGTAGTATTGGTGGTCGGCTCACCCAACAGCTCCAACTCCAACCGTCTCAAGGAAATCGCAGAAAAACTGGGCAAACCCGCCTATCTGGTGGATGGTCCGTCGGAATTGCGCCAGCAATGGCTGAAGGGGATTCGCGTCATCGGCCTCACAGCAGGCGCCTCGGCACCAGAGGTGTTGGTGAAACAGGTGCTGGATCAGCTCAAAACCTGGGGGGCAACCGAAGCCGTGGAGGATGGCGGCATGCCGGAAGAAGTGACCTTTCCCTTGCCCAAAACACTACAGCAACCAGGCTGAGCATTCAGAAAATTCCGATAATTCCTGTAAGAATATCCTGATCCAGCCGAAAATTCCTTGTCATACGGTTTTCCCGGCGATTAGGATGGCTCCTCAACCAATGGATTTGGTTTGGAGGGCAATATGGATACCACCCCGACCCACGCAAAAGGCATCACCCTGGTCGAACTTGTAATTACCCTTGCCGTTGCAGGCATTCTCACTTCGCTGGCCGTACCCGCCTTCAGCAACATCCGGGCAAAAAACGCGATGGCCGGCAGCGTCAATCTGTTCCTGGCCCAGCTGCACCTGGCACGTTCCAGTGCCGTCACCCGGGAACGGCGCATTACTCTCTGCCCGGCCAGCTCCCCCAGCGAATGCGATGACGACCACGAAGCCTGGAAGAATGGCTATCTGATCTTTCAGGACGGCAACAAAAACCGCGAGCGTGATATGGATGAGGAAATCATCAGTTATCAGGAAAAAACGGGAGCGGCAGTCAAAATTATCTCTTCATCACGACACCGCAACCGCATCAGCTTTCTTCCCCTGGGCCGCGCCTGGTTTTCCAATACCACCGTACGCTTTTGCCATGGAGAGTACCCCGACCTGAACCGGGCGATCATCGTCTCCAACAATGGGCGTGTTCGTAGCAGAAAGAAAATGGCGGACGGCAGTCCGGTCACCTGCTCCTGAGTCCAAATACCGGCGAAAAGACGATTGATTCCGCCCGCCCCCGGTTTCCGGCCAGGTGCGGGTCACGATTTTGTCACATTCAGTGACAAACGGCACGATTTGCACGACCGGTGGTTATTGGCAATTGGCCCGCGCAAACCTATACTTTGTGTTAAGTCAGAATGCTGCCCTTACATGGAGGGAAGATGAGAACGGAACAAGGTTTTACACTCATTGAATTGTTGATTACATTGGTGGTTCTATCCATCCTGGTGGCGTTGGCCGTACCAAATTTCCGCGGATTGATGGACAGAAATGCCACAACAGCAATTGCAAATGACATACTCTCCTCAATACTACTGGCACGCAGTGAATCCATCAAGCGGGAACAACCGGTAATTTTCAGCAGCAATGACGGTTTTGCCACTTGGCAAGTTGCGGCAGATACAGACAACAATGGCAGTGGCGATGAAACGCTGCTGGAACACAGCCTGGGGGTAAACGGGATCACTGTTGCCGCAAACAACAATGTAACGACCATCACTTTCAACTCGCGTGGCCGGGCAAATCTGGCCACCAACAGCGATTTCTTCGCCATCAGCAAGAATGACGCAATGCGTTATGTCTGCTTCAGCGCCACCGGGCGGCCAAGGGTACAGGAGACACGATGCTAATGATTCAATCCATACACTCACAACGTGGCACCACTCTGGTTGAAGTGCTGATAGCAGCAGTCATTATCGGCGTTGGCCTGCTGGGCATCGCCTCCCTGCAGGTTAAAGCGCTCCAGGCATCAACCAATGCCGAGAGCAGAGCCAAGGCTACCGATATCGCCTGGGCGCTGGCAGATCGCATGCGATCCAACCCCCGCCCCAAGGACTTTGTTGGTGACAATGGCTATGTTTCTGTTGCTCTTGCCGGAAATTGCCCCGCCGCAGTTGCAACACGTTGCGCCATGACACCGGATGAAGAAGATACCACGGGAATCACTCAATGCAACCATGCGCAGATGGCCGCCTTTGATCTCTTCGAAGCGAGATGCGCTACAAATACCGGCGTAAAGAACGTCCTGGCTGGCGGCAGGCTGGCCGTCACCTGTAACGACCGGGATGACAGCAATACAGACCCCTGTGATCCAGGTTCGGATATGACCATCACCGTCACCTGGAGCACGCGAGATTTTGACGATGATGCCGCCGATGGACGTGATTTTACGGAAGATTCCATCAGCATGACCGTTAATCCAGGCGTGGATCCCATGCGCGTGAGGGAGATGCAATGAATACAAATTCACATAAACAACGAGGCATGTCCCTGCTGTCACTTATGGTTGCAACAGCCATCGGCATATTTCTGGTTGGCGCCATACTCAAGATCTACATAGACAGCAAGAATACTTTCAACGTACGCAATGCTGTGGCCGCAGTTTACGAAAATCAGCGTTTCGCACTGGACGACATGCGCCGCATATTGATCATGGCGGGCAGAGACATCCGCAAGCTGGAAGACGAATTCCCGAACCGGCGCCCTTTTCCTGCTGTTGCACCCGGCGGGATTGTCGATGGTCTCGCCAGTGACTCCGACACTATCGCCATCAGATACCGTCGCGGCCCCAGTTGCGGCGCCTACCAGAATGTCCTCACGGATGAAACCCCTACAATGGTGCGCTTTCTGGTGAATGACAATAACGAATTGATATGTGAGATGACCACCTATTCAGGAGGCGTTGGAACCACAATCCCAAGAACACTGGTTTCGGGTATTGAAATGCTGAAAGTACTGTATGGAGTGGATGACAATGGAGATGGCTATACCGACAGCTATCTCACCGCAACACAGGTCAATAACTTTGTTCCTTCCTCGGGAGCCCCGCCTTGGGCTACAGTCACAACCATGCGTATTGGCATTGTTGGTAGCAGCGAGAATGAATTGCCGGCAAGCGCACGCCCAAGCAGTGGGGCGGCACTCACCATCCTGGGCATGGATTACCCGGGAACTACGGAAGCGTCCCGCTTGTATCGCGTAGCTTCCACAACAGTTTCACTACGCAACATCTCCAACGGTCTGGAAAGAGAATAGCGCCATGAACAGAATCAGAGTCAAAAACTTTACACTGCAACGGCAAAAGGGTGTTGCCCTGGTCATCAGCCTGATCCTGCTCACTGTAATCACCATGCTGAGTCTTACCGCCATGCGCAGCGCAAACCTGGACACCAAGATCGCCATCAACCACCAACACAAACAGTATGCATTCCAGGCGGCAGAAAACGCCTTGTTCGAGCTGACATCCAACCCACTGGAAGTGCTGGAAACCAGAGCCACAGGACCCCAGCTAACCCTGCCTGGCACCGAAAACGACCCGCCCGAGGACAATTACGGATGGTACAGCAAAGCAGCCGATGAAGAGAATAATAGCCCAGGGCTTTCAACTGACCTGACCATGACCCTGATGCCAAGTCGCAAGGGCCTGAAAATTTCCGGCTATGGGCTGAACACCGAGTCTCCCGTTTACCAGGCAGATGCTGTTGGCAGAGTTATTGGCACCAATGCCACCGTGCATAATCGCATGGAAGTCGCCCTGATCCGATACTGAAGGAATTTCACATGACTATTAAAAAACAATTCAAAACCAAGGCGCTGGCATCCAGCACAATACTTTCCCTGCTTATTGCGGGTACTGCGGCGCAGGCCGATGACATCGAGGTTTATCTGCAGCCCCCACCGGATCCCGTGGCTCCAAATGTTCTTTTCATTCTTGATGAATCAGGCAGTATGGGCTGGGATGCTAATGGCGATGGTGTTAGCGACAATAACCCCGATCAACGCATGTTCCAATTGAAGCAGGCGATGACCGAATTGCTGAACAACCCCGGTATGAGCAACACCAGGGCCGGCATCATGGGCTATACAACCAATACGGGTAACAATGGCCCATTGCGCATACGAGTAATATCTGATTTCGCAGAATTGGGTGAGGTTGGTTCAACCACAAGAACCGGCATGAAGAGCATGATTGCCACTTTAAAACCGCGCGGTTATACACCTTCTATAAAGGCTCTGGAATTTGCTGCCGACTGGTTCAACGATGGATTCAACCTTGGTGAGCACCCAGTAGGCTGGGACAATAATGACGATGACGGCGACAAAAACCACGATGATCGAAACACCTGGGATTCACCCGTGGATCTGTGGTGCCGCCCCAACCACATGGTACTGCTTACTGATGGTGAGCCCAACTCAAACTCTCCTACCGCGGGGGAGGCTTATGGACTGGCGGATTACCGCCCAACCGACCCACAGGGGTCAAACGATTGTACAAATAATTCCACGACCCGCTGGCAAAATGGCCGATGTGGAGGGGAAATTGCTTCCTGGGCGTATAACACGGACTTAAAAACCGCTCCGGACTGGCCGGAACAACAACATATCGTCACCCACACCATTGGCTTCCACACTGGCGGTACAGCAGAAACCTTCTTGCGCAATATTTCCAACAATGGCGGGGGTAATTTTTATGCTGGAGACAGCGCCAGTGATCTGGTAGCTGCTTTTGCAGCCATCGTTCAGGATGCACAAACCTCTGTACCTTATACATACAACGCACCCACCATTCCCTTCGACGCAAACAATGTGGCCACCAGCGGCAATGACCTCTATGTGCCCTTGTTTGCCACCGATACCAAAAAATTCTGGAAGGGCAACATCAAGAAATACCATATCAGCTATAACACCACCACCAATGATATTGACATCAAAGACCGTAACAGCCAGGACGTACTGAATCCAGCACTGAACTTCAACCCGGATGGTGAAGACTACTGGAACAACACTGGCAGCATCGATGATGGTGACCCACTGAAAGGTGGTGCGGCGAGCAATATGGGTGGAGAACGCTTCCTTTACACACACCTGGATGCACCGGCAAACCCATCCCCCCAGGCAGACCTCACCCATGATGACAACCGGATCATCTTGACTAACGACTTGATTACCGCCGACATGCTGGGGGTGGCAAACGAAAACAACCCTACCAGAAAACGCAGGAACATGCTCAACTGGGCCAACTGGTTAACGAATAATGGCAATAACCCGCGCACAGGCAAAAATGCCCCGGCAATGGGTGCGCCGCTACATACCAGCCCCATCGTTGTGCGCTACAGCGGTGGAAGGGAACTGGTACTGATTAACACAACGGAAGGAGTCCTGCATGCGTTTGACGGCACAGCTGCCGGCGCCGGTGATGAGTTGTGGGCCTTTATGCCGGATGAGTTACTGAACACGATCAAACTCGCCAAAAGAAACAAGGATTCCACCTTGCCCATGTATGGCCTGGACGGCCCCATGACCTATTATGAACTCAACACCCGCAAGTACATCGTATTTGGCATGCGACGCGGCGGAAGAAACTATTATGCGCTGGATATTACCGACCCCGATGCCCCTTCATTCGCCTGGGAAATAAAGGGTGGGATTACAAACGGGTTCAATAATCTGGGGCAAACCTGGTCCAAACCCATATTTACCAAACTGAAAATCGAATCGACTGCCGTGCAGGATGTTCTGATATTCGGTGGTGGTTATGACACTGGCCAGGATACAGCCACTACACGCGCCGATGATGGCATGGGAAATTCAATCTTTGTCATCAATGCCCGCACCGGAGCCTTGATAAGAGAAATCAATTCTTCGGTCATCGTGGAAGGCAGCATGGGCAATGGCATTGCCGGCAATGTATTGACCGTTGATATTAATACCGATGGCATTACCGACCGGCTATATGCTGCGGATGTCGGCGGGCGAATAATTCGCATCGACATTCCCGATGAAGCCATCTACCGGATCACTGGTTCACGTAATTTGACGGGAACAATCGTAGCTGATGTCGGTGGTGCAGATGGCTTCCAGCGGTTTTTCAATACACCGGAAGTCGCCTACTATGATCGTGGTGGTGTACGCTACCTGGCGTTGATGATTGCTTCTGGCCACCGGCCCGATCCTCTGGACGACAGCGTCACTGACCGCTTCTATATGATTAAAGACCCCAACGTATGGGCTGCTCCCGCCGACGGTACCGATGCGGGCAATGAACCCGACTACGGCCCAATCATTACCGAGGCGGGAGATGGTTCTACTGAAAACCCGGGACTTTTTGATGCTACCGACAATCAGGTTCAGGACGGCAGTGAAGGAGACGTTAACGACTCAGGATCAAAGCTCTACGCCCAGAACCTGCTACGTCAGAAAAAAGGCTGGTACCTCAACCTGGCCCCAGGTGAAAAAGGCTTTTCCGAAGCCAAGGTTTATGACTACGCCGTTCTGTTCACCACCTATAAGGGAACACGCAGTGCCAACAGCAACCCATGCCTGGCTACATCAACAGCGGGGGAAGCACAGCTTTATGTTGTAGACATGACCAATGCTTCTGCAGTCTTCAATGCAGATGGCAGCAAATTTGTAAGGAATGGCTCTGGCGATGCCCCCCTGGATGTAAACGACCGTAATGTCACCTTGGACACTCCGGGCATGCCACCTGCACCGGTTCTGACCTTCCCTGAAGAAAAGCGCATTGCAAATGCAATAGTTGGCTTACAGTCAGTAGCGCAATGGCCGGATCGATTCCACCCGATCTCATGGGAAGAGGTGATTGACGACTAGTTTCACCATCCAAACTATTGCTGCTGCAGAAACATTAAGCGGTGAGCTTCTGCAGCAGCATTAATTTCCTTCTGTATCAGGTTAAAGAATATGATCACAAGCAACAAACGCGGGTTCAACCTCATCGAACTGATGATCGTGGTGGCAGTGGTGGGAATACTGGCAGCCATTGCCTATCCCAGTTACATGGATTCGGTGCAAAAGGCACGGCGGGCGGATGGCACAGCGGCTTTAATGAATGCCGCTCAAAGAATGGAAGTTTATTATGCACGTAATGGTTCTTATGCAAATGCCACATTGGCCAACACCAATATCCCAGGCAACAGCGAGGAAGGCTATTTCAACATCACCATCCAGGCCGTCGATGCCGACAGCTATACGCTGCGGGCTACCGCCATAGGCAACCAGGCAAATGATGATATAAAAGGTTTTGAAATTACTGAAACCGGCGCCAAAACCCACTCTCTGGATGGATCGAACTGGACTACAGCAGGATGGGATGACTAGGAACTGAACTTTGATCCACAGCCAATAAAAAACCGCCAATACAGGCGGTTTTTTTATGTGTAGTTCCATGTCTTGGTCAATCACAATAGGCCTTGATCGCCGCCTGGGCTTCTTTGGTTTTCAGTGCTCTTTCTTCTGCAGAGAGCTTTACCGGCTTACCATTTTCGATTACAAAACGCACGTCTGGCCCAGCACTTTCCAGCAGCCTCAGGCTCTTCTTGCTCTTATTGCAATTCTCCTTGCGCAGCGCCGGATCCAGCGCCGGATTGCCCTTGACCTTGTTATCCATCATATCTTCGGTCTTCTTTTCCACGGGAGTGGCTGGCGCTGGCGCATTCACCTGGATCTCCTCACCCTTGATGTTCTCAGGCGGCGGCATTTGCGAAAACACCACCTTGCCGCTTTCATCCGTCCATTTATACACTTTGGCTTCCGCCAGGCCACCTAAAAGCACCAACCCTGCCAATCCTGCAATTACTGTCCGTTTCACCTGTATCCCCTAACATTGAATCGCTTGTTGTAGAACCATAGCAAAACCGCAACCCTTCTGACTACACACTGTCGTCACAAAATACGGAATTACCCCTTTCCACCGGCAAGCAAACGTTGATTGTCCCTTCACCCCGGGTTGGGGATGAACTTTTAGGAGGAAGCCACCCTGCCATGTGATGTATACCTGAATCCGTGGGTTCAGGGTATAATCAATCGAGGTTCACTCATGTGGAGGCGTTATTGTGGGATATCCGAGAGACCGGGATCTACCTCACTATACCTATGAGAACTATGTGCAGTGGGAAGGCCGATGGGAGTTGATTCATGGCATTCCCTACGCCATGACGCCCGCGCCTTCCCTGCGGCATCAGCGAATCAGCCAACGAATTGCCAGCGTTCTTGATGCCGCACTGGCAGCATGTGAACATTGCCTGGCCTTGCTGCCGGTGGACTGGAAAATCGACGAAGACACGGTAGTTCAGCCTGACAATCTGGTGATTTGCGGCAAAGCGAAGGGCGCTTATCTGAGCAAGGCGCCCGAACTGATCTTCGAAATTCTTTCCAAATCCACCGCACACAAAGACAAGAACACCAAATTCAACCTGTATAAAAGCGAAGGGGTGCGGCATTATGTGATCGTCGATCCCAAGGAACAGCTCGCCAAGGTTTACATGCTGCATGAAGGAAGCTACATCAAGGTGATGGATGCCACGGAGGAAAGCCTTGAATTTGATCTTGGAAAATGCCTGATAAATATAGATTTTTCAAGAATCTGGGCGTGAACGACCCTAGCTGCAGACGTTTGCCTTGCCCCCTCTCCCCGGCCTCCTCCCCAAGGTGAGAGGGAGAAATAATTGATGAGTGATGTGCTGATTGTGGGTGGCGGCGTTATCGGCATGCTCACCGCCCGTGAACTGCACATGGCAGGAGCCGAAGTCACCCTGCTGGAACGGGGCGAGCTGGCACGGGAATCTTCCTGGGCGGGCGGCGGAATCCTTTCCCCCTTGTACCCCTGGCGCTATCCGGACAGCGTTACCAGACTGGCGAGCTGGAGCCAGCAAACTTATGCCGAACTGTGTGTGGATTTATACGAGAACACGGGAATCGATCCAGAATACCTGCCAAACGGGTTACTCATAGAAGCACCAGGAGAACGCAGCCGCGCCCTCCATTGGTCTGCAATGCATCGCCATATGCTGCTTCCGGTCAACACAGACAGGATTGCCGAAATGGAACCCGAGCGCAAACGGCCGCCGGAAGAAGCCATATGGATGCCGGGCATCGCCCAGGTGCGCAATCCCCGTCTGGCAAGGGCGCTGGCGCAAGATGCCGTGCAACGTGGTGTGCATATACGCACACAGACACCGGCTCTCAACCTGGAAACCCGCAATAATCGCATCCTTGGCGTCACAACAGCTGCCGGAAGACTATCGGCGACCACTGTTGTCCTGTGCGCCGGAGCCTGGACGGGAGAACTCAGCCAGATCCTGCCAACCTCTGCGGATATACGGCCCGTAAGGGGACAGATGCTGTTATTCAAAGGAAAACCCGATACCATCCATCACATGATGCTGGAGGAAAACCGCTATATCATCCCCCGCAAGGATGGCCGGATACTGTTTGGCAGCACCCTGGAAGAAGTGGGTTTCGACAAGTCCACCACCAGCACCGCCCGCACCGCACTTGAGCAACTTGCCATCCGGCGCTTTCCGGTGCTGAAAGGCTTTTCTGTCGAGCAACACTGGGCCGGACTGCGGCCGGCAGCGCCTGCCGGCATCCCTTACATCGCCAGGCACCCGCAGATCGACAACCTGTTCATCAACGCCGGTCACTACCGCAATGGCGTGGTACTGGGGCCGGCTTCCGCCAGGTTACTTGGCGATCTGCTGCTGGACAGGAAGCCCATTGTCGATCCTGCCCCTTACACAATGGATGCAGTGCGTGGCTGATCGCAAGACGCAAAAATTCTGGTGCTGCCTGCTGCTCTTGCTGCCCGCCACCCTCTTTGCTGAACTACCACAAATAAAGATCGGTGTGCTCAGCCACCGCGGTGACGAAACCACATTGCGCAACTGGTCACCCACGGCAGATTACCTGACTAGGGTAGTGCCGGAGTATCGCTTCCTCATCGTTCCCCTGGATTTTCGGGAAATCGAACCTGCGGTCAGATCCGGCAGTGTGGACTTTCTGCTGGCAAACCCCGGCATCTATGTCAATATGGAAGTGCGCTATCGCATCTCCCGCATCGTCACCCTGAACAACCTGATCAATAACGAAGCATCCAATCTCTTTGGCGGTGTGATCTTCACCCGGGCGGATCGCGATGACATCAACAGCCTGGAGGATCTTCGGGGAAAGACCCTGATAGCGGTAGACAAAACCTCCCTGGGTGGCTTCCAGATGGCCTGGAAAGAGCTTGAGAAGATCGGCATCAATCCCTACCGGGACACGGCGGATCTCCGCTTCGGTGGCACCCATGACGCCGTGGTGCAGGCCGTGCAGCGGGGAGAGGCGGACGTGGGTACCGTGCGCACGGGCATTCTGGAAACCATGGTCGAAGACGGCGAGACCGTCGCCGCAAAGTTTACCGTCCTCGGGCAAAAACAGGGCGATATGTATTTGTTTTCCCACAGTACCCAGCTCTATCCGGAATGGCCCTTCAGCAAGCTCCAGCACACCCCGGCGCAGCTCGCCCGGCGGGTTGCCATTGCATTGTTGCAAATGTCTCCCCTGGAACCTGCGGCGCAATGGGGCGAATACGCTGGCTGGACTACCCCCCTGGAATACCAACCCGTGCATGAGCTGTTGCGCGACCTGCATCTGCCGCCCTACGACCGCCCGGAGCGCTTCACCCTCACCGACGCCATCGAAAAATACTGGTACTGGCTGCTCATCGCCCTGTTGTTTCTGCTGTTCATGCTGATCATGACCAGCTGGGTGGTGCGCCTGAATCGCGCCCTGAAAAAATCCAAAAGCATGCTGGAGCGCCAGCACAATCTGATTCTGGACTCCGTTGCCGACGGCATCTACGGGGTGGATCTGCAGGGAAATGCCACTTTCATCAACAAGGCGGTTACAGAAATCACTGGCTGGCACGCCATGGATCTCATCGGCGCAAACCAGCACCAGCTACTCCATCACACCCGCCGGGACGGCAGCCCCAACCCCGCCAGCGAATGCCCGGTTTACCTCACTTTCCGCGAAGGCAGGTCACGCTATGTGGAAGAAGACCTGTTCTGGAAAAA
>JALWMK010000128.1 GCA_027083925.1 Sedimenticola sp. | reverse complement strand
GCGGGCAAGGGGCATCACGAAATGCACATGTCTCCACATCTTTCCGCAGAGCGGGAGCTGGCCTGATGAGACATATTATTTCCGTACTGATAGAAAACGAATCCGGCGCGCTGGCCCGGGTTTCCGGACTGTTTGCCGCACGCGGCTACAACATCGAGTCCCTGACCGTGGCCCCCACGGAAGATGCCACCCTGTCGCGCATGACCCTGGTCACCTATGGTGATGAGATGATCATCGAGCAAATTATCAAGCAGCTCAACAAGCTGGTGGATGTGGTGAAGTTGCTGGATCTGTCGGATGGCCCGCATATCGAACGGGAATTGATGATGGTGAAGGTCAGGGCCGAAAAAAACAACCGTGAAGAAATGAAGCGCATGGCGGATATTTTTCGCGCCAACATCATCGATGTTACAGATTGCAGCTACACCATAGAACTGACCGGCGCCGGTGACAAGCTGGATGCTTTTCTCAAGGCGGTCAATGAAGACTTGATCATAGAAGTCGTGCGCTCCGGCCCTCTTGGTATTTCCCGAGGTGTGAAAGGGCTGGGCCTATAAACAGCTTCTGCCTGGTGTGATGAAAAAGGCGCCGGGCAGCAAAATTCTAACGATTGATTTACAGGTAATTACATGAGTATAAATATTTGCTATGACAGGGATTGTGATATTTCACTAATCCAGAACATGAAGGTAACCATTATTGGTTACGGTTCCCAAGGGCATGCCCATGCCAACAACCTGAAAGATTCCGGCGTGGATGTGGTTGTCGGTTTGCGGCCCGGTTCCGCCTCCGCCGTCAAGGCGGAGAATGCCGGCCTGAAGGTAAAACCCATCGACGAGGCGGTGAAGGGCGCAGACCTGGTGATGGTGCTGGCTCCTGATGAGCACCAGTCAGCCTTGTACAGGGACATCATCGAACCGAATATCAAGGAAGGGGCGGCATTGGCATTTGCCCACGGCTTTGCGGTGCATTACAACCAGATCGTTCCCCGGGAAGATCTGGATGTAATCATGATTGCACCCAAGGCGCCGGGACACACGGTGCGCAGTGAGTTCCAGAAGGGCGGCGGCATTCCCGATCTGGTCGCCATCTACCAAGATGCCACCGGGGTTGCCAAAGCTGTTGCTCTTTCCTATGCTTCTGCTATTGGTGGCGGTCGAACCGGCATTATCGAGACCACCTTCAAGGATGAAACAGAAACGGATCTGTTTGGTGAGCAGGCAGTACTTTGCGGCGGTGCGGTTGAGTTGGTCAAGGCTGGTTTTGAAACCCTGGTAGATGCAGGATATGCACCTGAAATGGCATATTTTGAGTGCCTGCATGAGCTCAAGCTGATTGTGGATCTGATGTATGAAGGTGGTATCGCAAACATGAATTACTCCATTTCCAACAATGCGGAATATGGTGAGTATGTTACCGGCCCCAAAATCATCAATGAAGAAAGCCGCAGCGCAATGAAGGAGGCGCTGCATAACATTCAAACCGGCGAGTATGCCAAGCAGTTTATCCTGGAAGGTGCTACCAACTATCCGTCCATGACGGCCTATCGCCGCCTCAATGCGGCTCATCCGATTGAAGAGGTGGGGGAGAACCTGCGCTCCATGATGCCCTGGATCAAGAAAATTGTGGACAAGAGCAAGAACTGAGGAAGGTTGTTCATGCAGAAAAAAGCCGGCTGATTCCGCCGGCTTTTTTCTGGCATGAAGCTTTGTTGTGACTTGTCTTAGCGGTTTGCAGTCGGGCCGAATCTGGGGTAGTCACTGCCTGGGAGCAAGGAAAATTTCTCGGTTTCGCTGCAGCGGGTCAAGGGCAGGATCAACAGGGAAGGGCGTTCCCCCCGTCCGATGGGCATCATGCGCAAAACAGCATCCTGGCATTTGTCGCCGTTTACATTTGCGAAATCCACGGAAAGAATACGGTAACCAGGCGCTTTCTGGTCTTTTCTGCAACGCAGTCCCGTGCCTGTGTGGTAGATGTAACCACGGAATACGCCGTTATTAAAGCGGCAGTCTTCCAGTTCTTTGGGCTGTCTCTGATGCATGGGCATATTGCTCATGAACATGGAAAAATTTGGCATCCCGGGCATGGATGGAGGACATGCGGTAGGATTGCGTAACAGTAGATCCAGGTCACAGCCGGGGCGTAGAGGCAAGTCGCTGATTTTCGCATTGTAGAAGTCATAGTTGCTGACAAAATCCTGTTCGGCATGTTCGGCGTACTGCTGCAGAAAATTCAGATAGCGGCAGTCGTCATCTGCTTTTATCCACAAACGCCTTTCGATGCGGGTACCCCAGCGTCCGCTGCCTTCCAAAAGGCGGCTGTTCAGTTTTCTGCAGTCTTGGGGGATACTGAAAGTAGTTTTTTGGTGGCGGGAAAGGGGAAGGGTAATGTCATATTGCCGAACTTTTTTTCCTGTGTACGGGGCACTGAAATAAGGTTTTGCATCGTGGGAAGCGAATGCAGTGGCATGAACGGTCAGGACTGTGCCAAGCAGAAAGCAGCAAGTGGTTTTGCTCATGATTTCCCTCCTTTGTCATTGTTGCCGGATTCGGCCTTGAGTTGCTGCTTGCTGATCAGTTTGATCATGCGCCGGCTCAGGTCGGCAGTGAGGTTAGAAAAAATCTGGGCGGATATAAGAGGCCTGTGGCGCATGGTGCGCTCAATACCTTCCCTGCTGAGTATTAATACCGTGCTGTTTTCAATTGCTATGGCATCGGCTTTTCTGGGGATGTTGGCGAACAGGGCGACATCCCCGAAAACATCCCCCGGATGGAATTGTTCCAGCAAAGTGCGGCGGCCTTCCTGTCCCGGAAGAAAGACACTCACTTCCCCTGTAAGCAGAACGAACAGTTCTGTGCTGGCCTCGCCGTGGCGAAAGACAAGGTCTCCCTTGGAATACTCTACCATCCTGCCTGACAGGATAAACTGACGGATTTGCCAGGGCCTGAGGTTCCTGAACATCGGGCTTTTTTCCAGCACCTTTTTTCGCAAACGCAGTGAAAGCACATCCCAGATGGTGACCAGGCGCAGGGAGGATACGGCCAGGGGGGTAATAACAAAATCTGCAATCAGTGCTGTAGCGATAACCAGGGCGCCGAGTGCGCCGAACTGGGCAATAGGTTCAAAGCTCGCTTGGGTAAAGACCAGAAACCCGGCAATCAATGCAACTGAGGTGGATACCACTGGCAGAGCCTCGCCATAGAGGGTGTGCTCCATGGCGCTGTTGTGGCTTTTTCTGGCTTTCAGTTCCCGGTTGTAACGCAGCATGAAGTGCAGGGTATCGTCCACAGCGATGCCAATGGCGATGGCAGCAGCCATGGTGGTGCCGATATTCAGTGGTATTTCCATGTAGCCCATAAATCCGAACATGGCGATAACCGGGAAAAAATTTGGCAGGGCCGCCAGCAGGCCGACTTTCAACTCGGTAAAGAGCAGGCCAATAATAAGAACGATGATAACCAGCAGGATGGCAATGGATTGTAGTTGGCCGCCGATCATGGCATTGGTGGCAGACAGCGTCAGTACCGAATCCCCGGTAATTCTGGCGCGCAGTCCGGGGTCAAGGTTCTGATCGATGAACTGCTGCAGATCAGAAATTACGAGCTGCAGGCGCTCACTGGATTCGATGCTGTGCCGTACCAATATCCTGGTGCGGCTGAAATCCTCCGAGATGTAGGCTTTTACATCTTTGTGATTGAGGAAAATCATCAGTTCGGTAACGATGTCATCCGATTCTGGCATCACGGGTTCTTGCAGTTCCTGAAATGCGCCATTGAGCAGAGAGAGATAGTCAGCAAACGAGGCGCTGGATTCTGACCAGCCTTTCCCCCGGATGTATTGTTGTATTTCTTCCAGTTCTTCCAGGTATCGCACCTTGAGGAAGGTGTCCTCGATACCGGAATCCACAATGACGGAAAGCGATTCCAGGCCAGCCAGGTTCTCGTTTATCAGCTCGATTTTCTGGCGTACCTCAGAATCCTTTCCCAGGCTGTCGATCGCGTTGTGGTTGATGTGGATGCGCGGTATGCCGATGATGGCGACCAGCGTCCAGCCAAGAAAAAATCCGATGATGGCGCGCCGGTATCGCCATAGCCATTCCCAATAACGTTTTGCCAGCAGACGGCCTCTGCCACTGTACATCCTGGATTTTCCGTCCAGTTGCCACTTGCCTGCAAGAGAGAGTACCGATGGAATGAGGATGATTGTGGCCAGGAAATTCAGTGCCAGGCCGGTGGAGGCGACCACCCCAAACTGCCACAGAACCTCTATGCGACTCAGGCCGACAGAGAGGAAACCCAGATAGGTAGTAATAAAGGTCAGCAATACGATACTGCCCATGCGTCCCGACATGTGTTTGAGTGATGAGCGGGTATCAAGACCAGCCTTTTGCCCGTGCCGGAATTCGGACAGTAGATGAATATCTTCCGTCGAGCCGACAATGATCAGCAAAATGGGAATGATGGATGTAACCACATTGATGGGAATATCTACAGCGCCCATGAACCCAAATGTCCAGAGTATGCTGAAACCAGCGGTAAGGATGGGTAGCAGAATGTCGATAAGCTGGCGCAACAGCAAGAACAGCGCGATCAGCAGCGCAGCTACCGCCAGGGGAAACAGGTGTGTTTGTTCCTCGCGAATGCGTTCGGCGATTTCCGTGCGAACCTGGGGAAATCCCATGGAAAATGTAGTGGTATAAAAGGGCGCCAAATCTGCTGCAGCAGTATCCAGCGCATTGGTGATGGTTTCATCGTTCCAGTCGGTTATTGGCCGGTCTGCTTTTTTCAGCACAATGGCAGCTGCCATGACGTTTTTGTCAGGGGAAAGCAATACGTTTTTCAGGAAGGGGTTTTTGCGGGCCTCTGCAAGAATAGCCTGGGCTTGCTCCGGTGTTTCGGGCAGTTTGTCCAGATAGGGTTTCTTGTCCAGGTATCCATCAACAGTCTTGACCCAGGGAACCGAGAACAGGCTTTCCACACGGCTGACAAAGGGGAGCTTTTCCAGTTTGGCAACAGTTTTTTGCAGGGCTTCTAGCTTGTCATGGGCGAGGAGTTCATCTGATTCCATATAGAGCAGACTGATTTGTTCGTCGCCGAACATGCTGCGTACCTCGTGATAGAAAGCCTGCTCCTGGTTGTTTTGCACCAGCATTTCGTCGGCGGAGATGCGAATTTCCAGGTTGCCGATCTGAGTGCCGGCGATAGCGGAAATGAGTAGAATGACCCCCAACCCGACCCAGGGATGATTGGAAAAATAGTTGAGGACTCGATTCATGGGTACAGCTGCTGGTGGTTTGGGTGCAACAGGACACAAGCATATCAGTATAGGGCGCCGCAAATAATCCTGTTTGAGCAGATTTGTGCTTGAGTGGAGTGAGAACAAGAAGAAAATAGAGCAATGCTGAGGCAATTGCCGGGATTTTCAAATCTTCCGCTACTGTTCGTCTTGTTAACCCGGCAACATAATATGTCGTGTTCAGAGCCTCAGGCCTCTTCCCTGTCAAGGCACGCAACGCCGAGAGGGGAGAGGCCTGTGGATCCTAACCCATTGATTCAAAAAGAGAGGCCGTACTGTGCGCGCCCGTGGACTGCGTTGTCGAAACTGGCTGTAGAAGTGCTACAGCGGCGTTTCGACGCCTTGCCGCGAACGCGCACAGTACGGCTGAACACGATATATTATGTTGCCGGGTTGATAGTATTGCATCGCGCTAGGAGTCTGTCGGGCTGCTGGTGTTGTGGAACCCCACCAGGACAATATCTCAGGCAATACAGGTTTGGGTTTCTTTATTCTATCAGGCTATACTTAACCCCCATGGAAGAACATAACAATAAAGCAGCCGAGCCGGATTTGCATCCCAACAAACCAGGGAGGGGGATCTACCTGTTACCCAACCTGTTTACAACAGCAGCATTGTTTTCGGGTTTCTATGCGGTGCTTGCCGCCATGAATGCCCAGTTCGAGAAGGCTGCAGTGGCGATTTTTATCGCCATGATTCTGGATGGACTGGATGGCCGGGTAGCGCGCATGACCAATACCCAGACGGATTTTGGTGCAGAGTATGACAGCCTTTCAGACATGGTGGCCTTTGGCCTGGCGCCGGCGCTGGTTATGTATGAATGGGCTTTGCACTCTTTGGGGAAACCGGGCTGGCTTGCGGCTTTCGTCTATACAGCCGGGGCGGCTTTGCGTCTGGCGCGGTTTAATTCGAAGCTGGATGTGGCGGATGATCGTTATTTTCAGGGGTTGCCCAGTCCTTCGGCCGCTGCGATTGTGGCTGCGAGTGTCTGGGTAGCGGTAGATCATGATGTTTCGGGGACAAATGTCGCAGTTATTGCCGGTCTGATTACTGGTTTGTGCGGGCTGCTGATGGTCAGCAATGTACGCTATAACAGTTTCAAACATATTGATCTGAAGGGGAAGGTTCCGTTCATTGCAGTGGTCGGGATTGCCTTGGTGTTTGCAATTATCCTGATGCAGCCACCATTGATTTTGTTCCTGCTCTTTGCACTGTACGCATTATCGGGCCTGGTCGGCGCAGCCCGGTCTTTTTTTCGACGCTAGGGAACCTCTATTAAATGTGCGCTTGATCGCTGAGCCAAGACAGGCCGTTTGCGGTGTTGCGCCCTCTTGAGGCAGAATGACTGCCCTGGAGAGGATGCGCCTGACAGCTGACCTGCCTGGTGGTTCTTGTTTTTCTTGGGTCTTAAGGCATCAATTCCTGAGTGGACAGATCGAGCCACCGCATAGTAAAGAGAAAAAATGCGCACACAGGCCTGAATCCGTGGGTTCAGGACAGGGTCAACTACCCAGCGGGCATGCGTTTATTGTCCAGAGGAGATTATCGTCAGGTGGAACCCTGGTATGCCATGAGCATCAATCTGATCACCAATATTTCCCTTTTCGTCGTGGCGACAGCATGTTCCCTGCTGCTCATCAGAAATACTCCAGCCATATCCAGGGAATACAAAACCAGTTGGTTGAATGTGTCTTTCGGCATGTTTTCTGCCAATGTCGGTTTGGCCCTCAATCTGACTCGTGATTTCCCCGCGCTGTCCTACCTGTATGTGCTGGGTCCTACGGAACCCAATCTTGTACTGAAAACGCTCTGCTATGCCCTGGCGATGGTGTTGGTTTTCAACGGCTTGCGGCAATGGTATCCACTGATACTGTCCGTTCAGCGTGATAGCCAGCGCAAGGCCAGCCTGTATAGAAAACTGGTGGAGGAGGCGAATAGCGTTTTTCTGCGCTGGGACAGAAATGGGAAGATTATCTCCGTCAACCGGTTTGGTGAGGAACTGTTTGGCTATACAAAGGAGGAACTGGCGGGCAGACCTGTGCTGGGTACGATTATGGAAGAAAAGGATTCGAAAAATGTGGATGTGGAGCAACTGATCGCCGGAATCCAGTCCAGTCCTGATGCCCACAGGCATCTGGAGAGCGAATATATCACCCGCACCGGGCAGCATATCTGGCTGTCCTGGAGGAACGCCTATATCGATGCGGGGTATAAAAACAAGCCGGAATTGCTGTCCATTGGCGTGGACATGACAGAACGAAAACGTGTGGAAAATGCCCTCTATGAGCTTGCGTCGTCCATTGGATATGCGCAGGGAAAGAAAGACATGCTCAGGGACACCATGCGTCATCTGGCGCAAGCCTATGCATCCAAATATGCCTTTTATGCGGTGTATGCCGACGAGAAGGAAGAATCCATGCGCATACTGGCGCTATGGGATGGAGAAACGCTTTTGAGCGACATGGTTTACGGCCTCGCCAATACGCCTTGCCAGGATGTTCTGCAGGGAAAGCTGGAGATGATCGAACAGGGTTTGCAGGAGCAATATCCAGAAGACAAATTGCTCCAGAGACTGAAGGTGGAAAGCTATTTTGGCACCTGCCTGAAAGACTGTAACAACAATAATATTGGTGTGATCGCTGTCATGGATATTCAGCCCATGCGCCTGCCGAAATGGAGTCAAACCATCTTGCATGTATTTGCGGATCGTATCAGTGGTGAGCTGGAGCGCCGGCATTCCGAGGAAAACATCTATCAGCTGGCACATTACGATGTGCTGACCGGGTTGCCGAACCGGCTGTTTTTTCATGACCGGCTGGAGCAGGTAATCGCCCATGCTGCACGTAACAATCAGCATGTTGCGTTGCTGTTTCTTGATCTGGATCGTTTCAAGCATGTCAATGACAGTATCGGGCATGCGGGTGGGGATGTGCTTCTGAATGAGGTCGCAGCACGGCTGAAATCCTGCGTACGGGAATCTGACACGGTGGCGCGAACCGGTGGTGATGAATTTATTGTTCTGCTTTCAGATTTTGGTACGGAGAAACAGCTGCTCCGCGCGACCAGTGAACTATCGGACAAGCTTGTGGGGGTCATCGCCCAGCCGTTTTATATCGATTCCATGGAATTTTATGTGTCCGTAAGCATTGGGATCACGGTTTATCCGCAGGACGGGAATAATATCGATTACCTGGTAAGAAATGCCGATATTGCCATGTATCATGCCAAGGAAAAGGGGCGAAACCGGTACGAGTACTACCATGCGCGCATGAACGAGGTTGCCGAGAAGCGCAGCCGCATGGAAAGCGAACTACGCTCAGCGGTATTCCAGAATCAATTGAAGCTGCATTTTCAGCCGGTGGTTGACGTGCCTGGTGGAGAGGTGATGTGGTTTGAGGCATTGCTGCGCTGGCAACATCCGAAGTTGGGGCTGGTAATGCCGGATGAATTTATGGGGCTGGCGGAAGAAACCGGGCTGATTATCCCCATCGGGGAGTGGGTTATCGAGCAGGTGTGCAGGCAACTTCAAGGCTGGCAGCAGCAAGGGGTGGCAATAAATGCCTTGGCGCTGAATCTCTCCATGCGCCAGCTGGAGCGCGCAGGTCTGATCGCCGTGCTGGATAAAACTGCCGCTGATTATGATATCGACCCATCACAGATTATTCTGGAAATTACCGAGAGCATGTTGATGCAAGACCCGGAAAGAACCGTGCCCTTGCTCAAGGTGTTGTCCGAACGTGGCTACAAATTGGCCATGGATGATTTTGGCACCGGCTATTCTTCCTTCGGGCAATTGAGCTATGTGGATGTCGATGCCCTGAAAATTGATCGTTCATTTATGACGCAACTGGAAAAGGAAGGAAGCGCTGCCTGTATCGTGCCTGCAATCATCGGCATGGCCAGGGAAATGGACATTCGGGTGATCGCAGAAGGTGTGGAAACCAGCGCGCAAGTGGAATTTCTGCTGCAACAGGGCTGCAGGCATATGCAGGGGTTTTATTTTGGGTTTCCCATGGATGCGAGGGAATGCGCGCAATACATGCAGGCCAGCAAACATGCTTGGCAGAACGGCGGCACTGCGCTATAGTCGAAAAAACTTCATTGAAAATACTGATCATGAATTGGCAAGCTCTGTTTCATCGCTGTTTTGATGAGCCGGTTAACATTTACCGGGGCCTGCTCCTGCCTGCTGGATCGCTGCTGCCCTGATGGGCAATCAAATCACACCCGCCCTGGCGAGGGCAAAAGCAACGCAACATACCGAACCAAACCAAACCTGGAAGTCCCAATGCAGCGGGATGGAGCTATGTGATGAGCAGTGACAAATTGATTATTTTTGATACAACCTTGCGCGACGGAGAGCAAAGTCCCGGCGCATCCATGACGCGGGAAGAGAAAATCCGCATTGCCAAGAAACTGGAGCTGATGCGGGTGGATGTCATCGAGGCCGGTTTCCCCATTGCCAGCGAAGGTGATTTCGAGGCGGTCAAAAGCGTGGCGGAGTCGGTGCAGGACTCTACCATCTGCGGGCTGTCCAGAGCCTTGGAAAAAGACATCGACCGTGCCGGAGAGGCACTTAAATCAGCCAATTCTGCGCGCATTCATACGTTTATCGCCACCTCTCCCATTCACATGCAGCAGAAGCTGCGCATGCAGCCTGATCAGGTGGTGGAGCAGGCGGTACGGGCGGTGAAACGCGCCCGCAGATATACGGATGATGTGGAGTTTTCCGCTGAGGACGCCGGGCGTTCCGAGATGGATTTTCTGTGCCGTATCGTTGAGGCGGCCATCGATGCTGGCGCCACCACCATCAACATCCCGGACACCGTAGGTTATAACCTGCCACACCAGTTTGGAGCAGTGCTTAATACTCTCATGGAGCGTGTGCCCAATTCAGACAAGGCAGTGTTTTCCGTGCATTGCCACAATGACCTGGGACTGGCGGTGGCCAATTCCCTGTCTGCGGTGCTCAATGGCGCACGCCAGGTGGAATGCACCATCAACGGCTTGGGGGAAAGGGCGGGAAATGCCTCTCTGGAAGAGGTGGTGATGGCGGTACGTACCCGCCAGGATATATTTCCCTGCAATGTCGATCTGGATACCACCCAGATTTTGTCCTGCTCCAAACTGGTGTCCAGCATCACCGGCTTTCCCGTGCAGCCGAACAAGGCCATTGTCGGCGCGAATGCCTTTGCCCATGAATCCGGCATTCACCAGGATGGCGTGCTCAAGAATCGTGAAACCTACGAGATCATGCGCGCCGAGGATGTTGGCTGGTCGCACAACCGCATGGTGCTGGGCAAACATTCCGGGCGTAATGCGTTTCGCACCCGGCTCAAGGAGCTGGGGATAGAATTCAGCTCCGAAGAAAAGCTCAATGCGGCCTTTTCCCGCTTCAAGGATCTGGCGGACAAGAAGCACGAAATATTCGATGAAGACCTGCAGGCAGTCGTGTCAGAATCCGTGCATGAATTGCGGGATCCGCGCATCAAACTGGTTTCCCTCAGGGCTTGCAGTGAAACCGGTGAAGTGCCTACCGCGGACATTGTAGTCAGCATAGATGGTGTAGAGCAGGCGGTGTCCGCTTCCGGCGCAGGCCCGGTGGATGCAGCCTATCAAGCGATTGAATCACTGCTGGATACGGGCGCGAAACTGACCCTGTATTCGGTAAATAACATCACCAGTGGTACCGACTCCCAGGGTGAAGTTACCGTGCGTCTGGAAAAAGGCGAGCAAATAGTGAACGGCCAGGGAGCGGATACAGATATCGTCATAGCTTCAGCCAAAGCCTATATCAACGCCGCCAACCGCCTGATGGCCCCGGTGGAGCGGGAACACCCCCAGGGCGGAGACGTGTAAACGAATGGATGCCAGCCGCCGCCAGCAGTACCTCGATGCCATGGGAATCACGCACTATGTGGTGCGGGAGGCGGCGGTTGATGAGCATCCTCAAACCGTTGTGGAACCCCGGGAAACGGCTGCTCCCATCCCCGTAGCGAAATCGCCAAAACCGGCTGCCGGTGTTTCTGCACAACAGTCTGCCTGGGAGGTGCTCAAAGCCAGAGTAGCATCCTGTACGGCCTGTGAATTGCGTGCCAGCCGTACTCAAACGGTATTTGGCATTGGGAATGAAGCGGCGCAATTGATGATTGTGGGGGAGGCGCCTGGTGCGGAAGAAGATCGTCAGGGGGAACCTTTTGTCGGCAGAGCGGGGCAGTTGCTAAATGCCATGCTGCATGCCATCGGCTTGGCGCGGGATACCGTGTATATCGCCAACATTCTGAAATGCCGTCCTCCCGGGAACCGCAATCCTACTGCGGAAGAGGCTGCAAAATGCCAGCCATTCCTGATTCAGCAGCTATCCTTAATCAAACCAAAGGTAATGCTGGCAGTCGGTGGTGTTGCCGCCCACAATCTGCTGGAAACGGATGAAGCCGTTGGCCGCCTGCGCAACCGCATCCATTACTACGGAGAAGACCGTACTCCGCTGCTGGTTACCTACCACCCAGCCTATTTGTTGCGGCGCCCGGAAGAAAAAGCCAAGGTTTGGCAGGATCTGCAAAAGCTCTACGGTATGCTGCACGGAGACTGAGCATTGCTACACGCCAGATCCATGACAGATTCTGATCTGACAGCCGTCATGCTTATCGAAGAGCAAATCTACCCGCACCCCTGGAGCAGGAAGATTTTCCATGATTGCCTGCGCACGGGCTATGCGTGCCGCGTGTATGAAGCTTCGCACAGGATTCATGCATACTCGGTGATGTCAGCCGCTGCCGGAGAAGCCCACTTGTTGAATCTGGG
>JALWMK010000127.1 GCA_027083925.1 Sedimenticola sp. | reverse complement strand
CTCTGCACTCGCGGCTCTGGCCTTGATTTACGAAAGACAGTACCATACCCGGTAAAATCGGGGTGTTATATTCCTGAATCCGTGGGTTCAGGATATTGTCAAAGCGGTGATCAAACTATAATTACACGCTTTTTCGTCGATGCCGAATGATTGACAGAACCAGCTTGACCAGAGGTTCCTTAACGGGCCAACAATAGAGTACCCATACAACGCTTCCTGTAGAGATGCAAATGACCAACCAGAATATTATCAACAACCGACTCAAGCACCTGGAAACCCACCTGGAACAGGAAAACCCGGTATTGCTGAGCGCGGTACGAAGCTTCCGTGACCTGGATCGCGTTGCTTACCGCATGGGTTTGCTGGATCAGACAGAATCCTTTGCTACGCAGATTCCCTGGTGGCCGCTGGTTTCCATTCTCGGCACCTTTTCTGCCGGAAAATCAACATTTATCAACAACTACCTGGATACAAAACTGCAACGTAGCGGCAACCAGGCGGTAGACGATCGTTTTACGGTAATTTGTTACAGTGAAGATCCGACACCCCACTCACTCCCCGGCGTCGCGCTGGACTCTGATCCCCGCTTCCCGTTCTACAAGATAAGCCGGGAAATCGAGCTGGTTGCCGAAGGGGAAGGAAACCGCATCGATGCCTATTTGCAGCTGAAAAGCTGCAACAGTAAACGCCTCAAGGGGAAAATCCTTATTGACTCCCCGGGGTTCGATGCCGATGCACAGCGCACATCCACCTTGCGCATCACAGACCACATGGTGGATTTGTCCGATCTGGTGCTGGTGTTCTTCGATGCCCGCCATCCAGAACCCGGCGCCATGCGTGACACGCTGGAGCACCTGGTTTCCAAAACCATCCACCGCAATGATTCCGGAAAATTCCTGTACATCCTCAATCAGATTGACACCACCGCCAATGAAGACAATCCCGAGGACGTTATCGCCGCCTGGCAGCGGGCACTGGGAGAACACGGGCTGACCGCAGGCCGTTTCTATACCATCTACAGCCCCACGGCCTCCATTCAGATCGAAGATGCCAACCTGCGCCAGCGCTATGAGAACAAGCGGGACGAGGATCTGGCGGAAATTCATGGACGCATGGAGCAGGTAGAAGTGGAACGCGCCTACCGCATCATAGGGTCACTGGAAAAAACCGCCAGGGAAATTGAAGAGATTGTCATCCCCTCACTCCACAATGCCATTTCCCGATGGAAAAAACGCACGCTTTGGCTGGATGGCCTGGTTTTCGGCCTGATTGCAGCTTTATTCCTTGGTTTCAGCATCAGTAATGGCCAATGGCAGGGACTGCATTACACCGCCGGCTGGTGGCAATGGGTACGCGAAACCACGATCCACAGCGCCATCTTTTTGCTCGCCATTGCCGGCGCTGGAGTCATGCTCCATCTTGGCTTGCGCGAGCTTGCAGCCCGCAGTCTTTCCGGCTGGCTGAAAAAGGAGCAGGATTCTCTGCCCGTAAAAATCAATCTTCTGCAGGCCTTCAGGAAAAACATCCGCCCCTGGCGCTCCCTGCTCCACAAGAAACATGCAGGCTGGAACCGCAGAACCCGCCGCATGTTGGCCGCAATCATCAACCAGGCAGATGATTATGTACAACAATTGAACGACCGGTTCACCAACCCGTCAGGTGATAATGCAATAGCTGAAGCGGACTCTCTCCTGGCGACAACTACCGAAGAATCCCTGAAAACAAATAAAAATACGGCAGAAAATGAGGGAAAAACCAGCTAGAAAGAAAGCTGCTGTATTGGCCGGCATGGATCTGGGTGGCAGCAAGATTGAAGCCATTCTTCTCGATAGTGAGGGGCGGGAACTGTTTTGTAGACGCAAACCCACGCCTAAAGATGATTATGACGCCACCCTGCGGGTTATCCAGGAGTTACACCGGGAACTTGAGTCCCGCACCGGTCATCCCCTCAAGCTTGGCATTGGCACCCCCGGATCGCTGTCGCCGGAAACCGGGCTGATGCGCAATGCAAACGCTACCTGCCTGAATGGCCAGAGCCTGCATCAGGATCTACAGCAAGTGCTGGATCGCCCGGTGCGCATGGCCAATGACGCCGATTGCTTCACCCTTTCCGAAGCCGTAGACGGGGCTGCAAAAGATGCCAGCGTGGTATTTGGCGTCATTCTCGGCACCGGCACCGGGGGGGGTATCACGGTAAACCGCGAACTGCTGCAGGGTTCGAATGCAATCACCGGCGAATGGGGCCACAACCCTTTGCCCTGGCCCAAGCTGGAAGAGCTGCCCGGTCCAGCATGTTATTGCGGCAAGTATGGCTGCATCGAAACCTTCCTCTCAGGCCCGGGACTGGCCGCAGATCATCTGCGCCGCACAGGAACAAAACTGACCGCCCGGGAAATCGCCCATCTAGCAGAACAAGAAGATGCAGAAGCGGAAATCACCCTGCAAACCTATGAAGACCGTCTGGCACGGGGGCTGGCCAGCATTATCAACATCCTCGATCCCCATGCCATCGTTTTGGGTGGCGGACTGTCCCAGATGCGGCGCCTGTACGAAAATGTCCACAGCCGCTGGCGGCAATACATTTTTTCCGATGTTTTTCACACCCGCCTGCTGCCACCACGCTATGGCGACAGCAGCGGTGCGCGTGGCGCTGCCTGGTTGTGGCGGGACTAGCTTTCCTCAGTCATAATATGCAGACAGCTCTCTGAACAGATTACCCCTAACTCATGGTTACAGCTCCACAATCTATCCCGGACATCCAGGTTCCCAAACACCCGCAGTGGCCGCTACTTTCTTCGCAGGAGAAGGATGTGCTCAAGCAACGCATCAAAACCCTGCTCGAGGAAAACAATGCCGTACTGGTGGCACACTATTATGTGGATGCTGACCTGCAGGAACTGGCGGAAGAAACCGGCGGCTGTGTGGCTGACTCCCTGGAAATGGCGCGCTATGGCACTACCGCCAATGCCGATACACTGATTGTCTGTGGAGTGCGCTTTATGGGTGAAACCGCGAAGATCCTGAATCCGGAAAAGCGGGTATTGATGCCGGATCTTGGCGCCACCTGCTCCCTGGACGAAGGATGCCCGAGCAAAGAGTTTTCTGCATTCTGCGATGCCCATCCCGATCACACCGTCGTGGTCTACGCGAATACCAGCGCTGAAGTCAAGGCCCGCAGCGACTGGACAGTAACTTCCGGCATTGCCCTGCCCATTGTCAGGTATCTGTCAGAAAAGGGGGAGAAAGTATTATGGGCACCGGACAAACACCTTGGCGCATACATCCAGAAGCAGGCCGGTGTGGATATGCTCATGTGGCCCGGCTCCTGTGTGGTACATGAAGAGTTCAAGGCTTTTGCCCTGGAGCGTCTGCACCAGCTACACCCGGATGCTGCCGTGTTGGTGCACCCGGAATCTCCGGAAAGCGTTATCGAACAAGCCGACGTAGTCGGCTCTACCACCGCTTTGATCAAGGCAGTCCGGGAACTGCCGAATGAGACCTTCATCATCGCCACAGATGACGGTATTTTCTGGAAGATGCAGCAACTGGCGCCGGATAAAAAGCTGTTGTCCGCCCCCACCGCCGGCGAGGGGGCAACCTGCATATCCTGCGCCCATTGCCCATGGATGGCCATGAATGCCCTGCAGAACCTGGAACAACTGCTGCGCAAGGGCAACAACGAAATTCATATTGATGAGCAAATCCGGCAAAAGGCAGTCGTACCGATTCAACGCATGCTGGATTTTGCAGCTACCCACGGGATTGGCGCCACCGCCCCCAAATGATCGATCACAGCCTGATCAAACTGCTGCACGTCAGTTGCGCAGGGCTGTCACTGCTGGGATTTACCCTGCGCGCCATTCTCATGTTCAAACACTCTCCGCTATTAAAGCAGCAATGGGTGCGAACGGTTCCGCACCTGGTTGACAGCACCCTGTTCTTCAGCGGCCTGTGGCTGGCCTACAATCTGCATCAGTATCCCGGCACCAGCGCCTGGCTCACAGCAAAGCTTCTGGCACTGTTGGCCTACATTGTTTTTGGTGCAATAGCATTACGCGGCGCAACCGCTACCCTACGTCATACATCCCTGCTGCTTGCCTATCTGTGCTTTGCCTATATCGTCAGTGTAGCCTTGAGCAAAACGCCTGCGCCCTGGTAGCAATCCATCCACCGCCCCGCCATATTGGAAAAAAAGCCCCAGTTCTCCTATACTCTCTGTCAGTAGAAATTCAAGGAGTTGTATTTCATGGCCGTTACAGCTTTTCGCTGGACAAATTTTCTTGTTCGCGTAGTCGTGGCTTTTGCCCTGGTATTCGCCACCTACAACCCTTCCGGCCACTCCTGGGTTCACTGGTTTATTGAAAGCACCAACAAGCTTGACCCCATACTCATACTCACGGCGATTGTCCTCATTATCGGCTGGGCTGTATATCTGCGTGCAACCGCACGCTCACTGGGCTTTTTTGGCTCATTACTGGTGGTTGCGCTGTTTGGCAGCATGATCTGGGCAATGATTTTTTATGGCTGGCTGTCACTGGACAACCCCTCCGTACTGGGGTATGTGGCTCTGGTGCTGTTATCGGTTCTGCTGGCCGTAGGCATTTCCTGGTCACATATTCGGCGGCGCATCACCGGCCAGATTGATGTCGATGATGTTGAGACAAACATTTGATCCAAGACCCGCGATTGATGGCAGCGCATAGCGCAAGTTCTCACCCGGCATCAATCGCAGATCCTGGCTTTGATCGAGGTTTTTCATTGCCCCGGTAACGAGGTACCGTTGCCGGGGCGGAATACGACCACCAGAAAGGAGAGCACTATGGCAGGCAAGTTCGTAAGCTCCGTCGGCAAGGACGGAAAACACTATTTTGTACTCAAGGCAGGCAATGGCGAGACCATTCTGCAAAGCCAGGGATATGCTTCGGAAAAAAGCCGTGACAATGGCATTGAGTCGGTACGCAAAAACAGCCAGGAACCCAAGCGGTTCGAGAAAAAGGTTGCTGCCAATGGCAGGTTTTTCTTTACCCTGAACGCCACCAACGGACAAATCATCGGCAAGAGCCAGATGTACAAAACCGAAAGCGGACGCAACAACGGCATCGACTCCGTGGGAAGGAATGCACCGGATGCCAAAGTAGTCGCAGCAGCAGACTGATTTCTGTCTCCCGCCTACCCCCTCCCGCCGAGGGGGTCATTCTTTCAGCGAGATCTTCAGGCGCCCGTCTTCGACCTGAATGTTTTCCACGCCTTGGGCGAAGGAATGCCAGAAGCCACCGGCATCGCCAAACTCGCCGATCAGATCCACATTTTTCAGCCCGCCCAGCCAGGCATTGGGAATGGGAATACCCATCACACTCACGCCCCGCAGCTTGATTACCGGGCGGCCGCCACGAAACGCAGCCTCCGCGCCAGCGGACACCCGCAAGGTCTTGCCACCAAGAAAAGGGAAATCCGGATCCACATGCACCAGTAGACGTGCGCTGACCATATCATCCGACAGATCCACCGCCAGTTTTTTCGCCAGATCCTTGTTGTTGGCCAGCAAGCCATTGAGTTCCCGCTCCGTGAAGAACAGTTCGCGCTTGCCCTGGCTTTCATCGTAGCGTTCCGGACGCAGCCACTGATCGTTGCTTTCGCCCTTGTCTGCCGCAGGCGCTGCAGGCGCTGGCTCATAGCCCAGAAGCCGCAGCTTGCCATTCAATTGTTGCTGTTCCTTGCTGCTCAACTCCACTGGCTTGAAGTCATGGGCATAGATATAGGTTCTCATCGCCCAGAAAGTCACTGCGGCGGTAAGCAGAATCGTACCCAGGACAATCCACAATACATGCATGCCCCGAAAACCCCGGGACTTCTTTTCTTCCTTTTCTGGAGAAGTGTTTTCCATTTCCATATCTGCGCCTCTGTTCAATATATGCTCAGGTCATAAGGCATGCGTGCATAAAAGCCCTTTGCGTCTGTAAGCGACAGCAAAAGCTGCACCTGTTTCCATGCCGACTGGGCCAGCGGGGCGCTCTCGAGCCGGGTTTCCATGCCCATGCCCTTCAGTATTTCTTCCATCAAACTTCCTTCTTGCTGATATTCCTCGACTGCGTAATCCTCCAGTTTCGCCCTTTCCGCCGCGGCGGCAATTGCATCCCCCAGGCCACCCAGCTTGTCCACCAGACCCAGCTTCAGCGCCTGCTTTCCTGACCATACGCGTCCTTGGGCAATTTTATGCACTTCCGTCTTGTCCAGCTTTCTGCCCTCAGCCACCTTTTCCAGGAATCGGGAATAAATATTGTCGATAAACTTTTGGATCACCGCCATTTCCTGTTCGGTTTTGGGGCGGTACAGGCTGAATACGTCTGCGGCTGGCGCAGTGCGCGCCACGTCCACGTTCAGGCCGATTTCATTGATGAGTTTCTGGATATTCAGAAACAGGCCAAATACACCGATAGAACCGGTGATGGTGTTTGGCTCGGCATAGATTTCGTCGCCATAGGCGGAAATCCAGTAGCCCCCGGAAGCTGCCACTGTGCCCATGGAAATCACCAGGGGTTTCTGCTTTGCAAGCAGTATGGTTTCCCGCTGGATGATGTCAGAGGCGCTGGCACTGCCTCCAGGACTGTTAACGCGCAGCACTACGGCCTTGACCTCATCATCATTTCTGGCCTTGCGCAACAGGGAAGCGATGTAGTCACCGCCCACCTGATCCTTGTCATTTCCCGAAATAATTTCTCCTTCCGCATAGATCACAACCAGCTTGTCGCCGGATCCCTCATTCTGCGGCAAGGTGGCGAAATACTGGGATACGGTTTTCTGCCTTTCAATATCTTTGCCAGTTTCGCTGCCTGTCAGCTCGCTGAGTTGGTCACGTACTTCGTCGTAGTAAGCCACGGCAGTAACAACGCCTTTTTCCAGTGCCTGCTCAGCTTCAATTATGGCATTCTGTTCGGCAAGATCACGCAACACCGATGGGGATATATTACGACTGTCGGCGACACTGGCGACCACCTCTGCGAACAGATCATTCAGCAGGGTATTGAGCTGCTCACGGCTTTCATCGCTCATGTGATCCTGCAGAAACGGTTCTACCGCGGATTTGTACTTCCCCACCCGGGAAACCTGAACATCAATGCCATATTTATCGAAAGCATTGCGAAAATACATGATTTCACTGGCAAAGCCATTGAATTCCAGCAACCCCAGCGGATTCAGCACCAGGTGTCTGGCCGGGGAAACAACATACAGGGTTGCCTCATCCAGACCTTCCTGCCAGGTAATAACCGGCTTCCCCGAGGACTCGAACGCCACAATCGCCTCACGAACCTCCTTGAGCGCAGCCCAACCCGAGGCATAGCCGTCACGCACCACATTCCCCTTGATGTACAGCCCGCTGATCTTGTCGTCCTTCGCTGCCTCTCGAATTGCGCTTACCACTGTACGCAGGGACTGCCTGCCATTTTCCTGATCCAGCAACGCGTCATTCAGCACCGCCGCAAAATGCTGCTGTGGCTGCCGATCCACAATCGGCACTCCCAGGTCAAGAGTCAGAAGCGTCTTGTCCTCCAGGGGTTGGGAAATATCCTGCGCAGTCAACGCCAGACCGACCAGTACCCCGAGCACCACCAGAACCAGAAGACCCCCGGTAAAGGACGCGAATACAGTTTTCAGAAAGCTTTTCATATCACAGATGACCTGTTTCAGGCAGCAAGACAAGTATTTGAGCGCGAATCGGTATTTCGCGCAAGTCCATTCAAAAAATCAGTGCTGCGCAAAAAACCACGGAAAAGATCAGCTGGAAGCGTGCTGTGTCCGCCAGCAGGCGATTGAGTTCTTTCCCGGCAGGCAAGGTAAAGGCCCGGAGGATCAAGTACAGAGCCACGGGAAGCAACAACCCCGGCAGCCAGGAAATCAAGCCCGCCACATACAAGCATAGCAGCAGCAGGAAAGGTGATAATACCAGCAAGGCATATTCCACCTGGCTGGCCTTGGGCGGCAGCAACACAGCCAGGGTCTTTCGCCCGCTTCTGGCATCTGTTTGGCGATCCCGGTAATTGTTCACCACCAGCACGGCGGCGGCAAACGACCCTAGCATGCTGCCAGCCAGCAGCGTCGCCGGACTGATCTGTCCAGTTTGCAGGTAGTAGCTGCCCAGGGTGGCGCCCAGGCCAAAAAACAGAAACACAAACAGCTCCCCAAAGGGCGTTGCCGAGATGGGCCACGGCCCACCAGAATAGGCCGCTCCCGCAGCCAGGGAAACCAGACCCAGCAGCAGAATAGGCCATCCGCCCACTGCTACCAGGTAGATTCCCAGAACAAAGGCGCAGGCGAACGCAAGCAACGCGCCCCGCTGTACCTTCGTTGCAGTAAGCCAGCCCTGGGCCGTTGCTCTTGGAGGCCCCAGCCGGTCAGGGCCGTCTGTGCCCTTGTGCGCATCGGCGGCATCATTGTGCAGATTGGTGCCAACCTGTATGCATACGGCCGCCAGCAGCGCAGCCAGTGCGGGCAGAAGCTGCAAGCCGCCCTTTTCCGCCCAGGCCAGGCAGGTGCCGGTCAGCACCGGGCTGACGGACAAACCCAGGGTTTTGGGGCGAATCGCTGACAGCCAAACGGTCAGGGGGTTCATCGCTCAGGGGCGGCGGGGGAACTTGCTGAAATCCGGTTCCCGTTTTTCCAGAAAAGCATCCCGGCCTTCCTGCGCTTCCACAGACATGTAAAACAGCGCCGTGGCGTTACCCGCCAGCTCCTGAATACCCGCCAAGCCGTCGGTATCGGCGTTGAAGCCCGCCTTGAGCACACGCAGGGCGGTAGGTGAGTGCTTGAGGATCTGCCTGCACCAACGCAGGGTTTCTGCCTCCAGTTCCGCCAGGGGCACCACGGCATTCACCAAGCCCATTTGCAGGGCTTCCCCGGCATCGTACTGACGGCACAGAAACCAGATTTCCTTGGCTTTTTTCAGTCCCACTGTGCGTGCCATCAGGCCCGCCCCCAGGCCAGCATCAAAAGAGCCGACTCTGGGGCCGGTCTGACCGAAGCGGGCATTGTCTGCAGCTATAGTCAGGTCGCAAACCAGGTGCAGCACATGACCACCGCCGATGGCGTATCCTGTCACCATGGCGATGACCGGCTTGGGCAGGCGCCGGATCTGCATCTGCAGATCCAGTACATTCAAATGCTGTACGCCCTGTTCGTCCTTGTATCCGCCCTCCGTACCACGTACTTTTTGATCCCCACCGGAACAAAAAGCCTTGTCCCCTTCTCCGCTCAGGATGATAACGCCGACATCCACATCATGATGCGCATGATGAAAGGCGTCAGTAAGCTCCTTGATGGTCTGGGGGCGAAATGCATTTCGCACCTGGGGACGATTGATGGTGATTTTCGCCACACCATCGAGATGTTCATAGCGTATGTCTTCAAACTGCTCTTCCAGCAGGCGATTCCAGCTCATAGGAGAAAACCCCGTCAATCCGCCCATTGCGCAGCAATGTTCTGGTGCAGCGCATTGCTGTGGGCACTATCGATAACAATTTCAATCAGCTGCATTCCTTTCCCCATTACTGCCCGGGAAAAAGCCTGCACAAAAGCATTCATATCCCGCACCTGCACAGAGGTCACGCCGAATGCGGCGCTTGCCTGCCCCCAATCCAGTGCCACCGGGGTGCGCCAGCAGGCTTCATATTCGGGAAGCGCCCGCTGGGGCAGGAAATCAAAAATGCCGCCTCCCTGATTGTCCAGTAGCAACAATATCATATCCTGATGCCGCGCAAGCGCCAGGGCATTGAGATCATGAAAGAACGCCAGATCACCAACGATTCCCAGTACCTTTCCCTCTCCCCGCCGCATGCTGGCGATCCCCGCCAGGGTGGACAGGTTTCCATCAATGCCGCTGGCGCCACGGTTGCCATAAACAGCGATATCCTTGTTGCCCCCGGAATAGGCATCCAGGAAGCGCACCGACATGGAATTACTGCTGAACAACAGGCTTTGCTCCGGCAATTCCCGCAACGCATGACGAACAACCTGCACTTCCAGGGGTAATTCCAGCTGCTGCAGCCGGGTTTCCACCTGCTGGTTCAGCGCTCGCCAGGCTTTCAACCAATTTTGCGCTGATGGTAATTCTCGGGAAAGCAGCTGCCGGCAAAGATGTTGGGCAGATACTGGCAGCGTTTCTATGGCCATTCCGGGTCTGTCCATGGAGCGCCCGGAGGCATCCGCCCACCAGTACGGCACACAGCCGTGCTCATCCAGATACTGTTGCAAGGCTTTGGATACGGGAGCGCCACCGAAGTGCAGTACCCACTCTGCCCGCAATTGCACGGCATTCACCTTGCTGCGCAGGAACAGGTCATAGCGGTTGATCGCACCTCCCGAAGAGGAAAAACGCAAACCGGAAAGGGGATCTGCAAGCACCGGACAACCCAAAGCCTCGCCCAGGCGCAGCACTTCAGGACAAGCAGCTCCCGGCCCGCAGACAATTACGCCTTTTCTTCCGGCCAGGATTGCCGCAAGATCCTGCAGCCCATCCTGGGGCAATACCGGTTGCGCCCTGGCCAGGGGCTTCACCTCCACCGCAGAGAAAGATTGAGGCAAAGATTCCGGCACCAGCGGTTCCCGCAGGGAAATATTGGCATGCACCGGCCCGGCGGCTACCCCGGTAGACTCCCTGACCAGCTGCCTTCCCAGCATCCGCAGGCGATGTAAAGCAGCCGGGGAAAACCCGGCAGCCGGCAGCTGGTGAAACGCCCGCACATGGGGGCCAAACAGCTTGATCTGATCAATGGTCTGATTGGCCATGCACTGTTGCAGTTCCCAGGGACGGTCGGCGCTGAGCAGAATCAATGGAATTTGTTGCAGGTTGGCCTCCACCACGGCCGGGAACCAGTTGGCAACGGCAGTACCGGAAGTACAGATCAGCACCACCGGCTTCCCGCTCGCCATGGCCATGCCCAGGGCGAAATAACCGCCCCCACGCTCATCCACTGCCACATGATGGCGCAACTGGGGATGCAGCACAGCAGCCAAGATCAGGGGGGTATTGCGCGATCCAGGAGAAAGCACCACCTGCTCCACCCCGGCGCCAACCAGTCCGTCCAGCAACGCCAGGCACCAGTCCAGATTGCATCTGCCCTGATCCATTACCGGGTCATTGCGTTCAACATGGGTGCGAACTTGAGCAAGGTCTCCTGCAGCTCCTGTTCCGGGTCCGACACCGGGGTAATGCCGGCCCCGGCATAAAGCCGGGCCGTTTTGCCCTGTATCAGGGCGCAACGCAATATTACCGACATCTGCGCCTCGAAATTGTCACCCAGCCAGCCAAAAGCACCGGTGTACCATCCACGAGAAAGCTGCTCATGTCGTCGAATCCACGCCAGTGCAACGCTCCGGGGCATACCGCCCACGGCAGGAGTAGGATGCAAGGCTTCAAGAATCTGCAGGGGACGCACGGCGGGCCTTGGCCTGGCGACGACCGATGTGTACAGGTGGGAAAGGGAGCGAAAGGAAAGAGGCCGGGCGGCCTTGTCTGTTTTCAGATCGGTGCAAAACGGCTCCAGGGCTTTCTCGATGGCCCGCACCACCGGGGCATGTTCATAGGCTTCCATTTCCGCATTTGGCGGGCATAGATGGGCGGGAAAAGTGCCCGCCAGGGCGTCACAATGAATGCGCTCTGCATTCATGTCGAAAAGCTTCTCCGGCGTTGCGGCAAGCAATACCTCCCGCCCGAAACTTACCGAAAGCGTGGTGCAGCCGGGGTATTGCCTGGTCAGGGCCGGAAGCAGCTGGCGGTGAGGAACCAGCGTCGGAAACCGCAGCTTCAGCTGCCGCGCCAGCACTACTTTTTCCAGCGCGCCTTCGCGCATGGCGTCTATTGCCTCCACAACACCGCTCTTCCAAGCGGGCACTTCGGGCGACTCGGTCTGCAGAAACGCCGCTGGCGCTACCGGCGCCTTGGAGCCATCGCTCCGCAATGCGGATCGCAGTTGTTTGATCCAGCCGCTGATCACGCTCTCGGGCTGGGTATCCTTGTCACGAAAATAGTTGAACGTCAGGACACAGCGTCCGCTCTTCCATTCAAACAACAGCTGCGGAACATACAGGCCGGCACTGTCAAATCCCTGCCAGCATTCTTGCGCCTCGAATGCCGGGTCGAAAGCATGCCCGAGAAAGGCCCGTGCCTTGGCGCGTCCGCTCCCCTGGGTGATTCTCGTCCAGCGAGCCTGCA
>JALWMK010000126.1 GCA_027083925.1 Sedimenticola sp. | reverse complement strand
ACCAGTCCCTGCCTCGCATCCCGCTGGAACGCGCCGGACGACCGGAGAACATCGCCCGCACCGTGCTGTTCCTGGCCACGGCGGAGTACATCACCGGACAGATCATTGCCGTGGATGGGGGACGGAGCGTGCAGCAGTAGCCTTCTGTTGCGGATTCTTCGATAGCGCAAAGATATCCACCCATTCCCTGCGGGAAGCCCTCAGCTCCACGTCGATCTCGCATTGCTCTTCAGAGCCACAATTGACCGGGGGATATATGCGGGAGGCGCGTGTCTGCGCCAGCGGCCGCACTCGCCGCCCCTTCACGCTTACCCGCACATTCTTGATCGGCAGGTACCAGGGAAAAGGGTTGGTGATTACCAGCACCTGAGCACCATGCAGCGTAAAACGCCAGCGCTGGAGTTCCCCTGGCTCTTGTTGATAGGCGCGCGGCGGGTAGGTATCCGCCTGCGGCAAAGAAATTCCCGAGGAAGGAGCAATACGCTGCAAGGACTCAGTTATGCCAAATGGACCGATCCAAGTTGATGGCGCCCACTCCAGAATATGCCAAACACGCCGGGTCAAACCCGCCACATGCGTCGCTTCCTGATCACCCGCACTACCAGCAATTGTCACCTTGGTTTGTTCACCACATTGCAAACGGCTTCCTGCGCTGAACGAGGTATCAACAATGAATGCAAGATCGCCATGGACGGCGACATGTGATCCGAGGGTGCAAAGGTACTCCCCCAAACGATCCTGACCACTAGCGGGGAAGCGCAAATCTCGTCCCGGCTTGCCAAATTTTCCAGCGGCGACATTCATGAACAGTCCGCTGGGAAAACCGCCTTCCCCGCTGGTATGCACCCGCACCAGGCTAGCTGATATTGCTGAAGAAAGCAGCAACACGGCCATCCCGCAGCTCACCAGCAGTTTTCCACCAAACCGGCGATCCCAACCATGCAGCCCCAGCGCCAGCAAAAAGGCAATCAGGGGATACAGAACATAAGTCATGTAGTAAGGCGTTTGAGGACGCAGATACAAAACGCCAGCACCGACAACCAGCAATGCCGCCAATCCTGCAAGAATCAGCGTCCGTTGGACGCCAGTCACCAAAGCCCCTGCCAGCCCTATCGCCCCCAGGAGATAGAGGGCATACACGCCAATCAACCACAAACTGCCGTAATTACTGCTGGCAAATGCACTCAGGAAAAACAATTTGGGAGCATAAACGACCGTAGACAGAATCAACTGCGGAAGTTTGAGAAGATTAACAAAACCTGTTTCACTCTGGATATAGCCAGCGGCTTTTTGCCATTCGGGCCATCCGTCCAAGGTCTGGGAGACAAGATAGGGAAGGAAGGGAAACAAAAACAGAACTGCTGCCACCAGTACCGCTACACCGTGGGTATTGCCAGAGCGCTTCCATTCATACAGATACACAGCCATCGCCACCAAACCCAAAGCTGCCGTACTGGGATGAGCGTGCAACGCCAAACCAAAGACCAGTCCAAGCATCATCAACCACTTGCCTTCTCCTTCAAGAGCGAAGCGTATCAGCAGATAGATCATCAGCAAGCTGAGGGTTTCCACAAGATTGATATGCGTGACATGCACCTGCTCCATGGTTTGCCAGCCTGGCAGGGCAAGCATCAGTGCCCAAAGCAGGCCTAGACGCCTGTCCAGGAGTTTTTTTCCACAGAGGTACGCCAGCGGAAACTTGAGTGCAGCCAGCACCCCCACCACTAGACTGGTCAGCGCAATGGAATGCGTCAGATAGAACAAGCCACCAAGAAGATAAAACCATACCGGGCCAAAATGAAATACATCCACTTTCAATGCAGGACCGGCTGCGGTGAAAGCAGTTCCCGATGCGATCTGCAATGCCTGCGCCCAGTCTCTTCCGGTGTCGATGGTCATAACCGAAAACACATAGGTAGATGCATAAATCGCCATCAATACAGCGATGATCAATACCGCCGTTTTCTCGATCCTGCCCTCCGCCACATTGCTCACCCGCGGTGTGTCAGCATCAGACGTCAGCATTGCTCAATTTACCTTGGGCTTGTTCCATGTGTAGACCGAGGTGACTGCATAGTTCCACACGGCGCCAAGCAGAATCCCCGCCACCGCTGACAGCACCCATCCCACGCCCTGTTGGGCATACAGATAGGAAGAAATACCGATATTGGCAAGCGCCCCCACACTACAGGCAACAGTGAAGGTAAGCAGACCCTTCCACCAGCCCAAGCCATGCAAGCGCCGGTCACGGTAGGTCAGCAGGTTGTTCATGGTGAAATTGCCAACCATGGCCACCAGCGTGGCGCCTGTCTGCGCCAGGGGGAAATCCATCTTCAAGCCATTGAACAGCACCCATAAAACCGCCATGTGTACACCTACTCCGATACCACCAACCAGGGAAAAGGCAATAAAGCGCACCGGCACCACATGCCCTATCAGCTTGTCAGCCAGCAACATGAAATATTCCCAACCCACCCTGCTGTCCAGTTTACTTTTTCCAGCTTGACGGGGGCGGAATTCGTACGGCAGTTCCCGGTATTCGAGAGGCTTTTCAGACGAGGCGAACAAGTCCAGCAGTATCTTGAACCCGATCCCGGACAAGCGATGCACCCGCTCAAGAAAAGCTTCCCGGGTCACCATGAAAAAACCGCTCATAGGATCAGTGAGGGTGGCATGCAGCACCAGTTTACTCATGCGACTCGCCAGACGGCTGATGCCCACGCGTCGGGAATCCCAGTCCCCTGTTCCACCGCCCTGCATGTAACGGCTACCGATAACGATTTCTGATTCACCTTTTCTGAGAACTTCCAGCATCTCAGGAAGCAATCGCTGGTCGTGCTGGAGGTCGCCGTCCATTACGGCGCAATAACGCGCCGTACTGGCCATGATGCCTTCAATGCAGGCCGATGAGAGGCCTCTACGCCCGACTCGATGAAGCAGTCTTACCCGGCCGTCCCTGCTGGCCAGTTCGTGAACCACTGCCGCGGTTCCATCTTCAGAATCATCATCGATAAAAATCACTTCCCATGACACCGCAGAAAGCGCCTTGTCAAGTGCTTCCACCACCTTAGTGACGTTTTCCCTTTCATTGAAAACCGGAACGACGACCACCAACTCTGGCGCGGGGGTGATTCCGGCCTCGAAGCAGGCTTGCTGGTCTTGCCTGGTCTCGGGTATACCTGCACTCAATGGGGGTCTCCTGCATCGCCCAATAGCCCGGCCAATTCCACCAGGCCATTTCGCTCGCATGGACACTCTTGCCACAGCTGGGCATAGGATTTCATTATTTGCGGATGCAGTTCTTCAGGCGCCACATCCGCCAGGGGCTTGAGTACAAAAGCATATTCAAGGATTTCATCACGGGGGATGCCGGCAGCTTCATCCACCAGATTCCCCCAGGTGAGCAGATCCAGGTCGATGGTTCGCGGTGAAAATTTCTCTTCACCACGCATGCGGCCCTGGCGTTTTTCGATCTCCCGCAGCCGCGAACGCAGCTGATCCGGCGGAAGATCAGTATCCATGCCAATGACCATGTTCAGGAAATCATCACCCTCGAAGCCCACGGCCTTGGTCCGATACACCGGCGACAACAGCAGCTCGCCAAACTCCTGCTGCAAACTGCGGATGGCGGCGCGCATGTTTGCCTCGGGATCGACATTGGTTCCGGCGGAAACCCAGGCCCGGGTCACTGGAACCTGCCCTCTCTTTCGATGGCCACGCCCACGGAAGCGGCATTCTCTACGGCATCGGGCTTGTGCACTGTCAGACGCAGCCAGGTCACGGCAAATTCACGGATCAGCAGCTCGGCGCAACGCTCCGCCAGGGTTTCCACCAGCTGGAATTCACTGCCGGCGACGTATTCCGTAATGCGCCGGGCAACGGCTTGATAGTCGAGGGCGTCCTGAATGCGGTCGGAAGCTGCGGCGCGGCGCACGTCCGTGGCGATCTCCAGATCCATGCACAGCGGCTGGCGGATTTTCCTTTCCCAGTCATATACGCCAATGACCGCCTCGAGTTGCAGTTGTCGTAGAAAGACAGTATCCATGGATCATGCCAGTAGAGAAAACAGGTGAGAATAGCTTACCATAGGCATGTATTTTTCCAGGTGATTGGTTATAAAGCTCAACTGGATGCCTTTCGTTCATCAAATCCCTCTCTTCCGCCATCCCTGGGTCGGCAGAAATTTGGTGCACGAAATCGCGGAACAGTCCGTCACCCCGTAGCGCCGGATCCCCGCCTGCACGGGAATGAAGGGTTATGCAATCAATCATCTCCACCTCTATGGATTTGCAACCATGCTGCTCTATGCCCTTGTGCCTTTCGCCTATCTGCTCGGCTCCATTTCCAGCGCGATTATCGTCTGCCGCCTCATGGGGCTGCCGGATCCGCGCACCCGGGGATCCAACAACCCGGGGGCGACCAATGTGTTGCGCCTGGGAGGAAAGAAGGCTGCCGCCATCACCTTGCTGGGCGATGCACTCAAGGGTCTGATCCCCATGCTCGCGGCCCATGCCCTGCAGGCTCCGCCCCTGATACTGGCTCTGACCGCCCTGGCCGCTTTTCTCGGCCATCTGTATCCCATCTTCTTTGGCTTCAAGGGCGGCAAGGGTGTGGCCACGGCCCTGGGCACACAGTTTGGCCTGTACTGGGCCATAGGCCTGAGCGTGGCAGCCATCTGGCTGTTCGTGGCCAAGGTGATGAATATTTCTTCATTGGCGGCCCTGGCGGCCATGGCTCTGGCGCCGTTTATCGTCTGGTGGTTCTGGCCAGCGCCAGAGCTGGTCATCATGCAGATCCTGATGAGTGTATTACTGTTCTGGCGGCATCGCAGCAATATCCAGAATCTGCTCAGGGGCAGAGAAGGGAAGATCAGCAGTTGAGCCGGGGTGATTGCAAATCCATCAGGGACCAGCGCGGCCGCGCCTGAAACGCCAGCCCCTGGGACTCCCCGGCCCGCAGACGCTGCCACCCGGCATAGGCAATCATGGCGCCGTTGTCGGTGCAGAACGCCAGGCGGGGGTAATAGGCCTGACCTTCTTCTGCCCCCATCATCTGATTTATTTTCTCCCGCAGGCGCTGATTCGCCGCCACGCCCCCGGCCAGTACCAGGGTATTTACACCACTTTCCCGCACCGCACGGCGGCACTTGATCACCAGGGTATCCACCACCGCATCCTCGAAGGCCCGGGCGATATCGCTTTTCAGTCTCTCCAGCGCCGCTCCGTTGAGGCCGGCGGACTCTTTCTGCATGGTGGTCAGGGCATAGGTTTTCAGGCCGCTGAAGCTGAAATCCAGGCCTGGCCGATCCGTCATGGGGCGGGGGAACTGAAAACGCGCCGGATCGCCCTGCTCCGCCCGGGCCGCGATGGCGGGGCCGCCGGGATAACCCAGCCCCAGCATTTTCGCGGTTTTGTCGAAAGCCTCCCCTGCCGCATCATCCAGAGATTCACCCATCAGGCTGTATCGACCAATTCCCTCCACCTTGACCAGCATGCTGTGACCACCAGACACCAGCAAGGCGACAAATGGAAACGCCGGGGGGTGTTCTTCCAGCATGGGCGCCAGTAAATGCCCTTCCATGTGGTGTACTTCCACTGCGGGCACTTTCCAGGCCCAGGCCAGGCTGCGTGCCACCGCCGCCCCCGAAAGCAGCGCCCCGGCCAGGCCGGGGCCGGCGGTGTAGGCGATGCCCCGGATGTCCGGGCCTTGCACACCGGCCCGTTCCAGAGTGGTGCGAATCAGCGGCAGCAGCTTGCGCACATGGTCACGGGAGGCAAGCTCCGGCACCACCCCGCCATATTCCGCATGCAGCTCCGCCTGGGAGTAGAGTCGATGTGCAAGCAAACCTTCCGTGCTGGAATAAACAGCCACGCCGGTTTCATCGCACGATGTTTCGATACCTAATATATTCAAATTGCAAATCCTGAGAGAAAGGGCTAAAATCCCGCGCCTTGCTGCCTGTGAACCCGGTGGTTCCCGGCAAACAACCCAGTTTACTTATTTGTATAGAGGAAGCAATGCCTAGCGTACGCGTAAAAGACAACGAACCATTTGAAGTGGCCATGCGCCGTTTCAAACGCTCCTGTGAAAAAGCAGGCATTCTGGCCGAAGTTCGCCGCCGCGAGTTTTACGAGAAGCCCACTTGGGAGCGCAAACGCAAAGCCGCCGCCGCCGTCAAACGCTGGCAGAAGAAAATCTCCCGAGAAAGCCGCCGCTTCGACCGCGCTTACTGATTCCTTCCGTGTCCGCCCTCAAGCAACGCATCACCGACGACATGAAAGCCGCCATGAAAGGCGGTGACAAGCCCCGGCTGGGTGTGATTCGCCTGATTCTTGCCGCCATCAAGCAAATCGAGGTGGATGAGCGCATCGAGCTGGACAACGAGCGGGTATTGTCGGTGCTGGACAAGATGGTCAAGCAACGCCGTGATTCCATCGCCCAGTACGAAAATGCAGGGCGCACAGAACTGGCAGATCAGGAAAAGTTCGAGATCGGCATCATCCAGGAATATCTGCCCCAGCAACTCACGGAAGCAGAAATTGCAGCGCTTATCGATGAAGCCATGCAGACTACTGGTGCTGCATCCATGAAGGATATGGGCAAGATCATGAGCATACTCAAGCCCAGCTTGCAGGGTCGTGCGGATCTGGGCGCAGTCAGCACCCAGATCAAGCAAAAACTCACGGGTTAGCATCTGCTAAACTTCCGGGGTGGCCGGAAAAATCCCTCCAGAGTTTATCGACAACCTGCTGTCACGGGTGGATGTGGTTGATATCGTCAACCAGCGCGTCCCCCTGCGCCGGGCGGGCAGCGAATACAAGGCCTGCTGTCCCTTCCACGACGAAAAAACACCTTCCTTTACCGTAAGCCCCAACAAGCAATTCTACCATTGCTTTGGCTGCGGCGCCCACGGCACAGCACTGGGCTTTCTCATGGAATACGACCGGCTGAATTTCCCCGAAGCCGTAGAGGAACTTGCCACCAGCGTGGGGCTGGAGCTCCCCACGGAAATTGCCTTTCAGCAGGGACCGGACAACCGCCCACTGTATGAACTGATGAATCAGGCCGCAGACTATTTCTCCCGGCAATTGCGGCAACATCCACAAGCGGCAATGGCCACCGAATACCTGCAACAACGCGGGTTATCGGGAGAAATCATCCGGGAGTACCGCATCGGCTTCGCTCCTCCCGGCTGGAATAACCTGCTGCAACAGCTGGGAGACAGCAACGAAAAGATCCGGCAACTGGAAACCATTGGCCTGATTTCCAGCAAAAATGACAAGCAATACGACCGTTTCCGTGACCGCATCGTGTTTCCCATTCATGATGCCCGGGGACGGGTGGTGGGTTTCGGTGGCCGGGTCATGGGCGACGATACGCCAAAATACCTCAACTCTCCGGAAACCCCCATCTTTCACAAGGGCCGGGAGCTGTACGGGCTGTACGAAGCCCGCAAGTCGCTCAAGGATCTTCCCTCCCTGCTGGTCGTAGAGGGCTATATGGATGTGGTCACCCTGGCCCAGTACGGCATCCGCAACGTGGTTGCCACCCTGGGAACCGCGACCACTGCCGACCACCTGGAAAAATTGTTTCGCAGTGCTCCCGAAGTGGTTGTCTGCTTCGATGGCGACCGGGCAGGAAAAGATGCCGCCTGGAAAGCCCTGGAAACCGCCCTGCCCCTGCTGCGTGACGGTCGCCAGGCGCGATTCCTGTTCCTGCCCGATGGAGAAGATCCGGACAGTCAGGTGCGAAAGCACGGAAAGGATGCCTTTCTGACTAAGATGGATCAGGCGCAACCCCTGTCCGACTTCCTGTTCGGCAAGCTCAGCGAGCAGGTTGACATGAGCACCCTGGACGGGCGCGCACGCCTGGTGACCCTGGCAAAGCCGTATATCGAAAAGCTGCCCAAAGGGGTATTCCGCGACATGATGAACCAGCAACTGGCCCGGCTCTCCGGCGCCAGAATGCCAGCCAAGCCAGCAACCCCGGCAAGGCGGCGATCCGGTTTTCGGGGATCCCGGCCAGCGCTTATGAAGCCCATACACCGCGCCATTGCCCTGCTGCTGCAGTATCCCGAGCTGGCCAGCCAGAAGAACCTGCCTCGGACATGGATGCAACTGGAAACCACAGGCACAGACATCCTCAAGCAACTACTTGAAGTTCTGCAGCAAAACCCCACTTACACTACGGCAGTTCTGGTCGAACACTGGGAAGATGATTCCATTCGCCATCACCTGGGAAAGCTGGCCGCTACTGATCTGGCCATTTCCGGGGATCAAGCTGAGCAATTTCATGGCTGCCTGCAGCGCCTCGAAAAAGAAGCTCGGCAGGAAGCAGGGAAACAGGCACGAAACAAGCTCAGGCCTTCCGATATGACCGAAGAAGAGAAAAAGCTGCTGCGCCAGCTATACTCGGACAAGAAGCCCGGGTGATTTTCAGATCAATTATTTGTACGAGTTATACTATTAGCAGGATGTTGAAAAAAGCCTTTCATGGCTTTTCTCGACCCGGAAAGGCAAAAATGTGATCTTGTCTTCCCTCCCTTTTCAATGACTTATGGTCATTGAAAAGGGCCGCATGTCCTGGTATGGCATACAGGCTGCATTCGCAAAACTTGCTGCAAACCGGTACGCGGCGGCTGACAAGATATGTATTGTTGCCTGGTTAATAATAGAGGTATAATGCCGAGTTCTTTTTTTGGGCGCTTTACTAACGATATTTGCGAGCATTATGGATCAGCAACAATCTCAATCCCGTATTAAAGATTTGATTACCAAAGGCAAGGAGCAGGGTTTTCTTACCTATGCCGAGGTAAATGACCACCTGCCCGACACCATTGTCGATTCAGACCAGATTGAAGATATCATTCGCATGATCAACGAGGTCGGTATTCCGGTATACGAAACACCACCGGACAAGGACGATACCACCATCAATGCCGATGCAGTCCCTACTGACGAGGAAACCGCAGAAGCTGCCGCACTGGCGCTGGCATCTGTCGACAGCGAATTTGGCCGCACCACCGATCCTGTGCGCATGTACATGCGCGAAATGGGCACTGTCGAACTGCTCACCAGGGAAGACGAGTTGCGCATCGCCAAGCGCATTGAGAATGGACTCAACCAGGTTGGCGCCGCCCTGGCCACTTTCCCTCCCGCTGTTGAATCCCTGATCAACAAGATCACGGACGCCGCCACAGAAGAGGCAAAGTATTCTGATGTCATCGTTGCGCTCATCGATCCGAACGAACCGGATGTGCCCACTCCCCCTGCACCGCCTGCTGCGAAAAAAGAAGGCGAAGAAGAGGAAGTGGATACCGGCCCGGATCCCCAACTGATTATCGACAAGACCATTGAACTGGAAAAGGCCAACAAGACTTGGCAGCGCCACCTGAAAAAACACGGCAACGACGCCAGGTCAAGGAAGCTCAGTGGGCGGATTGTCGAGATTTTCACTGAAGTAAAGCTGAATCCCCAGCTCTTTGTGCGCATGGCCAACACCCTGCATGACACCGTGGCAAACATCCGCCAGCAGGAACGCATCGTTCTGGATCTGTGTGTTAAGCAGGCAGGCATGCCACGCCGGGATTTCATCACCAACTTCCCCAAGAACGAGACCAATCTTGACTGGGTCGAGGAGCAGTGCAAAGGGAAGCAGCCCCACGCCCAAAAACTCAAGGAACTGGCGGAAGAAATCATCCGCGCCCAGCGCAAGCTGGCGAGCGTCGAGGAGAGCTGCGGCCTGAACATTGCCGACATCAAGGAAATCAACCGCCGCATGTCTATTGGCGAGGCCAAAGCACGGCGCGCCAAGAAAGAAATGGTTGAGGCCAACCTGCGACTGGTCATCTCCATCGCCAAGAAATACACCAACCGCGGCCTGCAGTTCCTGGATCTGATCCAGGAAGGCAATATCGGCCTGATGAAAGCCGTGGACAAATTTGAATACCGCCGTGGCTACAAATTCTCCACCTATGCAACCTGGTGGATTCGTCAGGCCATTACCCGCTCCATCGCGGATCAGGCCCGCACCATCCGTATTCCGGTGCACATGATCGAAACCATCAACAAACTGAACCGCATCTCCCGCCAGATGATCCAGGAAAAAGGCCGCGAACCCACGCCGGAAGAGCTGTCCGAGCGCATGGAAATGCCTGAAGACAAAGTGCGCAAGGTGCTGAAGATCGCCAAGGAACCGATCTCCATGGAAACCCCCATTGGTGATGATGAAGACTCCCACCTGGGCGATTTCATCGAAGACCAGGGCGCTATTTCGCCCATGGATTCGGCCACCATGGAAGGCCTGCGTGAATCCACCCAGAACATGCTCTCCGGCCTCACCCCCAGAGAAGCAAAAGTGCTGCGCATGCGTTTTGGCATCGACATGAATACCGACCACACCCTGGAAGAAGTGGGCAAGCAGTTTGACGTCACCCGCGAACGCATCCGCCAGATCGAGGCAAAAGCACTGAGAAAGTTGCGCCATCCCACCCGATCAGAGAAAATGCGCAGCTTCCTCGATGGAGACTCCTCCTAAGGCAGGCACCCCGGAAGCCCCCCGCATCCTTGCCGGGGTTTCCCGACAATTATGGGCCCTTAGCTCAGTTGGTTAGAGCAGTCGACTCATAATCGATTGGTCGAAGGTTCAAGTCCTTCAGGGCCCACCATCTACCTTGAATTATGCCTGATGTGGGTTCATGACGGCTGAGGGCAATGCAAATAGTTGTCAGGATAGACCGCTTGTGCTCTGGCGACAGGCGTCCTATCCTCATTACTCCCATTCCCCCTGGACAGGAGCGACAGCAATCATGACGGTACCTGCCCGCATCCCCGGCGGCAAGGCCATTTGGGTAGGCATTTTTGCCGAGCTGACCGAGTTTACGCTCATGTTCCTGGTGTATTTCTTCGCCCGTATCAATCATCCCCAGGCGTTTCATGAAGGGCCGCAGAAGCTTTCCCTGGCGGCAGGAACAGCAAATACCGTGATCATGTTGAGCAGCAGTTACTTTGTTGCCCGTGCGGTGCTGGCCATGCGCAAGGGCCGCTCAGACATTACCCTGCGCTGGCTGTTTGCAGCATTTGCTACGGCGGTTGGCTATCCGGTCATCAAGGTGCTGGAGATCCGCTGGAACCTGGATCATGGCGTGGTCGGTCGCGGCGATGTATTTCAGATGTCTTATTATTATCTGACGTTCAACCATCTGGTGCATGTGAGCTGGGGATTGCTGGGCATGGTGTGGATCATGTTCCGGACAGGATTTGGCGCCTATACCGCCAACAACCATAGCGGGCTGATCGCCTTCGCCAGCTATTGGCACGCCACCGACCTGATCTGGCTGATGATTTTTCCACTTTTCTATGTGCTGCCATGACCACTGCAAGCAAACTCAACCTGAGCTGGCTGATCCTGATGATACTTACCTTGAGCGGCATGTTGGTGGGAGAATACGCCGAGGCGGGCTTCTGGATTACAGTAAGCGTGGCGGGCGTCACCGCCCTCAAGGGGCGGCTGATCATCGATCAGTTCATGGAGCTTGGCCAGGCAAGCCCCCTCATATGCAGAATTGTGAAAATCTTTGGCCTGGTGGTTCCCGCCCTGATGATACTGACCTATCTGTTAGGGCCGGAACTGGCGCAGGTTACGCAATTGCCGGATTAATCAAACCCAACAGTTGGGTAAAGTCTGCGCCATTCGGATTATCCCTTGTTCAGCATCTGATCAACAAAGCGCTCTGCTTCATGCCAGTCGTCCTGTTCATGTCCTGGATGAAAGTTTCGCGCTTCTGCCAGAAAATAGGCATGACGCTGGATCATTTCATAACGCTCCCGGTCACTTACAGTAACTGCCGCCCGCTTTCCTGCCATAGTCTTTTTCTTGCTGCCTTTCTTTTTGGCAACCTTCTTCTTGCTCACCTTTTTCTTGGTTATTTTTTTCTTGGTGACTTTCTTTTTGGCCGCCGTCTTTTTCCCTGTTGCCACTCTGGGTTTTTCGTCGCCTTCTTTCCTGTTCATGTTACCACTCCTGTTACCACTAAATAACTTTTGAAAAACGCTGCCCCTTACTGTCCTTTAGATAGGCATCAAACACCATGCAGATATTGCGGATCAGCATCTGGCCTACGGGCATCACCTGGATGCCTTGTTCGGAAACGACAAGAAGACCATCGCCTACCATATTCTGCAGGCTGTTCAGTTCTGTTTCAAAATAGGCATTGAAATCAATGTTCCACTGCTTTTCTACCGCTGAAAAATCCAGGGCGAAATGACAAATCAGCCGGGT
>JALWMK010000125.1 GCA_027083925.1 Sedimenticola sp. | reverse complement strand
GCATCATAGTTGGCATCTGTGGTGGGAATATTGAAGCGGATGCCGATGGGGCGATCTGCATCCGGTCTCGCCCCTGCTTCCACCACCGCCCTGCGCAGGGTGCATTTGCCATCCGGTGCGGGAAAAAATAAAGCGCCACTGGTGAAACCACAGGTATGCTTGCTATAATTGCTGCTGGTTGCCAGGTCTTCTGTGGTGTCTACGGTAATAGTTGTGGCGGCTTGTGCCTGGGTAGAAACAATGCCCAGCACACAGCTTGCAAACAGGATCAAAAATGCTTTTGATCGAACAGCTCTTGGTGATTGAATGGTTTTCATACCTGAGTCCCCCCCTGGAAGCAGCATCTTGAAGTCGAAGGTGCTTGCCGGCCATCCGCAGATACCCCACAGTTCCACACCTTCACGGCCAGTCGATACTGATAAAATGCTTGTCATTGATGACCGCAGGCTAGACGAATGAGGGAAAAAGAGTTCTGAAAAACCTCTGAAATTCTTATGAAAACAATATATATTTTAGGAAAACCGGTAACTTAGGCAGGCGACGAGAACTGTCATACTGCTCCAATTACAGCCTGATTATCGGCTGAAACATACGATAACACCTTTGTCATGAGGCATTCCAGAGAATGAAATACCGGTTTTCCGTCTTCGTTTTAAACACCGAAAGCAAGGAGGTCACTGCGGAAGACCGGGTGCTCAAGCTCTCAAGGCAAGGTTATGAGATGCTATTGCTGCTTCTTGAAAATCCCGGCAGGGTATTTTCAAAAAAAGAGCTGATCGAGGAGGTCTGGAAAGGGCGTTACGTCACAACCAACTCGGTTGATCAGTGTATTTCAAAACTAAGAAAAACTCTCCAGGATGTGCAACCGGGAAACCACATCAAGACAGTGTATGGCAAGGGATTCAAACTGATTCCTGAAGTCGAAAAAACCCGGGGTTCTGGAACGGCCATAGAACAGGTTCCGGACAAACCACACCCCCGCTACCGGCCCTTCCGCCTGATAGCCACCCTGTTTTTGCTTGTGGCCGCAATGATTGCCGGTCTCGTATGGAAAACAGACACCGAAGCCGTCTCCATGTCCCTCCCCCGGTTGATTCTGATGAATGACGGCGAAACCCAGGACACCTGGTCGCTTTCGCCTTATCTTGCGCATCTTTTTACCTACGCCAATATTGCCCAGACCGAAACCCCGGATATCCCCCTGCCCTCTCAGGAGAGCAAACAGTATCTGGAAAGGCAATGGCGCCTTTCTCCCGAACTGAAGGTAGCTACTTCCCGGCTTGAAGCAGTAGACGAAGGATACAGGGTCACAATGAAGATCAGCTCACCATCACAACCCGACCTGACCCACCATTTCAATGGCGACAACATCAGCACCATCATGAAGGACGTAAGCCGCTGGCTTGCCGTGCAGGTTCGCGGGACTGATCCCATGATCGGCATTCAGTCATTGCTCCCGGACAATTCGTTTCTGCTGGAACTCTACATGCGCGGCCTCTCCGCCGCGAAACAAGGTGAAATAGACAAAGCAGTCCATTTCTTCAGCCTGTGCCTCAAAGACCAACCGGACTTTGCTCTCGCCCGTTTGGCATTGGCCGAAGTAAAGAGCAAACAAGGTAAACCGGAGGAGGCACTGGCACTGCTCGATATGCTGGCTGACCTGACGGTATGGCCGCAACTGGAAGTGGAGATCCAATCGATTCGGGCAGACATCCTGGATACCCAGGGAAAACACCTGGATGCGAAAAAGCTATACCTGCAGATCATCAGTAAATACGAGGAAGATCCCGGCGTAGCCCTGGATAACCTGCGCTATGATCTCAGCCACACCTATACAGCCCTGGAGGAATACGACAACGCCCTGAATGAGCTGGAAAAACTCAAGAAAAGCCTGCTCAGTTCCAGCAATCCGGAGCTGCTGGCAGACGTCTATCAGAAAACGGGCAGCATTCAGCAGAATCTCGGGCAATTGCAAGAAGCTGACAGCAACGCAAACGAGGCACTGGCACTATTCTCCCGACTGGAAGATTTACCTGGCAAAGCCAAGGTATTGAGCCTGCTGGCAAGGATCGCAAACCACCGCTCCCAATACGGTAAAGCCACGCACTATCTTCAGCAGTCACTGCAAATCAACCGTTCACTCAACTACAAGCTGGGCACAGGCGCCACCCTCAACGAGCTGATCTATGTGTTGATGGTACAGGGGCATTTCAGTCAAGCAACCGTTTTAAACACGCAAATGCAGGATATTGCGCTGGAAATCGACTATGGGGCCATGTTGCTGGCATCGAAGCAGCTGGCGGTCGACATCGCCCGCGCACAGAACCAGTGGATCACAGCACAGATGGCACTCGACGAGCACTTGATGCTGGCAAAATCCTTAAACAACAACCGCGCCCTCTTGAAAAACCGGTTATTGAGCCTGGATCTCTACCTCGACCAGAAGAAGACAGGGCCAATACCGGAAACCATCGATAAAATACAGCGGCATATCGAAAAAACAAAAGAAAACCGTTTACGCCCCCGGCTGCAAAGACAGCTTGCCCGCTATTACCTGCTGACGGGCAAGACCACCGAAGCGCTGGTTCTGCTGCAAACCAGCAAAAACTTGGCAACGACAACAGATGACATAGAAACCCTGACGGAAGTAGGTATCCTATTGGCGGAATACTATCTCGGCAAACAACAGCCCGCGCAGGCGTTGTCCGCCCTCAGGGAAATTGAGCCATACCAGCCTTTGCCCTACCCCTACCTGTTGCTCAAATCAAAGGCACTAGCCCTCAACGGACAAATCATTCCGGCACTGGAATACGCCAGTCTGTGCAAACAGAAAGCCAATGAATGGTGGTCCCCGGATGACGAGAAATACATCGCAAACCTCCGCCCCCCTGTCACATCCTCATTGTAATTTATTGATTCGGCGCCTGAATCCGCAAGTTCATGACGGCGCATGGCGCAAGCTCTTGA
>JALWMK010000124.1 GCA_027083925.1 Sedimenticola sp. | reverse complement strand
CCTGCCGCTGGGCTATCGCCTGGAAACCGGCGGCTCGGTGGAAGAAAGCGCCAGGGCCAACTTGTCCATTGCTGCCGGGTTCCCGCTTTTCATCGTGGTCATGCTGACGGTGCTGATGATTCAGCTGCAGAGCTTTCAGCGTGTCATCATGGTTGTGCTGACTGCGCCGTTCGGGCTGATCGGTGTGGCTGTTTTCTTACTGGTTTTCGACCGGCCCTTTGGCTTTGTCGCCTTGCTGGGGACAATTGCACTGTCAGGAATGATCATGCGCAACGCGGTTATCCTGGTAGACCAGATCGAGCGCAATATTGATGAAGGTATGGTGCCTCGCGAGGCAGTTATAGAATCTGCCGTGCGCCGCTTTCGCCCCATCATGCTCACGGCGCTTGCTGCCATTCTGGCGATGGTTCCCCTGTCCGGGAGCGTCTTCTTCGGGCCAATGGCCATTGCAATTATGGGCGGGTTGCTGGTTGCAACGCTGCTGACCCTGCTGTTCTTGCCGGCAGTATATACGGTCTGGTATAAAATGACGCAGGGTGCAGAAGGGTTCACCGGCATACCTGGCGAAGCACTGCACAAGCCCTGAGTTTACATCACCCTGCCAAGATACTCCCCCAGCTCCATGTCAGCGCCGAGAATGTGCCCGGTTAGCCATTGTTCCAGAAACTTGATGTCTTTGCTGGAGAACGGCTTGCTTTCCTGCAGGCTTCGTCGTTGCAGTGCCTTAATGCTGTCGATCAGTTCCCGGTGTTCCTTTCGGTGCTCTGCAAGACCCTCATAGCCATGTTTCAGCATCAACCGCTCTTCGTGGCTGAAGTGCCAGATGGTGCAATTGATCAGTTCATCCATCAATGCCTGGATATAGTTCGGTGTTTCTCCCTCTACTACCGAATGGCAGAGTAAATTGAACAGATCCACCAGCCTGCGATGATCTTCGTCTATTTCCTGGATCTGAACGCTTAGGGTGTTGTCCCAAACCAAATCTTTCATGAGCTTTTCTCCTGATGACGTTATCTGAACAGGACTTCCTTAACAATGCCCGCAAAAAGTTGCGGATGCAACCCGTGGAGGCTTCCGGGCTTCTACCCCGCGTTTCTCACCGGGGCGCAAGCCTGCCATGGAAAAAGGTTTATGATAGATAATTGCCAGTATCTTCACGCTGTCCTGTTCGGGTTTCCATCCGATCTGGCGGTGTATTTTGCCCGATCCTCCTCAAACCATAGCTGCAGCTATGGTTTGAGGACGATTAAACAAACGGCTTTGCCGGATCGACCGGAATTCCCGAACCCCGGTGAGAAATGCGGACTACAGGTTGGCGGACAAGGGTTTGGACAGAGGCATTTTCATCGGCGACAGCTTTTCCCCTTCCGTCAAGTCCTTGGTCAGGGCGGATTTCGAGAGCCGCCATTCACCTTTGCGCTGATTTTTCAGGTCGTTACCTGTAAACGTGGCATAGCTGTATCTGCCATAGTGAGGCAGCTTTCGCGCCATGCCGGTCATCGCTTCAGGTGAGTGGATCGACAGCAGGCCGATAGTGAGCTTCGGCTGGCCGGGGTGCTTGGTGGTGAGAGCCACGCTCTGATTCCCGGCGTTGTATTCATCCTTTTCCAGCAACTCTTGGAACAGGGGAGAAAATCGGTTGCTACTGCCAAATATCCAGATAGGACGATCCTTTGGCAACTGATCCAATTCGTTGTCCCATACTGTTTCGATATTGTGCTGTCCGTGTGACCAGGATCGGGCCATTTGTTCATAGCTGTTTCTCATTATCGCGGAGTCACTGGCGGGGAGGATGATGACAAGCTTTTTTGCACCGAAGAGCTGCCCGAGGGTGCTCGGGTTTTCGCTGGGGTCGAGTTGCCGAAAGAGATCGAAACGAGGGTCGATACTCAGGCGTAGCGGCCTGCTTTTCAGCTGGAGATCAATAGTCAGGTGTTTCTTGCTCATTGCCAGGATCCGCTGCTGGGGCCACTCTTCTCCCTCAAGCTGTATGAAGACCGGAACCTGAAGTTGGAATGGAGCGCCGGGCTGGGTTTGATCCAGCCTGGCGGTCAGGCGATATCCGTCATTGTTCCTGGTGGCGGCCGTTTGAGACAGCTTCAGAGCAGGTGCGCCTGTTCGGCTGACCCATTGTTTGAACTCGCTTTTCAGTTTGACTCCGCTGACGGTTTCAAAAGCGACCCGCAAATCTTCAAAACCGGCAGAGCGAAAACGGTTCTTCCGATAGAAATACCGCAGGCCTTTGATAAACGCTGGATCGCCAAGTTGCTGGCGAAGCATATGGAAAAACATCAAGGTCTTGCCATAACCGACTGCCTGGCTGATTTGACCATGGTTGCCGCGAAATTCCTTTAGCGGAAAATCCTCCTCATCTGCCACATAGCTGGCATAGTTCTTCAGGGTATTGCGGCGGTAATCAGCGCCTTTTCCCTGCTGTTCCTTGATCAGGTGGTCGGCCAGGTAGGAGGTAAGCCCCTCGCTCCAATTCCCTGATGCGTAATCCACATAGACGCCGTTTCCCCACCAGTTATGCAAAATTTCATGGGGGTAGGAGCTGTGGATGATAAAAGGGAGGCGAATGACCCGGGAACCCAGCAGGGTGAAGGAGGGCATGCCATAGCCACTTTCCCAGAAATTTTCCACCAGGGCAAACTTGCTGTAAGGATAATCTCCCAACAGCTCCTGATAGAGCGACAGATAGTGCTCCGTGGCATCCAGGTAGCTTATTGCCAGCCCGGGATCCGCATCAAGCAGATAGGCCTGGGCTTCCGCCACAGATGTTTCTTTCTGGTAAACCTGGTATTTCCCGGCGACCAGATAGATATCATCCTGTGGCCTTGCCATATGCCAGCTGTTGGGGATTTTGCCCTGCCTTCCCTGGCTGATCGCAGACCAGTCATCCGGAAGATTCAGCCACATGTCAAATGTTACCAGGGTGCCGTCGATGACGGGAAACCAGTAGCTGGAGATACTCAGAAAAATCCCTTG
>JALWMK010000123.1 GCA_027083925.1 Sedimenticola sp. | reverse complement strand
TCGGCATATTTGGTGGCCGGGTTAATAATGGAGTTAACCAGGAAGCTTTCCGCGATGGTGCGCGTCCAGCGGGCGCTGCCACACCCGAACTCCAGCACATCCGCATTGGTGAATGGAAGGACTTCCTCCATGATGTCGATCTCGGTGGAATCTCTGCAAGAATCGTTTTGTAACTGCATTGCTTGTCCTGCCGATGCTTGGGTGCTGAATAGTTTCCGCTATAATGGGGTAAATCTATCACAGAGGCGGATCCATTATGCCAGTCTATCGCTCCAGAACCACCACCCACGGCCGCAACATGGCTGGCGCTCGCGCCCTCTGGCGCGCAACCGGAATGAAGGATGATGATTTTGACAAGCCCATCATTGCCATTGCCAATTCGTTCACCCAGTTTGTGCCGGGGCATGTTCACCTGAAAGACATGGGGCAGCTGGTCGCCAGGGAAATTGAAGTGACGGGCGGAGTGGCCAAGGAATTCAACACTATCGCCGTGGATGACGGCATCGCCATGGGACACGGTGGCATGCTCTACTCCCTACCGTCCAGGGATCTGATTGCCGATTCTGTGGAGTATATGGTCAACGCTCATTGCGCCGATGCCCTGATCTGTATTTCCAACTGCGACAAGATTACACCAGGTATGCTCATGGCCGCCCTGCGTCTGAATATTCCCACCATCTTTATTTCCGGTGGACCCATGGAGGCGGGCAAGGCGGTGGTGCAGGGCGAGGAGCTGCATCTGGATCTGGTGGATGCCATGGTGATGGCGGCAGATGGCAAGGAAAGTGATGAAGACGTAATGACGGTAGAACGCTCCGCCTGCCCTACCTGTGGTTCCTGTTCCGGCATGTTTACCGCCAACTCCATGAATTGCCTTACCGAGGCACTGGGGCTGGCATTCCCCGGAAACGGCTCTTTGCTGGCTACGCACAAAGACCGTAAATGCCTGTTCCGGACGGTTGGCAGCAGCATCGTCGGGCTGGCGAAACGCTATTATGAACAGGATGATGTTTCGGTGTTACCGCGTTCCATCGCCACTTTCGAGGCGTTTGAAAACGCCATGGCGCTGGATATTGCCATGGGCGGCTCCACCAATACTGTGCTGCATTTGTTGGCGGCAGCCCATGAGGCGGGTGTGGATTTTACAATGAAGGACATTGACCGCATGTCGCGCAAGGTGCCGCATTTGTGCAAGGTGGCGCCGTCCATCCAGACGTATCACATGGAGGATGTGCATCGCGCGGGCGGCGTGTTCGGGATTCTGGGGGAGCTGTATCGAGCTGGTCTGCTGCATCATGACCTTCCCACGGTGCATTCCCGCACCATGGCAGAAGCCCTGGCGCTGTGGGATATGCGCGTCAGCAATGATACCAGGCGCCATGATTTTTTCCGTGCGGCTCCTGGTGGCGTACCCACCCAGGAAGCTTTCAGCCAGGATAAACGCTACCCAAGCCTGGATCTGGATCGGGAGAATGGCTGTATTCGTGACCGGGATCATGCCTATAGCCAGGATGGTGGGCTGGCTGTCCTGTATGGCAATCTGTCGGAAAACGGCTGCATTGTGAAAACTGCAGGTGTGGATGAGTCCATACTCAGGTTCAGTGGGTCAGCACGGGTGTTTGAAGGCCAGGATGATGCTGTCGCCGCCATTCTTGCCGATGAAATCGTACCGGGAGATGTGCTCGTGATTCGCTATGAGGGGCCGAAAGGCGGCCCCGGAATGCAGGAGATGCTCTATCCCACCAGCTACCTCAAATCCAAAGGGCTGGGCAAGGAATGCGCATTGATCACCGATGGCCGTTTCTCCGGCGGCACCTCGGGCTTGTCTATCGGCCATGTATCACCGGAAGCGGCGGGGGGAGGCAATATCGGACTGGTGGAAGAGGGGGATGTCATAGAAATTGATATCCCCAACCGTTCCATTCGCATTGCCATTACTGATGAAGAGCTGGAACGTCGGCGTGCAGCCATGGAAGCGAAAGCAAACCCCTGGAAGCCGGTTGACAGGACGCGCCTGGTTTCCGCCGCCCTGCGTGCCTATGCCGCCATGACAACGGATGCGGCCAGAGGTGCGGTAAGAGATGTGAGCCAGGTCGAAAACTGCTGAAGCGGTGTCGTTCCTGTGGAGTTGTCCAGTCCGCGGCAGCTTTCGGGGGGGGCTGGTCTGGGCGCCTACAATGAACCCCAGGAATCCTTGCGTTTTCTGACTCTGAGGTGAGGCAGCACCAGCCCCAACAGGATGCCGCCAAAGAGTACGCCGCCGCCGATCAGGAACCAGGTTTGTGTGGTGCTGTTCTGCAGCTCCTGGATCTCCTGTTCCTGGTTGGCCAGATCACGGCTCATGGTGGCGACCTGCTTGCGCAGGCTCTTGCGCTCCTGGGCAATTTGCACGGCATTGGCCGAGGTGCGTTTCAGCTCGTCCAGTTCGGACTGAATGGCGTCCTTTTCCAGCTGCAGCGTGGAATGGGCTTGTTGCAGCGTCTCATGCTCGCGGGAGAGCTTGGCCAGCTTGCTGCTCAGTTCTCCGGGAGTGGATTCCAGTTCCTTGATGCGCTGTTCCAGTTTGGCAATCCGATCCCGAGCCACCGGCTGTGTCAGCAACTGGCGCATCAGTACATAGCCGGTTTTTCCATCGGCCAGGCGGATTTTGCTGTAGCCGCTGGCCTTATTGGTGCTGAGGACGGTTACTGCGGCGCCGGATGGAAGCATTCTGACAATACGATGCTTGGCGCTTTCCCCGCTGCGCATGGTGATCTTTGCCTGGTCTGTCACATATCGGGTTTCCGCCTGTACGGCCAGACTGGCCAGGAGCAGCAAGGTCGTCAGAAAGATTTTTGTTACTTTGAAATCCATAGCAGCATGAGATCCGGAAAGAGGGAGCCTATTGTACTTGCAAGGATGCCTCAGGTCAGCAGAAATTCCAGCAGCGCCTTTTGTGCATGCAGGCGGTTTTCCGCTTCTTCCCAGACCACGCTGTTATCGGCGTCGATTACCTCGGCGGATACTTCTTCCCCGCGATGGGCGGGCAGGCAGTGCATGAACAAGGCATTCGGGGCAGCCAGGGACATGAGCGCAGCGGTGACCTTGTAACCGGCAAAATCCTTCTCCCGCTGTTTTTGCTCTTCTTCCTGTCCCATGCTCGCCCAGACATCCGTGGCGATGAGATCGGCACCAGTGATGGCTTGTGCCGGATCGCGGAAGATGCGGCAATGATCCTTTGCAGATGCCAGTATCCGCTGATCCGGGTCATAGCCTTTGGGGCAGGCGATGTGCAACTTGAAATCCAGTAGCCTGGCGGCGTTCATATAGGAATGGCACATGTTGTTGCCATCGCCGATCCAGGCGACTGTCTTGCCCTGGATGTCGCCGCGGTGCTCGAACCAGGTTTGCATGTCTGCCAGCAGCTGGCAGGGATGCACCAGATCCGTGAGGCCGTTGATCACGGGAACCCGGGAGTACTGGGCAAAGCGTTCGACCTTCTCATGTTCGAAGGTGCGGATCATCACACAATCCACCATGCGGGACAGAACCCTGGCGGTGTCCTCGATGGGTTCGCCGCGTCCCAGTTGGGTATCCCGGGGAGAAAGGAAAATGGCGGCTCCGCCCAGCTGGGCGATGCCGGCTTCGAAGGAAACACGGGTGCGGGTGGAGGATTTTTCAAAAACCATGCCCAGCACCTTGTGCTTGAGGGTTTCCACGATTTCACCCTGTTGCTGCAAACGCTTCAGTTTTCCCGCCCGCTGAATAATGGCGCGAAACTCATCTGCCGAGAGATCCGCCAGGCTCAGGAAGTGCCGGGTCATGATGCCGACTCCAGGAATGCAATAATCAGCATGGATAAATCCTCGACAAGCTGCTGAATCTGTTCGCTGCTGATAATGAGTGGCGGCAGCAGGCGAACGACGGAATCGGCGGTGACATTGATCAGCAAGCCCTTGTCCAGGGCCATGCCCACCAGATCGGCGCAGGGACGATCCAGTTGTATCCCCAGCATCAATCCCAGGGCGCGGATTTCTCTCACGCCCTCCACGCCACCCAGTTTCTGTGCAAGTCCCCGGCTTAACGCTTCAGCAGCGCATGCCGCCTGTTCCCACAGCTTGTTGCGGGTGATTTCTTCGATGACCGCAAGACCAGCGGCGCAGGCCAGAGGGTTTCCGCCGAAAGTGGAGCCGTGATTGCCCGGGCTGAACAGGTTTGTCGCCTTGCCGCTGGCCAGGCAGGCACCGATGGGCATGCCGTTGCCCAGGGCCTTGGCCAGGGTCATCACATCCGGCAGCAGCTCGTGGTGCTGGAAGGCAAAGGGCTTGCCGGTTCTGCCCATGCCGGTTTGTATCTCGTCCAGCATCATCAGCCAGTTGTACTGGTCACAAAGCTTGTGAATGCCGGGCAGGTAGTCGGCAGGGGGAATATTGACGCCGCCTTCGCCCTGCACAGGCTCCACCAGCACCGCCACGATGTTTTTCAGGTTGGACGCAGCAGTTTCCAGGGCTTCCAGGTCTCCGTAAGGAACCCGGGCGAAGCCCTGAACCAAGGGTTCGAAACCTGCCTGCACCTTGCGGTTTCCGGTGGCGCTCAGGGTGGCCATGGTGCGCCCATGAAAACTGTTTTCCATGACGATGATTACCGGGGCATCGATGCCCTGCTTGTGTCCATGCAGACGTGCCAGCTTGATGGCTGCCTCGTTGGCCTCGGCACCAGAGTTGGCGAAAAATACCCGTTCCATGCCGGATAGATCCGTCAGGCGTTCTCCCAGCAGTTGCTGGTTGTGGACGCCATAGAGGTTGGACGTATGCACCAGCGTACCCGCCTGCTCGCAAATTGCTCGGGTAACTCCCGGATGCGCATGGCCCAGGCCGCAAACGGCGATGCCGGAAATAGCGTCCAGATAGGTATTCCCCTGGTCGTCGTACAAGTACACACCTTCGCCCTTGGTGAAAGTGACCGGTAGACGCTTGTAAGTATCCATCAATACATTCTTCATAGTAGCTGTTCGGTAAAAACCCCAAAAAACAAAAGGCAGCCCCGAAACGGTGGCCACCTGCGCTTTGCGGACCAGTGTCCGAAAGCAAAGGAGGGACACTACCGAAAAACTGGAGGATTTTCAAGGTGATTTTCTGTCTGTGGGGAGAGGTGGAATAAGTGTATGCGATTCATCAGGTTACGATACATATTTGGCGCCCCGGGCTTTTCCGCATGCGAGGATTTGTGATTTCCGTGAATATTTTTTGATTCATTTGTGGTGTTGGAATCTATTTTCCGCTGGCATGAGCGGGTGGCTCCATCAAAGGAGTGGGATCGGCATACATCAGATTCGGCTCCGAAGAAGGGATGAGACGCTCCACAAAATCAATCAGGGACAGGGCAGGGGTGCCGCGGTAGAAGCGCGCCATGGGATTTTCCATCCAGATGCTGTCGGCATACAGATAGACCCGATATGGCTGATCGCCAGTTCCGTCCTTGTTCAGGTCAAAGCCTCTGTAGCTGTCCCAATAGTTTCTGCTCCAGTGATTCAGCCGGGATGTGTCGGTGACGCTGCCCATGGCGTCGGTAAAGTTGTCGATAAAACGGTTGCGCTGGATAACATGCCCGCCTTTTTCGCCATAAAAATAAGTGGCTATGACGTTGAAGGTAAACAGGTTGCCGGAAATAGTAAGTATATTTTTGGACTCTAGCGGCGAGGTGGCGAGCAAACCTACAGCACAATGGGCAATTTCGTTGTTGCGGATGAGAATGTTGTAGCTTTCCTTCACCGAGATACCCGAGCCGGTAAGCTTGCGCATGCGCAGAATGTGGTTGTCGGAAACCTTCAGGTCATCAGAGTAGATGATGACAATGCCGCTATAATTGTCGATAAAAGTATTGCCCCGGATCTTGCCGCCTGGTGAAAATACCAGCTCCATGCTGATGCGGCTGCGGGACATCTTGTTGTTGATGATGTGGTTTTCCCGCGCATTGGAGAACACCATGTCCCTGGAGTCCAGGATGATATTGTCCTGAATCAGGTTTTCATGGCTGTACCACAGGCGGATGCCATCACCGCGCAGGGTAACATCCCTGTCTTTGGAGCTGATGCGGTTTCCGATAATGCGGTTGCCATGGGCATTGCTCAGATGAATGCCGAACAGGCTGTCTTCAATGATATTGTTTTCCACCACAGTATCATTTGCCTTGACCAGTATCCCGGCATCCACCTTGTCATGGGATTCTCCGGAGTTGTGCAGATGCAGACCCCTGACCACGGCACCATCCGCTTCGATGGTCAGTATGCTGCCGCTGTTCCCGCCATTGACCTTTACCTTTCCGCCGCCCTCGATGGTGATGCGTTTCCTGATCACTACCGGGCCTGAATACTCTCCCGGAGGTGGCTTCAGGGTGCCCCCTTCCGGGGTGATTTCCACATAGAGCTGCAAAGGCGGGAGAGCCAGCGCGGGTTCCAGCAGGCAAATCAATAGCAGAATGAAAAAAGGTTTCCCGGTATGCATTGCCAGGGTGCTGTGCGGTGGCTGAAACAACAAGTTTATTGGTCAAGGGGGCTGGAGTGCATTAATCCATGTCAATATCCTGAACCTGCGGATTCAGGAATAGATTTACGGGTTGCAGGGACGCCAAAAATAATGAACCCGGCAGGGTTGCCGGGTTCTCCAGGGGGGACAGCGCGAGTAATCAGCCCAGGTTGCCAGCTACGAAATCCCAGTTGACCACGTTGAAAAAGTCAGTGATGTACTGGGGCCGCACGTTGCGCTTGTCGATGTAATAGGCGTGCTCCCATACATCGATGGTCAGCAGTGGCGTCTTGCCGTCGCGCATGGGGTTGCCCGCGCCGGAGGTACTGACGATCTCCAGGGAGCCACTGCCGTTTTTCACCAGCCAGGTCCAGCCGCAGCCGAAGTTGGTCGCGGCGGCAGTGGCGAACTTCTCCTTGAACTCGTCGAACGAGCCAAAGGAAGCATTGATGGCTTCCAGCAGGGCGCCGACAGGTGTGCCGCCGCCATTGGGAGCCATACAGTTGAAGTAGAAGGTATGATTCCAGACCTGGGCGCCGTTATTGAAGATGCCGCCTTCCGACTTCATGACGATTTCTTCCAGGGTGGCGTTTTCGAACTCGGTGCCGGGGATCAGATTGTTCAGATTGGTGACATAGGTCGCATGGTGCTTGTCATGGTGAAATTCGAGGGTTTCGGCGGAAATGTTCGGCTCCAGAGCGTCTTTTGCATAGGGTAGATCGGGTAATGAATGGGTCATGAATGTTCTCCGTAGTATATCTTCAGGATGCTCTGATCAAGTCATCATCCCGACGCAGGCCGGGATCCAATATCCTGATATTGCTAGATTCCGGTCCATGCCGGAATGACACAAAATGGACTCGTTCAGTGTTTCCTTAGTAAATTGCTTGGTTATTATCCCGGACAAGGTTATTCGGAATTGCTGCAAAATGCAATAATGCACCCCATGAAAAACAGGAGCAAGACAAAAACTGCGTTTGACGCCATTGCCCTGGGCTTGTTTGCCAGCCGCCTGGAGACGGTTTGTGATGAAATGGGCGCGGTGCTGCGCAATACGGCATTTTCGCCCAATATTCGTGATCGCCTGGATTATTCCTGCGCCGTTTTCGATGCCGAAGGCGAGTTGTGCGCCCAGGCGGCGCATATTCCGGTGCACTTGGGGAGCATGGCCTTCGCCATGCGTGATATCGTCAGGATCCTGGACTGGGTAGCGGGTGATCAAGTGATTCTCAATGATCCCTATCTGGGGGGGACGCATCTGCCGGATGTGACGCTCATCGCGCCGGTGTTCCATGATGAACAATTGCAGGGGTTTGTGGTTAATCGTGCCCATCATGCCGATATCGGCGCAGACACCCCTGGCTCCATGCCGGTTTCTTCCAGCTTGGAAGAAGAGGGCATGGTGATCGAGCCGGTGCATCTGGTCAGGGAGGGACAAATGCAACCTGCTGTGTGGAACGGGATCTTGCGGGCAACCCGCAATCCCCAAGTGGCTGAGGGCGATCTTTCCGCCCAGCTCAGTGCCAACCGGGCGGGCGTGAAACGCCTGCAGGAGCTGATTGCCCGGCAGGGTGCCGCCGGTTTCCAGCTTGGCCTGGACGCCCTCAACGCCTACGGCCAGCGCCTGGCGCAGGCGGCGCTGAAGAAAATCCCCGCTGGCAGCTATGTATTTGCCGATTATCTGGATGATGACGGGCAGGGCCAGGAGAAGATTCGCCTGCAGGTGCAAGTGACGGTAGATCAGGGCCGGGTAGAAGTGGATTTTACCGGCACGGCAGACCAGGTGGCGGGCAATGTGAACTGTCCCCTGTCGGTGGCGGCGGCTGGCGTGTACTACGTTTTTCGCTGCCTGATGCCGCCTCAAACCCCGGCCTGCGCAGGTATATTCCGCAACATTTCCCTGCGGGCGCCCAAAGGCTGTCTGGTGAATGCGCGTTTTCCGGCTGCCGTGGCAGCGGGGAATGTGGAAACCAGCACCCGGGTGGTGGATGCTGTCATGGGCGCGCTGGCCCAGGCCATGCCAGTACAAATGCCCGCCGCCAGCCACGGCAGCATGAACAACCTGGCCATGGGTTCAACCGTACCGGGCAGCAGCTGGGATTACTACGAAACCATGGGCGGCGGCATGGGGGCGGGCCGTAACGGAGGAGGCTTCAGCGCGGTGCAAACCCATATGACCAATACCCTCAACACCCCCGTGGAGGTACTGGAGCAACAGTATCCCTTGCGTATCAGACGCTATGCGATCCGCTGTGGCTCCGGTGGTACAGGCGCCCGCAAGGGGGGTGACGGCCTGGTGAGAGAATTCGAGTTTCTTGCCGATGCCGAGATCTCCATACTTACAGAACGCAGGGTGCTCGCCCCTTGGGGGTTGGCAGGTGGTACTAGCGGGCTTCCCGGCAAGAATCTACTGAATCAGAATCCATTGCCCCCAAAATGCCATCGCCATGTGGTTGCTGGCAATGTTCTGACTATTGAAACCCCGGGTGGCGGTGGCTGGGGAAATACCGGGGTTGACGGGTAAAACTATGTGTGGAATCTGTGGTGAATTGCGATTTGATGGCCAGCCAGCCGATCTGACGGCCATTGGCCTTATGACTGAGCGCCTGCGCCCCCGTGGGCCGGATCATGGCGGCAGCTATAGCGATGGTGTGCTGGGCTTTGGGCATCGTCGTCTGTCCATCATCGATCTTTCGGAAAAATCCAATCAGCCTTTGGTGGATCAGGAATTGGGTCTGGCCCTGGTGTTCAACGGCACCATCTACAACTACCGGGAGCTGCGCAGGGATTTGCAGCAACGTGGCTACCATTTTTTTTCGGATGGTGATTCCGAGGTGATACTCAAGGCCTGGCGGGAATGGGGGCGGGACTGCCTGCCGCGCTTGCACGGTATGTTTGCCTTTGCCGTGTGGGACATGCGCGAGAAAACCCTGTTCATGGCCAGAGACCGCTTTGGCATCAAGCCTTTTTACTGGAGCAGGGACGGGGAACGTCTGCGGTTTGCCTCCAGCCTGCCGGCGCTGCTTGCCGGGGGTGGGGTGGACAAGTCCATCGACCCCGTGGCGCTGCATTTCCAGTTTACCCTGCACGGTGTGGTGCCGGCGCCCCGCACCATTTTGAATGGCGTGCGCAAGCTGGAGCCGGCGATCTGGTTTCAGGTTGATGCCAGGGGCCGGGAAAGCAGCGGCCGCTACTGGAAGCTGGATGCAACCCGCCCGGATCAGCCCTTGTCCGAGCAGGAATGGGTGGACGCCACCCATGAAGCCTTGCGCAGTGCAGTGCGCAAGCGCAACGATATTGCTGATGTGCCGGTGGGGTTGCTCCTCTCCGGTGGCCTGGATTCCAGCCTGCTGGTGGCGTTGCTGGCGGAATTGGGCAAGGAGGATCTGCATACCTTCAGCATCGGTTTCGAGGATCAGCCGGAGGAAACCGGCAATGAGTTCGAGTACTCCGATCAGGTGGTGGCGCGATACCGGCCCAACCACCACAAACTGCTGGTGCCCAATGCCGATGTTCTCAAGCGTCTTCCGCAAGCCGTGGATGCCATGGCGGAGCCCATGTTTGGCCAGGATGCGGTAGCCTTCTATCTGTTGTCGGAGCAGGTGTCCAAAGAGATCAAGGTGGTGCAGTCCGGGCAGGGGGCGGATGAGGTATTCGGCGGGTATTTCTGGTACCAGCGCATCATGGAAGACGAGGAGGGGGATTGCGCAGACCGCTTGCGCAAGACCTACTTCGACCGGGATCATGCCGAATACCTGCGCATGGTGCAGGCGGCCTTCCGTGGTGATGATTATACCGGGGACTATGTGCGGCAGCATTTGAATGAACAGGGGGCGGACGAGTGTATCGATGCGGTGCTGCGTCTGGACGCCACCACCCTGATCGTGGACGACCCGGTAAAGCGGGTGGACAACATGACCATGGCCTGGGGGCTGGAGGCGCGGGTGCCGTTTCTCGATCATGAGCTGGTGGAGCTGGCGGCCCGTTGTCCGCCGGACATCAAGTTTCAGTCCGGCGGCAAGCACCTGCTCAAGCGCGTGGCGCGGGGCATTGTGCCGGATGCGGTTATCGACCGCCCCAAAGGGTATTTCCCTATGCCGGCATTGAAATATGTGCGCGGCGAGTTCCTGGAATTCATGCGGGACATCCTGGATTCCCGTGCCTGCCGCAAGCGCGGGTTGTACGAGCGCAGCTATGTGGAGATGCTTCTGAGCGCACCGGAAATGCACCATACCCGCATCCGGGGCAGCAAGCTATGGCAGCTGGCCTTGCTGGAATTCTGGCTGCAGCGGAATGTGGATGCTGCAGAACCTACACCTTGATCGCTGATAGTTTGGTAGGCAGCTCCCGCACCGGCTTTCCCGTGGCGGCAAGGATTGCATTGGCCAGGGCCGGCGCCAGCGGCGGCACACCGGGCTCGCCAATGCCGCCGGGCTCTTCCTCGTTGGACAGGATGATCACTTCGATTTCCGGTGTTTCGTCGATCTTGAGGATGGGGTAGTTGTGGAAATTACTTTGCTCCACCTGTCCGTCCCTGACCGTGATGCTTGATTTTGTTGCCGCGGTCAGGGCGAAAATAATGGATCCTTCCATTTGTTGTTCCACGATATCCGGGTTGATCACCACGCCGCAGTCGATGGCGCAGGTGACTTTGTGCACAACCAGCCCCTGCTTGCCGGAACGCCGCAATTCCACGACTTCGGCAACATGGCTGCCGAAAGAGGAGAAGGCAGCAATGCCCAGGTAGCTCGTTCCCGCCTGGCCCGGCCAGCCGGCGCCCCGGCCCGCGGCTTTAAGCACTTTCTGCAGCCTCGGGTGGTCGTCCAGAAGCCTGAGCCGCAGATCCAGGGGATCCTGTGTTCCGGCCCGTGCCATCTCATCCAGGAAATGTTCCGCGGCAAAAGCATTGTAATGGGCGAATACCGAGCGCCAGGGGCCACGGGGGATGGCTTCATCCACGTTCTTGACAACGACCTTGGTGTTGGCAATGGCATAGGGCGGTGGAGCGATGCCGCTGGCGGATATCTTGGTGCCGCTGACAAACAGCTCCCAGGCGACCGGCAAGCCATTCTCGTCCAGGGCGCCGCGCATCTTGTGCAGGGTAAGGGGATGATAGAAATCGTGCTGCACATCTTCTTCCCGTGTCCAGATCAATTGTACCGGCTGCTTGAAGCGCTGGGCGATCTGCACCGCCTGGGATACGAAATCCTGCTTCAGTCGCCTGCCGAAACCGCCGCCCAGCAGGGTTGTCTGAATCTCGATATCGTCGCTGCCGGTGCCAAACAGCTTGTTCAGACCGCGTTTGATGATGGACTGGGAGGTGAGCTTGGCTGCCTCATGGGCCTTGCTCGGGGATTGGGTGGGAACCCAGATCTGCAGTTTCCCGTCATCACGGAAATGGGCGGTGCAATTCATGGTTTCCAGGGGGATATGGGCTTGCGGGGGTTGTATGTAGTCTGCCTGAATGACGGTTTTGCTGGAGGACAGAATGGCCTCGGCGTCCCCTTCCTGCCAGATGGTTTCTCCCCGCCCGGGAGACAGCTTTTTGAGTCCGTTGGCAATCCGGTCGGTGGACAGGCCGGCATTTTTTCCCGGGTTCCAGTTGATTTCCAGAGCGTCTTTTCCCCGGAAGGCCGTCCATGTGTCGGTGGCCACCACCACCATGCCCTCATTGATTTCAAATATGTCGATAACGCCCTTGATCTTGCGCGCCTTGGAGGCATCGACTTTTCCAACACTGCCGCCGAATACAGGGCAGTGGGTAATAGTGGCGTACAGCATGCCCGGCAGTTTGGTGTCGATGCCGAATCTGGCCTTGCCGTTGATTTTGTCCGGAATGTCGGTGCGGGGGATGGATTTCCCGATAATCACGAATTCGTGCAGCTCCTTGAGCCGGGCTTTTTCCGGGATGGGAAGCTTCGCAGCGGAGCTGACCAGTTCCCGGTAGGGGATCTCTCGCCCGGATGGCTTGTGGATGATCTTTCCCTGCTCTGCCTTGCA
>JALWMK010000122.1 GCA_027083925.1 Sedimenticola sp. | reverse complement strand
CCTTGAGAACCACGCGCTGCTTCTTTCCATCTACTTCCACTTCAACAATGGATGAGTAAAAGGCTTCGTGTTCCAGATGCTGCGCCAGCTTGTTATGTGCGGCAGCGATCATTTCGGGATTTTTTCCGCCACCATAGATGATGCCTGGTACCAGGCCTTCACGACGCAGGCGGCGGCTCGCACCCTTCCCCCCATCGTTGCGGACAACAGCTTGAATAGTAAATATATCTGACATTATTCTCTCCTGAGAGTAAAACCTGAATCCGTCGGATCAGGTAAAAACAAGCCCCGGCATATCCGCGACCAGATATGTCAGGGCAGGGTTGCGTGCCAAATGCGCACGAATTTCTAGTCCATAAACAGCGAGCTTACAGATTCCTCGTTGTTTATGCGGCGCATGGATTCTGCCAGGATTCCCGCAATGGAAAGCTGGCGAATCTTGCTGGATTTTCTTGCCGCAGGCTGCAAGGGGATGGTATTGGTCACCACCAGCTCATCCAGGCTGGAGCCATTGATGTTCTCTACGGCCGGCCCGGAAAGTACGGCGTGGGTGCAATAGGCGGCTACCCGTGCTGCGCCATGCTCCTTCAGGGCATCTGCCGCCTTGCACAAGGTGCCGGCGGTATCTACCAGGTCATCCACGATTACGCAGGATCTCCCGGCCACGTCCCCGATGATGTTCATCACCTGTGCTTCGTTGACCTTGGGCCGGCGTTTGTCGATAATTGCCAGGTCTGCGTCATCCAGGCGTTTTGCCAGGGCTCTGGCCCGCACTACCCCCCCTACGTCCGGGGACACCACCATCAGCTCCGGATACTTCTGTCGCCAGACGTCTCCCAGCAATATGGGAGAGGAGTAGATGTTGTCCACAGGAATGTCGAAAAATCCCTGAATCTGGTCAGCATGCAGATCCATGGTCAATACCCGGTCGGCGCCTGCAGTGCCGATCATCTTGGCTGCAAGCCTGGCGGTAATGGGCACTCTGGCGGATCTTGGCCGGCGATCCTGGCGGGAATAACCAAAATAAGGGATTACCGCGGTGATGCGATTGGCAGAAGCCCAGCGCAGGGCGTCTATCATTACCAGCAGTTCCATGAGGTAATCGTTGGTTGGGGCGGATGTGGGCTGGACCACGAACACGTCCCGGCCACGAACGTTGTCCTCGACTTCGACCTGAACCTCGCCGTCGCTGAACTGCCCTACAACGCATTTGCCCAGTGACAGATCCAGATAGTTTGCGATTTCAATGGTCAGTTCCGGGTGGGAGTTACCGCCAAAGACCATCATGCCACTACTAGCCACTTTGTTGGACCTCGCTTGCAGGCCAGCTGCAGCCTGTTTGAAAAATGGCTGGGGCGGCAGGATTCGAACCTGCGATGCCGGAGTCAAAGTCCGGTGCCTTAACCACTTGGCCACGCCCCAGTAAACTGTTCAAGCCTGGTGTGCAGGGGTGATCGGTTCAGCCCCGGACTCACAAAGCCTTTCATGCCTGCGGGAATCTCTTTCAGTACTGTCTCGGCCTGCTGCTGCGAAGGAAATGCCGCAAATACACAAGCCCCGGTGCCGGTCAGTCTGCCTTCGGCAAACTGGTTCAGCCAGGACAACGCCCGCCCCACCTCTGGATGACGACTGGCTACCAGCGTCTGGCAGGTGTTTTCCCTATGCCCCGCAGAGAAGTCGCGTATTGTGATTGCCTTGGCGTCCCGTGTCAATTGTGAATCACAAAAAATTTCGGCGGTTGAGACGTGGCAAGCAGGGGAAAGCACCAGGTACCAGGATTCGGGCGGCTCGAAAAACCGGAGCTTTTCTCCAACCCCTTCCGCCCATGCGGCTTTGCCGAGAATAAAGACCGGCACGTCGGCGCCAAGTTGTAGCCCGAGTTTTGCGAGCGCCGCCTCTTCGAGGTTCAGGTTCCAGAGCTTGTTCAGTACAACCAGGGTAGTTGCCGCATTGGAGCTGCCTCCGCCAAGGCCGCCGCCCATGGGCAGTTTTTTTTTGATCTGTATATCCACACCGCAGTCGCTGCCACAGTGCTGCTGCAGCAGCCGTGCCGCCAGTATGGCGAGGTTGTCATTGTTGCGCACACCGGAGAGTGCGTTGCAGCGGATTTTCGTGTCCGGGCGGCGCTGAAAACGGATCAGATCCGCCTGGGAGAGAAACTGAAATACGGTTTGCAGCAGATGATAGCCATCGGAGCGCCGCCCGATAACCCTCAGCATCAGGTTCAGCTTGGCTGGTGCTGGCCAGAAGAGTTCAGATGCTTTCATTGCAGCCGCTGTTTCACGTCCTTGAGTTTACGGTTGTCCGGGTAGGTGCTGTCCGCCTTGTCGAGAAGTTCCTGTGCTTCCCGCCGGGAACCGGTCACCCAAAGTACTTCGATCAAGTGGGCGGCAATTTCCGGATCGTCCATCTTTTCCGCAGCTTTGCGCAGATACTCCAGTGCCTGTGTGTATTCCTTCATGCGGAACAGCACCCAGCCCATACTGTCGAGAATGGCGGCGCTGTCCGGATTCAGCTCCAGTGCTTTCTTGATGTAGGCATAGGCCTCTGAATAGCGGTCGGTCTGATCCGCCAGGGTGTAGCCCAGTGCATTCAGGGTGTCGGCATCATCAGGCTTGATTGCCAGAGCGGCCTTGAAATCTTGTTCAGCGAGATCGATTTTACCAAGATCGGCTGCCAGCAGACCCCGGGCATATAACAGCTCCGCTTCTTGTGGGTAGGTGTTGATCGCCTCGTTGTATAATTCCAGTGCCGAATCGGGCTTGTGTAGCTCCTTCAGGAGCTGGGCTTCGGTGATGTAAATCTGAACCGCCTGGTCTGGATCCGTAAGCCGCAGGGCGTTGAACAGCTCATGTGCCTCGTTCAGGTTGCCCAGCTTGCCGGTTAGTATGGCGGTGCGTATTTGCGCATCGCTAAGCAGACGCCCGTTTTTGACGCGGCTGTAGTTTTCGGTGGCCTGTTCCAGGTTGCCTTGGAGCTCCTCCATCTGGCCGAGAAAATACCAGGCTTCCTGTGCCTTGTGGTAGCGTGGGCTGTCACGCAGCTGTTCCCAGGTGGTTTTTGCGAGGTTCCAATCCTTCGTTTGCAGCGCCAGGATGCCGATCATATATAACAGCTCCTGGTCATCGGGGGTCAGGCTCAGTGCCTTCTGGAAATTTTCCAGGGCCTGCTGGTACTTTTTCTCCTGCATCAGCAGGCGGCCATAGGCTTCCAGCAGAGCCGGGCTGGGGTGGGCATCTGCTGCCTCGCGCAACAGTTTTTCGGCGCCGGCCTCATCGCCTTGCATGGCGTATATCTGCACACGCAGCAAATAGGGCTTGTCCCAGTCAGGGTCAAGTTCCTGGCTTCTCTGAATGGCCTGGAGGGCCAAGTCAAATTGCTTTTCCTGGGTAGACACCAATGCCATTGCATATTGCGCATGGGCGTCCTCCGGGTGCTGCTTGGCCAGCCGTTGAATCATGGTGAGCTTGCTTTTCTCTTTGCTGGTTGCTAAAGCAGAGCTCAGGAGCAGAAATCCGTCCTTGCTTTTTGCGGAGGCAATCTTGAGTATGGCTCCGGCTTGCGCCAGTGCCTGATCGATGTTCTCGTTTCGCAGCGCAGTGAGCATGGCCAGTTGACGTGCGGAAAGATCATTGGGATCGTACTCAACCCAAAGCAGGATGGCGCGGGTTGCGCGAATCATGTCATTCTGGCGCCAGGCCAGGCGGGCTGCCTTGCTGGCTGCAACCGCATCTTTTGCTTCTTTTGCGGCCAGAAGCAGGTGCTCGTATGCTTCTTCCCATGCGCCCCGCTGCACACTGATTTCCCCGGCCAGGTAGTTGTAGAGAAGTTCCTTGTCGAGGGGGGCGGGCGGCGGCATTGCCGTGGACTTGAACGGCAAAACGATCTCTTTTTCTTGTGTTTTCGCACTCGCCGGTGGTTTCTGGCTGCCTGGCTGGGTGGCGCAGCCAATAAGCGCAAGAGTAAGCAGAGAGGGGATGAAAAGGTGCTTCACGGGTTTAGGCATAGGGGACTGCAAATACAATTTGTATATAAATAAAGAGTGCTAGTGTACTGTGCAAGCTGGAGCTTGACCATAGGCATGGTTCCAGACTGTATTTCCCGGCCTTGCCGGGCCGATAAAAAATATTCCTGATATGCTATTGACATTCGACGTGATTTTCTGGAAAATGCGTCCTCTTTTTTGGAGGGGTTCCCGAGTGGCCAAAGGGGGCAGACTGTAAATCTGCTGGCTCAGCCTTCGGAGGTTCGAATCCTCCCCCCTCCACCATTGTGCTGTCCGGGATCGGTCTGAAATGGTTGCGGGCAAAAGCGACAGGCATGGAGGCAGGCCGATCGGCGAATGCTTGGGTTGCCGGTTGCATATAGAGCGGTTTTGGCCGCGTGTTCAGTGCGGGTGTAGTTTAATGGTAGAACTTCAGCCTTCCAAGCTGACTACGTGGGTTCGATTCCCATCACCCGCTCCATATAGTTGTTAAGGAATTGTCTGGTGGAAGGCCAGAAAAAGCAAGCTTTGCCCAGATAGCTCAGTTGGTAGAGCACACCCTTGGTAAGGGTGAGGTCGGCAGTTCAAATCTGCTTCTGGGCTCCAGATTCCAGTATGCTTTGGCATGCGGTTTTACTGAAGCGTTGACCATTACTATTTTTTGGAGATTGTGCGGCGATGTCTAAGGAAAAATTTGAAAGAACCAAACCCCATGTAAACGTGGGCACCATCGGTCACGTAGACCACGGTAAAACCACGCTGACGGCGGCGATCACGACGGTGCAGGCGGCGAAGTTTGGTGGTGAGACCAAGGCTTACGACCAGATTGACAATGCCCCGGAAGAGCGTGAGCGTGGTATCACCATCGCCACCGCCCATGTGGAATACGAGTCTGACACCCGCCACTACGCCCATGTAGACTGTCCGGGTCACGCGGATTATGTGAAGAACATGATCACCGGCGCGGCGCAGATGGATGGTGCGATTCTGGTGGTATCTGCGGCTGACGGCCCCATGCCCCAGACCCGTGAGCACATTCTCCTGTCCCGTCAGGTAGGGGTGCCTTACATTGTTGTCTACCTGAACAAGGCGGACATGGTGGACGACGAAGAGCTGCTGGAACTGGTGGAAATGGAAGTGCGGGAGCTGCTGGACGAGTATGAATTTCCCGGTGATGACACCCCGGTTATCACCGGCTCTGCGCTCAAGGCGCTGGAAGGCGACACCTCGGACATTGGCATTCCCTCTATCGACAAACTGGTCGAAGCGCTGGATACCTATATTCCCGAGCCCGAGCGGGCCATTGACGGCGCCTTCCTGATGCCTATCGAAGACGTATTCTCGATCTCTGGTCGTGGCACCGTAGTCACCGGCCGGGTAGAGCGCGGTATCGTCAAGGTTGGCGAAGAAGTGGAGATTGTTGGTATCCGTGATACCGAGAAGACCACCGTAACCGGCGTGGAAATGTTCCGCAAGCTTCTCGACGAAGGCCGTGCGGGTGACAACGTAGGGGTGCTGCTGCGTGGCACCAAGCGTGACGAGGTGGAGCGTGGTCAGGTGCTGGCGCACCCCGGCACCATCAATCCGCACACCCATTTCGAGTGTGAAGTGTACATTCTGAGCAAGGATGAAGGTGGTCGTCATACGCCGTTTTTCAACAACTACCGTCCGCAGTTCTACTTCCGCACCACAGACGTCACTGGCGCCTGCGAGCTGCCGGAAGGCGTGGAGATGGTGATGCCGGGTGACAATGTAAAGATGACGGTGAAGCTGATTGCACCGATTGCGATGGAAGAAGGCTTGCGCTTCGCCATTCGTGAAGGTGGCCGTACGGTTGGCGCCGGTGTTGTTTCCAGGATTATTGAGTAAAGCTGGAATCTGACGGTATCCAGGTAGCAGGGTGTGGCCGCATCGCCGGGCACACCCGTTGCCTTTTTCAAGTCAAGAGGAAGGCTGGATTTTTTTAGGCCAGTAGCTCAATTGGTAGAGCAGCGGTCTCCAAAACCGCAGGTTGGGGGTTCAAGTCCCTCCTGGCCTGCCATTTCACAGGGCTTTGGTTCTGGTGGCGAAGATGCTACAGGACTGGAGCACTGAAGTAGGCAGGATGAACACAAAAACTGAAACTCAAGGTTCCGCTATGGATACGGTGAAGCTGCTGTTATCTGTAGTCATGCTGGTAGCAGGCATCGTTGGCTTTTACCTGTTTGAGGCGCAGCCCCTGTGGGTGCGTCTGCTCGGGTTGCTGGCGGTTATCGCAATGGCGGTTACCGTTGTACTGCGGACTGATCAAGGAAGGCGCATGAAAGCCTTTTTCTCATCAGCCCAGACAGAGGTGCGCAAAGTGGTCTGGCCTTCGCGTCAGGAAACGCTGCAAACCACGCTGGTGATCTTTGTGGCAGTGTTACTGACTGCACTTTTCCTTTGGGGCGTGGATTCAATTCTGTTCGTGCTGGTGCGCATGTTTACAGGGCAGGGAGGCTGACGTGGCGAAACGCTGGTATGTGGTGCATGCCTTTTCCGGGTATGAAGGCAAGGTCAAGGCCTCGCTGGAAGAACGTATCGAGCGCATGGGAATGCAGGATTGTTTTGGTGAAATCCTGGTGCCCACGGAAGAGGTCGTGGAAATGCGTGGCGGGCAACAGCGCCGGAGCGAGCGCAAGTTCTTTCCCGGCTATGTGCTGGTGAACATGGAATTGACTGATGAAACCTGGCACCTGGTAAAAGATACGTCCCAGGTTCTGGGCTTTATCGGCGGAACCGAAGACAAACCCGCACCGATCACCCAGAAAGAGGCCGATGCGATATTGCAGCGGGTTCAGGAGGGAGCGGAAAAACCACGTCCCAAGGTGTTGTTCGAGCCGGGCGAAGTCGTGCGCGTTACTGATGGACCGTTCAACGATTTCAATGGGGTGGTGGAAGAGGTGGATTATGAAAAGAGCCGGCTCAAGGTTTCTGTTTCCATCTTTGGGCGTTCCACACCTGTCGAACTGGAGTTCGGCCAGGTAGAAAAGGCTTAGTTCGCCCGGCTGGCTTCATGCCGGTTCCAGCGTGCCGGTGGCGCGTTTGTGTTTTCCCGCACAGGAAGTATGGCGCGGGGGGGCAGCAAGGCCGCGTTTGTTGCGCAACCAAGCCGAGAAAGGGCGGAGAAAGTCCTTTTTCCGCATTTAAACTTAAGGGGAGCCTGGGTGAAAGTCCCGGGCGTTTGCACCCAGGAGAAGAGGTAAATCATGGCCAAGAAAATCGAAGCCTATATCAAGCTTCAGGTTCCTGCACAGGAAGCCAACCCCAGTCCCCCTGTTGGTCCTGCTTTGGGCCAGCATGGTGTAAACATCATGGAGTTCTGCAAGGCGTTTAATGCCCAGACCCAGAGCCAGGAAAAAGGTCTTCCTGTTCCGGTAGTGATCACCGTTTATTCCGACCGCTCTTTCACTTTCGTGATGAAGACGCCGCCAGCCTCCATTCTGCTGAAAAAAGCCGCCGGCATCAAATCCGGCAGTGGTCGGCCCAACACGGAAAAGGTTGGCAAGGTCACTCGTGAGCAGTTGGAGGAAATTGCCAGGACAAAAGAGCCGGATCTGACAGCAGCCGACATGGATGCTGCAGTGCGTACCATTGCCGGTACTGCCCGCAGTATAGGTCTTGATACGGAGGGTGTATAAATGGCCAAACTGAGTAAGCGTTTGAAGGCGATTGCTGAGAAACTGGATCGATCCAGGCAGTACGATGCTGAACAGGCTTTTGGCCTGCTCAGGGAAGTGTCCAGCGTCAAGTTTCCCGAGACCGTGGATGTTGCGGTTAATCTGGGCGTGGATCCACGCAAATCTGATCAGGTTGTGCGTGGCGCCACCGTGTTGCCAAACGGCACTGGCAAAACCGTCCGTGTGGCGGTGTTTACCCAAGGGCCAAATGCTGATGCAGCCAAGGAAGCAGGCGCTGATGTCGTGGGTATGGATGATCTGGCGGAACAAGTGAAGGCGGGCAACATGGATTTTGACGTGGTGATCGCCAGCCCGGATGCCATGCGCGTAGTCGGCCAGCTGGGCCAGATTCTGGGTCCCCGCGGCCTGATGCCCAACCCCAAGGTTGGCACCGTGACCCAGGATGTTGCCCAGGCAGTAAAAAACGCCAAGGGTGGCCAGGTGCGCTACCGCACAGACAAGAATGGCATTATCCACGCATCCATCGGCAAAGTGAATTTTGATTCCGCTGCGCTGAAGGAAAACCTGGAGGCGTTACTGGCAGACCTGAAAAAGGCCAAGCCCAGTGCGGCCAAGGGCGTGTACATGAAAAAAATCACCGTATCCTCGACCATGGGGCCGGGGATAATACTGGATCAGGGCTCACTGAGCCTCTGATCAAACCATGTTGTGACGGGAGAAATTCTGTCGCGCAACAGGCTTTGGGGCAGTGATCGCAAGATCACCTGCCGTCAAAGACCGCAGGCGCTCCGTTGCACAGGAATGTGCGATGCCGCGAGAGGCAGGATGCCGGAAGCGACGAGGAGCTTAATCTGCCTGCGCAGACGGGGTTCCGAAATCAGGGCGATTCCTGATGACGGGCACCGGAATAGGTGGAATGAATTGTTTTCATTCCTGGTGTAACCGAGAACGGGAAACCGTTCCTCATCGTTGTCGGGAGGTGACGACTTTGGCACTTAATCTTGAACAAAAGAAAGCCATCGTCGCCGAAGTTGCTGACGTAGCGAGTAGTGCTTTTTCCGCTATTGCCGCTGAGTATCGTGGACTGGCCGTGGAAGATCTTACCGAACTGCGCAAAAATGCGCGGGGTTCCGGTGTTTATCTTCGCGTAGTCAAGAACACGCTGGCCAAGCGAGCCGTGGAAGATACGGATTTTGCCTGTATGCAGGATGGCTTTGTCGGCCCCCTGTTGCTGGCTTTCTCTCAGGAGGATCCGGGCGCTGCCGCACGTGTGATCAATGATTTCGCCAAAGAGCATGACGAGCTGGTTGTAAAGATGGTTTCCATTAACGGGAAACTGTTGGAGCCATCAGAAATCAGTGTTCTGGCGAAGATGCCTACTTATGACCAGGCAGTCAGTATGTTGATGGGCACCATGTTGGCGCCCGTCCAGAAGCTGGCGACCACGCTCAATGAAGTACCGAGCAAGCTGGTTCGTACGGTAGCAGCAATTCGCGACGCTAAAGAGGCTGGTTGAATCCGGCCCTTTAATCCCACTTTTAACTTGAAGATATGCAGGAGCCCTGAAAATGGCAGTTTCTAAAGACGATATCCTCGAAGCAATTGCCAGCATGTCCGTAATGGACGTGGTTGAGCTGATCGAGGCAATGGAAGAAAAATTTGGTGTGACCGCAGCTGCAGCCGTAGCCGCTGCGCCTGCTGCCGGCGGTGACGCTGGTGGCGCCGGTGCTGAAGAGCAGACCGAATTTGATGTTGTGCTGACCGGTTTTGGCGACAAGAAGGTTGGCGTAATCAAGGCTGTTCGCTCGCTGACCGGCTTGGGCCTGAAAGAAGCCAAAGACGCAGTAGAAGGCACCCCTTCCGTATTGAAGGAAGGCGTAAGCAAGGACGAAGCTGAAGAAGCGAAGAAAACGCTGGAAGAAGCTGGCGCATCCGTCGAGATCAAGTAAGACCGATCTTGGCTGGCGTTTACGCAAAGCCGGAAATGGCTGGCGGCTCCAATGCTGCCGGCCTTTTCCTGTTTGTGTAAAACCCAGGTCTTGCAAGTGATGGCATTCACATGGCACAAGCTCTTGATCCGTATAGCGATATGAAACTTTTCGGCAATCACAACAAGGATTACGCTCAAAGTTGTCATTCGCTCTGCGAACCAATATCTTGCACTCTGCAAGCACGATCACTTGCAAGATCTAGGTGATATTTTGCCCGCAAGGGCGGCCGGTGTGAAGCCGGTGGTAATGACTGGACTAAACTGAGGGAAGGCAAGCATGGCCTATTCGTTTACTGAAAAAAAGCGCATCCGTAAGGATTTTGCGAAACGCGGCAGCGTTCTCGAAATACCTTTTCTCCTTGCGACGCAGATCGATTCCTATCGCAAGTTCCTGCAGGCGGACAAGAAGCCGGACGAGCGGGACGCGCACGGATTGCATGCGGCATTCAGCTCGGTTTTCCCTATTGTCAGTCACAACGGCAGCGCCGCACTCGAGTATGTGAGCTATCGCCTGGGCGAGCCCATGTTTGACGTGCGTGAATGCCAGTTGCGTGGTGTGACCTATGCCGCGCCTTTGCGCGTGTTGGTGCGTCTGGTCATCTATGATCGTGACGCGCCTGCCAATGTAAAGCGTATCAAGGACGTGAAGGAGCAGGAAATCTACATGGGCGAACTGCCGCTCATGACCGATACCGGCACCTTCGTTATCAATGGGACAGAGCGGGTCATCGTATCCCAGCTGCATCGTTCTCCCGGCGTGTTCTTTGATCACGACAAGGGCAAGACGCATTCCTCGGGCAAATTGCTGTTCTCTGCCCGAGTGATTCCCTATCGCGGTTCCTGGCTGGATTTCGAGTTCGATCCCAAGGACGCGGTATTCGTGCGTATCGACCGTCGCCGCAAGATTCCGGCGACCGTGCTGTTGCGCGCCCTGGGGTACAACACCCAGGACATTCTCGACTATTTCTTCGAGACCGACACTTTCAGCTTTAAAGGCGACAAGATCATGCTGGATCTGGTTCCTGTCCGCCTGCGCGGGGAGACGGCTGGTTTTGATATCAAAGCAGGAAGAAAGGTGATTGTCGAAGCGGGCAAGCGCATTACTGCCCGCCACATTCGCGCCATGGAGAAGGAAGGTGTTAACCAGCTGGAAGTGCCAGCCGAGTACCTGGTGGGCAAAACCCTGGCTCATGATGTCATTGATCCAGAGACCGGCGAGCTGCTCGCGGGTGCCAATGACGAGATCAGCGAAGAAATGGTGACTGCCGTCAAGGAGAAGGGCATCAAGGAGCTTAAGACCCTGTTCACCAATGATCTTGATCATGGCCCCTATATTTCCGAAACCCTGCGCCTGGATCCCACCTCCACACGCCTGGAAGCGCAGGTGGAAATCTATCGCATGATGCGTCCCGGCGAGCCGCCCACCAAGGAAGCGGCTCAGAATTTGTTCCACAATCTGTTTTTCACAGAAGAGCGCTATGATCTGTCTGCGGTAGGCCGTATGAAGTTCAACCGCCGCCTGGGGCGGGAAGAAACCGAAGGCCTGGGCATCCTCTATGATGGCAAATATTTCAGCCGGCGTGATGATGCCGTCTCCAAAGAGCTGGTCGCAAAAAATGACGACAAGTCCGATATCATCGATGTGCTCAAGACCCTGGTGGATATCCGCGATGGCAAGGGTACTACTGACGATATCGATCACCTGGGCAACCGCCGTGTGCGTTGCGTGGGCGAGATGGCGGAGAACCAGTTCCGGGTTGGTCTGGTGCGCGTGGAGCGTGCGGTCAAGGAGCGCCTGACCTTGGCGGAGGCTGAAGGCCTCATGCCCCAGGAAATGATCAACGCCAAGCCTGTGTCTGCAGCCATCAAGGAGTTCTTTGGCTCCAGTCAGCTGTCCCAGTTCATGGATCAGAATAATCCCTTGTCCGAGATCACACACAAGCGCCGTGTTTCCGCACTGGGTCCTGGCGGTCTGGCGCGGGAGCGCGCCGGCTTCGAGGTGCGTGATGTGCATCCCACCCACTACGGCCGGGTGTGCCCCATCGAGACGCCGGAGGGGCCAAACATCGGCCTGATCAACTCTCTGGCTGTGTATGCCAAGACCAACCGTTACGGCTTCCTGGAAACGCCTTACCGAGTGGTGAAGAGCGGCAAGGCTACAGAAGAAATCCATTATCTGTCGGCCATCGAGGAAGGCCGTTTCGTCATCGCCCAGGCCAGTGCGGCCATGGACAAGAAAGGCAAGCTCATCGAAGAGCTGGTGTCCTGTCGCCATCAAAACGAATTTGCCCTGTTCACGCCGGACAAGGTGGAATACATGGACGTATCGCCCAAGCAGATCGTGTCTGTGGCGGCGGCGCTGATCCCTTTTCTCGAGCATGACGACGCCAATCGCGCCCTCATGGGTTCCAACATGCAACGCCAGGCCGTGCCTACCTTGCGGGCGGAAAAGCCCTTGGTGGGCACTGGCATAGAGCGCAACGTGGCCGTGGATTCCGGTGTTACCGTGGTGGCCAAGCGCGGTGGCGTCGTGGAGTCCGTGGACGCCAGCCGCATCGTGGTGCGGGTGAATGACGATGAAACTATTGCTGGTGAATCCGGTGTGGACATCTACAATCTGACCAAGTACACCCGTTCCAACCAGAACACCTGTATCAACCAGCGTCCTCTGGTGATGGTGGAGGATACCGTGGCCCGTGGCGATGTCATGGCCGACGGTCCTTCCACGGACATGGGTGAGCTGGCCCTGGGTCAGAACCTGCGCGTGGCCTTCATGCCCTGGAACGGCTACAACTTCGAGGATTCCATCCTCATCTCGGAAAATGTGGTGAAGGAAGATCGTTTCACCACCATTCATATCGAAGAGTTGACTTGCCAGGCCCGGGATACCAAATTGGGCTCGGAAGAGATCACTGGCGATATTCCCAACGTGGGCGAGGCGGCGCTGGCGAAACTGGATCAGTCCGGCATCGTTTATGTAGGTGCCGAAGTAAAAGAAGGCGACATCTTGGTGGGTAAGGTAACCCCCAAAGGGGAAACCCAGCTGACGCCGGAAGAAAAACTGCTGCGTGCCATTTTCGGGGAGAAGGCGTCCGATGTTAAGGATACTTCCCTGCGGGTAAAATCCGGCGTATCCGGTACCGTTATCGATGTGCAGGTATTTACCCGTGACGGTGTGGAGAAAGACGCCCGTGCCCTGGAAATCCAGGAAGCAGAGCTGAATCGTATCCGCAAGGATATTGCTGATCAGCAGCGCATCATGGAAGAAGACACCTTCGTCCGGGTTGAGAAAATGCTCACCGGCAAAGTGGCTGATGGCGGGCCAAACAAACTCAAGGCTGGCTCCAAAATCACCAAGAGTTATCTGGCTGATCTGGACAAGAACCAGTGGTTTGAAATTCGTCTGCGCAATGAAGAGGCGCAGCAGCAGCTGGAAGCCACTGGCAAGCAAGTGGAAGAGCAGCGCCAATCCTTCCGGGATTTTTACGAAGACAAGAAGCGCAAGCTGTCTACAGGCGACGATCTGGCGCCGGGCGTACTCAAGATGGTCAAGGTGTATGTGGCTATCAAGCGCCGCATCCAGCCTGGCGACAAAATGGCTGGTCGCCATGGAAACAAGGGTGTTATTTCCCAGATTGTTCCTGTGGAGGACATGCCTTTTGACGAAAATGGCCGTCCGGTAGATATCGCCCTGAACCCACTGGGTGTACCTTCGCGGATGAATATTGGCCAGATTCTGGAAACCCACCTGGGATTTGCCGCCAAGGGCGTGGGTGAACGTATTGGCGAGATGCTCGATGCTCAGGTCAAGATTACGCAGTTGCGCAAGTATCTGAATGACGTGTACAACTTTAGTGGCAAGCAGGAAGACCTGAAATCCTTCAGTGATGAAGAAATCACCGAGCTGGCGGGCAATCTGCGCAATGGCGTACCTATGGCGACGCCGGTGTTCGATGGCGCCACCGAGGAAGAGATCCGCCATCTGCTGAAGCTGGGCGGTTTGCCGGAAAGCGGTCAATGCACCTTGTTCGACGGACGCACCGGCGAGCAGTTCGAGCGCCCCGTCACCGTGGGCTACATGTACATGCTCAAGCTCAACCACCTGGTTGATGACAAGATGCACGCCCGCTCCACTGGCCCCTACAGCCTGGTCACCCAACAACCTCTGGGCGGCAAGGCGCAGTTCGGTGGTCAGCGTTTTGGCGAGATGGAAGTGTGGGCGCTGGAAGCCTATGGTGCGGCTTACACCCTGCAGGAAATGCTTACCGTCAAATCTGATGATGTGAACGGACGCACCAGGATGTACAAGAATATTGTTGATGGTAACCATCAGATGGAGGCCGGTATGCCCGAGTCCTTCAATGTACTGGTGAAAGAAGTAAAATCGCTGGGCATTAATATTGAGCTGGAGCAGGATTGATGTGTACCTTTCCTGGCACACGCCCCCAGGATGCACTGCATGCATCCCAATGCGCCCCTGGCGGATTGGTGAGGGCCGGTACCTTTGATTCGAGCAGCGATACTACGGAGATAGATTCGTGAAAGATCTTTTGAAGATTCTGAAACAACAGGGGCAGAACGAAGAGTTCGATGCCATCCGCATTGGGCTGGCCTCCCCGGACAGGATTCGGTCCTGGTCTTTTGGCGAAGTCAAAAAGCCGGAAACCATCAACTATCGTACCTTCAAACCGGAGCGCGAAGGGCTGTTCTGCGCCAAGATATTCGGCCCGGTAAACGACTACGAGTGCTTGTGCGGCAAGTACAAACGCCTCAAGCACCGTGGTGTGGTATGCGAGAAGTGCGGGGTGGAAGTGACCCTGTCCAAGGTGCGCCGCGAGCGCATGGGGCACATCGAGCTGGCCAGCCCGGTAGCGCACATCTGGTACCTCAAGTCCCTGCCTTCGCGCATCGGCCTGCTGCTGGACATGACCCTCAAGAGCATCGAGCGCATCCTGTATTTTGAATCTTATGTGGTGATCGATCCGGGCATGACCATGCTCGAACGTGGCCAGCTCATGAACGACGAGCAGTACCTCGAAGCCATCGAAGAAAATGGCGACGAGTTCGATGCCCGCATGGGTGCGGAAGCGGTCAATGAGCTGCTCATATCCTTGGATATTCCCGCCGAAATCGTCCGCCTGCGCGAGGAAATTGGCGCGACCAATTCCGAGACCAAGATCAAGAAGATTGCCAAGCGGCTCAAATTGCTGGAATCTCTGGAGGAGTCCGGCAATCGCCCCGAGTGGATGATCCTCAAGGTATTGCCGGTATTGCCCCCCGAGTTGCGTCCCTTGGTGCCTCTGGACGGTGGCCGTTTTGCCACCTCGGATCTGAACGATCTGTACCGCCGGGTCATCAACCGCAACAACCGCCTCAAGCGCCTGCTGGAACTCACCGCGCCGGACATCATCGTGCGCAACGAAAAGCGCATGCTGCAGGAAGCTGTGGATGCCCTGCTGGACAACGGCCGCCGTGGCCGCGCCATCACCGGCACCAACAAGCGGCCACTCAAATCCCTGGCCGATATGATCAAGGGCAAGCAGGGCCGTTTCCGTCAGAATCTGCTGGGCAAACGGGTGGACTACTCCGGCCGTTCCGTTATCGTGGTGGGTCCAACCCTGAAGCTGCATCAGTGCGGCCTGCCCAAGCGCATGGCCCTGGAGCTGTTCAAACCCTTCATCTTTGCCAAGCTGCAGTCCCGCGGGCTGGCCACTACCATCAAGGCAGCGAAGAAGCTGGTTGATCGTGGTGCGGCGGAAGTCTGGGATATTCTGGAAAACGTCATTCGTGAGCATCCTGTCATGCTCAACCGGGCGCCGACTTTGCACCGTCTCGGTATCCAGGCGTTCGAACCCGTGCTGATCGAAGGCAAGGCCATTCAGCTGCATCCCCTGGTTTGTACCGCCTTCAACGCCGACTTCGACGGCGACCAGATGGCCGTACATGTGCCCCTGTCCCTGGAAGCCCAGCTCGAAGCGCGCACCCTGATGATGGCCAGCAACAACATCCTGTCTGCCGCTAACGGCGAGCCTATCATCGTGCCTACCCAGGACGTGGTGCTGGGCCTGTACTACATGACCCGTGAGCGCATAAACGCAAAGGGCGAGGGCATGGCGCTGGCGAGCATTGCCGAAGCCTATCGTGCATATGAAACCGGCCAGGCGGAGTTGCATGCCAAGGTAAAAGTGCGTATCGATGAGGAAATGAAACAGGAAGATGGTTCATTTGCTGTGGAGTCCCGGGTTTATGACACGACAATCGGCCGTGCGATCCTCTGGGATATTATCCCCAAGCGCCTTTCCTTCGACAGGCTGGCCAACACTGTCCTGAACAAGAAGGCGATTTCCCGTCTGGTCAATACCTGCTACCGAGAACTTGGACTCAAGGATACGGTGGTGTTCGCTGACCAGCTCATGTACACCGGCTTCCGCTTTGCTGCGCGCTCCGGAGCCTCTGTTTGCGCAGACGACATGGTTGTTCCGGCAGAAAAAGAAATTCTGCTGACGGCTGCGGAAAAAGAAGTCAAAGAGATCGAGGATCAGTATGCTTCCGGTCTGGTAACCAATGGTGAACGCTACAACAAAGTGATCGATATCTGGTCTCATGCCAATGACCAGGTGGCCAAGGCCATGATGGATCGACTGGGCAAGGATATTGTTACCGACAAGGATGGAAACGAAGTCAAACAGGATTCCTTTAATTCTATCTTCATGATGGCTGATTCAGGTGCTCGGGGTTCTGCGGCGCAGATCCGGCAGCTGGCCGGTATGCGGGGTCTGATGGCCAAGCCGGATGGCTCCATCATCGAAACACCGATTACCGCAAACTTCCGTGAGGGCCTGGACGTACTGCAATACTTTATTTCCACGCACGGTGCTCGCAAAGGTCTGGCGGATACGGCTTTGAAGACAGCCAACTCTGGTTACCTTACCCGCCGTCTGGTGGATGTGGCCCAGGATCTGGTCATTACCTCGGAAGATTGCGGCACGGAAAATGGCCTGCTGATGCAGCCCATCATCGAAGGTGGCGATGTGGTGGAGGCATTGCATGAGCGTATTCTGGGCCGGGTCACTTCCAAGGAAGTGTACAAGCCGGGCAGTGATGAGGTACTGATCGAGGCTGGCATATTGCTGGACGAGGCGCTGGTGGACATGCTGGAAGAGAATGGCGTGGATCAGGTTACCGTGCGATCCGCAATCAGCTGTGAAGCCAAATACGGCATCTGCGGTGCTTGCTATGGCCGTGACCTCGGTCGTGGTCACGGTATCAATATCGGCGAAGCGGTTGGTGTGGTTGCAGCCCAGTCCATCGGTGAGCCGGGAACCCAGCTGACCATGCGTACCTTCCACATTGGTGGTGCGGCTTCACGGTCTGCTGCGGTAAGCAGTATCGAGGTCAAGAATACCGGCAGCGTGACCCTGAACAACATCAAGACCGTAGAGCGGGCCGATGGCAAGCTGGTGGCGATATCCCGCTCCGGGGAAATCATCGTGCACGATACCCGCGGCAGTGAGCGGGAGCGCTACAAACTACCCTACGGTGCAGAACTGCAGGTGAAGGACGGTGGTGCAGTCACTGCTGGCCAACTGGTGGCGACCTGGGATCCGCATACGCACCCGGTTGTTACCGAGATGGCTGGCATACTGCGGTTTGTGGATTTTGTGGATGGTGTAACCGTGCAGACCAAGACCGATGATGTCACCGGCCTGACTTCTCTTGAGGTGATGGATCCCAAACAACGTCCCACCAGCGGCAAGGATCTGCGTCCCATGATCAAGCTGATCGACGCCAAGGGCAATGATGTCAACATTGCTGGCACCAGTCTGCCGGCCAATTATGTGTTGCCGGCGGGTGCGGTGGTCAGCGTGCAGGATGGCGCCGAGGTTGGTGTTGGCGATGTACTGGCGCGGATTCCCCAGGAATCCTCCAAGACCCGTGATATTACCGGTGGTTTGCCTCGGGTGGCGGATTTGTTCGAGGCGCGCAAACCCAAGGAACCCGCGATTCTGGCGGAGGCCAGTGGTACCATCAGCTTCGGCAAGGACACCAAAGGCAAGCAGCGCCTGGTCATTACCATGGCTGATGGGGAGCAGGTGGAATCCCTGATTCCCAAATGGCGTCATGTGGATGTGTTCGAGGGAGAGCATGTCGAAAAAGGGGAGGTGATCGCCGAAGGTGAACTCAACCCCCACGATATTCTGCGCTTGCGTGGCGTGACCGCCCTGGCGGAATATCTGGTGCAGGAGATCCAGGACGTTTACCGGCTGCAGGGCGTTGGCATCAACGACAAGCATATCGAGGTTATCATCCGCCAGATGCTGCGCAAGGTGGAGATTGTCGATGGTGGAGACACCAAGTTGCTGCGGGGTGAACAGATTTCCCGCTCCAGGGTGCTGGAAGAGAATGAAAAGGTTCTCAAGAAGGATGAGATGCCTGCTACCTGGGAACCTTTGCTGCTGGGTATCACCAAGGCTTCCCTGGCTACCGAGTCCTTCATCTCCGCAGCCTCCTTCCAGGAAACTACCCGGGTGCTTACCGAAGCCTCCGTGCGTGGTGCCGAGGATCGTCTGCATGGTTTGAAGGAAAATGTCATCGTAGGGCGCCTGATCCCGGCAGGCACCGGCCTCGCTTATCATGAAGCCCGCAAACGTCGTCGTGCGGAGGATCTGCTGTCTGGAACAACGGAACAGGGTGCCATGGTAGAGATGGCGAGTGATGAAGTGGAAGCTGTAATCAAAGAAGCGCTGAATACTTCAGAGGCAGGATCCTGACCGGATTCCAGTGATCTGTGTAGGTTTTTACAGAAATCACTGAAACAGGGCTTGACAGAAAGACCGCGCATATCTAAAATGCGCGGTCTTCGCATAAGGGTGGGGAGAATCTCTGGCCTTATTGTTTATTCTGCGACCTGGATCGCATGGCGAAAATAACCGATTCGACTGCATGATGCCGTCCGCCGTTACCTTGGACGGAGTATCCTCTGCACGAATTTTTGGCGCTTCGGCAAGATGACCGAGGCGTCCGGAGACTGTATTTAATGACTACAATCAATCAGTTGGTGCGTAAGCCGCGCAAGCGCGCAGTGGAGAAGAGCAATGTACCTGCGCTGGAGGCCTGTCCTCAGCGTCGTGGTGTGTGTACTCGCGTGTATACCACTACCCCAAAAAAGCCGAACTCGGCTTTGCGCAAGGTGGCGCGTGTTCGTTTGACCAATGGATATGAAGTGACTTCCTATATTGGTGGTGAAGGGCACAATCTTCAGGAACACTCCGTAGTGCTGATTCGTGGCGGCCGGGTAAAAGATTTGCCTGGTGTGCGCTATCACGTAGTTCGCGGTGCGCTGGATACCTCTGGTGTCGAGTCACGCCGCCAGGGTCGCTCCAAGTATGGCGCCAAGCGCCCCAAGAGCTGATCAAACAGTGCTGATTGTTTTTAACCAGAGAATCGTAGAGTAGAGCGTCATGGCAAGAAGAAGAGTAGCGGCCCGCCGCGAGATATTACCAGACCCGAAATTTGGCAGTCTGACCCTGGCCAAATTCATCAATATAGTAATGGTCGACGGTAAGAAATCTGTTGCCGAGCGCGTGCTTTATGGTGCGCTGGATCAGATCGCGGAGAAGAAGGGTGGGGATCCTCTGGAGTCCCTGGAGCAGGCGCTGGAAAATGTGCGTCCGGTTGTCGAGGTAAAATCCCGCCGGGTTGGTGGTGCGACCTATCAGGTTCCCGTGGAAGTGCGCCCTCTGCGCCGCAATGCCCTGGCCATGCGCTGGTTGATCGAAGCGGCGCGCAAGCGTAGCGAAAAATCCATGGCAGACCGTCTTGCAGGCGAATTGATGGATGCTTCCGATTCCCGTGGTACTGCGGTGAAAAAGAAAGAAGACACCCATCGTATGGCAGAGGCCAACAAGGCTTTCTCCCATTATCGCTGGTAGGTTTCCAACCAGTATACTCAAGCTCTTTTACAGCTTTATTTTTTCAGGACGGATATAACCGTGGCACGTAGCACACCTATTGAGCGTTATCGCAATGTCGGCATCATGGCGCATATTGATGCTGGTAAAACCACCACTACCGAGCGCGTGCTGTATTACACTGGCGTGTCTCACAAGATTGGTGAAGTGCATGACGGCGCGGCTACCATGGATTGGATGGAGCAGGAGCAGGAGCGCGGAATCACCATTACCTCCGCCGCCACCACTTGTTTCTGGAAAGGTATGGCCGGGAATTTTCCCGAGCACAGAATCAACATCATCGACACTCCGGGGCACGTTGACTTCACTATCGAAGTCGAGCGCTCCCTGCGTGTGCTTGATGGTGCGGTATTCGTGTTGTGTGCGGTGGGTGGTGTAGAGCCCCAGTCTGAAACCGTATGGCGTCAGGCCAATCGTTACGAAGTGCCGCGCATGGCCTTCGTCAACAAGATGGATCGCATGGGCGCCAACTTCTTCCGTGTGGTAGAGCAGTTGAAAGAGCGTCTGGGTGCCAATGCAGTGCCCATCCAGGTGCCCATCGGTGCGGAAGAGGGTTTCAATGGCGTTATCGACCTGATCAAGATGAAGTCCATCGTCTGGAGTGACGAGAACATGGGCGTGGACTTCCACTATGAAGATATTCCCGCGGACATGGTGGATGTTGCCGAAGAGTGGCGCGCCAACATGATCGAGGCGGCCGCCGAAGCCAACGACGAGATGATGGAAAAGTATCTCGAAGGCGAAGAGCTGACCGAAGACGAGATCATGGAAGGACTGCGTATCCGCACCCTGAACCTGGAGATTACCCCGGTAACCCTGGGTTCGGCGTTCAAGAACAAGGGTGTGCAGGCCATGCTCGACAAGATTATCGAGTTGATGCCTTCTCCTATTGATGTTCCCCCGATCAAGGGTGAGCTGGAAGATGGTTCCGAAGGTGTTCGTCAGGCTTCTGATGACGAGCCCTTTGCGGCGCTGGCGTTCAAGATTGCCACAGATCCATTCGTTGGCACCCTGACTTTTTTCCGCGTCTATTCCGGCGTGGTTAACGCGGGTGACAGTGTCTACAACCCGGTGAAGCGCAAGAAAGAGCGTATGGGTCGTATCCTGCAAATGCACGCCAACAGCCGTGATGAAATCAAGGAAGTTCGCGCTGGTGATATTGCTGCGGCGGTTGGTCTCAAGGATGTTACCACTGGTGATACGCTTTGTGCGCTGAAGAACCAGATCATCCTCGAACGCATGGAGTTTCCGGAGCCGGTTATTTCGGTCGCGGTGGAACCCAAGACCAAGGCAGACCAGGAAAAAATGGGCATCGCCCTGCAGAAGCTGGCGCAAGAGGATCCTTCCTTTCGTGTGCATACGGATGAGGAATCCGGCCAGACTATTATTTCCGGCATGGGCGAATTGCATCTGGATATCATCGTTGATCGGATGAAGCGCGAGTTTAGCGTGGAAGCCAACGTGGGCGCCCCCCAGGTTGCCTATCGCGAAACCATCCGCAAGGTGGTGGAGGTAGAGGGCAAGTTTGTGCGCCAGTCCGGTGGTCGGGGTCAGTACGGTCATGTCTGGCTGAAGATCGAGCCCCTCACCGACAGCGAAGAAAACTATGAATTCGTCAACAAGATCGTTGGTGGTGTGGTTCCGCGTGAATACATTCCCGCAGTTGACAAGGGCATCCAGGAAGCCATGCAGAGCGGGGTTATTGCAGGCTATCCGGTAGTTGATGTCAAAGCGACCCTTTATGACGGCTCCTTCCATGAGGTGGATTCCAACGAGCAGGCATTCAAGATTGCCGGCTCCATAGGATTCAAGAATGGCGTGAGCGAGGCCGACCCGGTGCTGCTTGAGCCCATCATGAAGGTTGAGGTTGTCACTCCGGAAGAATACATGGGTGACGTTATCGGTGACCTCAACAGCCGCCGCGGCATGGTGCAGGGCATGGAAGACAATCCTGCCGGAAAGATCATCAAGGCGGAAGTGCCGCTTTCTTCCATGTTTGGTTACGCAACAGACTTGCGCGGCGCGACCCAGGGCCGCGCCAACTACAGCATGGAGTTTTCCAAATACAATGAAGTGCCGCAAAGCATTGCGGAGAGCATTGTAAACAAGTAATCCAAAATCGTTTAGAAACAGTTTCGTTGATAAAAGGTAAGCTACAGTGTCTAAGGAAAAATTTGAAAGAACCAAACCCCATGTAAACGTGGGCACCATCGGTCACGTAGACCACGGTAAAACCACGCTGACGGCGGCGATCACGACGGTGCAGGCGGCGAAGTTTGGTGGTGAGACCAAGGCTTACGACCAGATTGACAATGCCCCGGAAGAGCGTGAGCGTGGTATCACCATCGCCACCGCCCATGTGGAATACGAGTCTGACACCCGCCACTACGCCCATGTAGACTGTCCGGGTCACGCGGATTATGTGAAGAACATGATCACCGGCGCGGCGCAGATGGATGGTGCGATTCTGGTGGTATCTGCGGCTGACGGCCCCATGCCCCAGACCCGTGAGCACATTCTCCTGTCCCGTCAGGTAGGGGTGCCTTACATTGTTGTCTACCTGAACAAGGCGGACATGGTGGACGACGAAGAGCTGCTGGAACTGGTGGAAATGGAAGTGCGGGAGCTGCTGGACGAGTATGAATTTCCCGGTGATGACACCCCGGTTATCACCGGCTCTGCGCTCAAGGCGCTGGAAGGCGACACCTCGGACATTGGCATTCCCTCTATCGACAAACTGGTCGAAGCGCTGGATACCTATATTCCCGAGCCCGAGCGGGCCATTGACGGCGCCTTCCTGATGCCTATCGAAGACGTATTCTCGATCTCTGGTCGTGGCACCGTAGTCACCGGCCGGGTAGAGCGCGGTATCGTCAAGGTTGGCGAAGAAGTGGAGATTGTTGGTATCCGTGATACCGAGAAGACCACCGTAACCGGCGTGGAAATGTTCCGCAAGCTTCTCGACGAAGGCCGTGCGGGTGACAACGTAGGGGTGCTGCTGCGTGGCACCAAGCGTGACGAGGTGGAGCGTGGTCAGGTGCTGGCGCACCCCGGCACCATCAATCCGCACACCCATTTCGAGTGTGAAGTGTACATTCTGAGCAAGGATGAAGGTGGTCGTCATACGCCGTTTTTCAACAACTACCGTCCGCAGTTCTACTTCCGCACCACAGACGTCACTGGCGCCTGCGAGCTGCCGGAAGGCGTGGAGATGGTGATGCCGGGTGACAATGTAAAGATGACGGTGAAGCTGATTGCACCGATTGCGATGGAAGAAGGCTTGCGCTTCGCCATTCGTGAAGGTGGCCGTACGGTTGGCGCCGGTGTTGTTTCCAGGATTATTGAGTAAACATTATGGCCAACCAGCGTATCAGAATCAGACTCAAGTCCTTCGATCATCGCTTGATAGATCAGTCTACCAAGGAAATCGTGGATACCGCGAAGCGTACAGGCGCCCGGGTCAAGGGCCCAATTCCGCTTCCAACGCGCAAAGAGCGCTACACCATACTGATTTCACCGCACGTCAACAAGGACGCGCGCGACCAGTACGAGATTCGCACCCACAAGCGCCTTATGGACATCATCGATCCTACTGACAAGACGGTAGATGCATTGATGAAGCTGGATCTGGCAGCTGGGGTAGATGTTCAGATTAAACTGAACTGAGGTTTTAAATCATGGCATTAGGATTAGTCGGACGCAAAGCAGGTATGACCCGGGTCTTCAATGACGACGGAGTTTCTGTACCTGTGACTGTTGTTCAGGTAGAACCCAACCGGGTCACGCAAGTGCGCACGCCGGAAACCGATGGCTATAAAGCCGTACAGGTTACGGTTGGTAAGCGCAAAACCAGCCGCGTGAGCAAGCCTATGGCCGGTCACTTCGCCAAGGCAGGCGTCGAAGCCGGACGTGGTTTGTGGGAGTTCCGCCTGGAAGATCATCAAGGCGATGTTCCTGAACTGGGTAGTGAGATCAAAGCGGATCTGTTCGAGCAAGGGCAGAAAGTGGATGTCAGTGGCATATCCAAGGGTAAGGGATTTCAGGGCGGCGTGAAGCGTCACAACTTTAAAATGCAGGATGCAACCCACGGTAACTCCATTTCTCATCGTGCGCCCGGTTCCATTGGCCAGTGCCAAACTCCTGGACGGGTGTTCAAGGGAAAGAAAATGGCCGGGCATATGGGTAGTGAAAAAGTTACCGTGCAGACCCTCGAGATCGTTCGGGTGGATGCAGCGCGTGGTTTGTTGTTGATCAAAGGCGCCGTCCCCGGCGCTCCTGGTGGTGACGTTATCGTCACTCCCGCGATCAAATTGAAGAATAAGGGCTAAGTCATGGACTTGAATGTAACAGGCGGGGCTTCCCTGCAAGTATCTGACGCCGTATTCGGCGCTGACTTCAAAGAAGCGCTGGTTCATCAGGTGGTTACTGCTTATATGGCAGCAGCCCGTTCTGGTACCAAGGCGCAGAAGAACCGTGCGGCCGTTAGCGGTGGTGGTGCCAAGCCTTTCCGCCAGAAGGGCACGGGCCGCGCACGCCAGGGCACGATCCGTAGCCCCATCATGCGTAAAGGCGGGGTCACTTTTGCCGCGCAGCCGCGTAGTTACGCGCAGAAGGTGAACAAGAAAATGTACCGTGGTGCGCTGCGTTCCATTCTTTCCGAACTGCTTCGCCAGGAACGCCTGGTTGTGGTTGACAGCTTTGCTGTGGAAGCGCCAAAGACCAAGGAGCTGGTTGGCAAGCTCAAGGATCTGGATGTGGCTGACGTGCTGATTATCACTGCACAGCTGGACGAGAACATGTTGCTTGCGGCGCGTAACCTCTACCATGTGGATGTGCGGGATGCCGAACAGCTGGATCCGGTCTCTCTGGTGGGTTACGAAAAAGTGCTGATGACGGCGGATGCACTGAAAAAGATCGAGGAGCAGCTGGCATGAGTAATAAAGAACGTCTGTTGAAAGTCCTGCTCGGTCCCCTGACCTCAGAGAAAACCGCTAACGCAGCGGACAGTGCACGACAGTTCACCTTCAAGGTAACTACTGATGCGACCAAGCCGGAGATTGCGGCAGCCGTTGAAATGCTTTTTGACGTGAACGTGGAAAAAGTACAAACCATCAACGTCAAGGGAAAAAGCAAGCGTTTTGGCCAGATTCCAGGCCGCCGTAAAGACTGGAAAAAGGCTGTTGTACGCCTTGCGGAAGGTCAGGATATCGATTTTGGAGCTGGTGCCTGAGGGTGTTAGCGCAACAAGTTTAAGTAAAGCGGAAGCAGAAAGATGCCAATCGTTAAAGCTAAACCGACATCACCTGGTCGCCGGTTTGTTGTTCAGGTAAAGACCCCTGGGCTGCATAAAGGCGCTCCTTATGAACCCTTGGTGGCCAAGAAGTCCAAAACGGGCGGGCGCAACAACCAGGGGCGCATCACCACTCGCCATCGTGGTGGCGGTCACAAACAGCGCTACCGGATCATCGACTTCAAGCGTGACAAGGACGGGATTCCCGGTATCGTCGAGCGTCTGGAATATGACCCTAATCGTAGCGCACACATTTGTCTGATCAAGTATGCTGACGGCGAGCGCCGCTATATTATTGCCCCCAAAGGTCTGCAAGCCGGGGATAGTATTCAGTCCGGCAGCGAGGCGCCCATCGAGACGGGTAACTCCCTCCCTTTGCGTAATATTCCGGTAGGCAGCACCATCCACTGCATTGAGATGAAAGTCGCAAAAGGTGCACAGATTGCTCGCAGCGCCGGTACTTCCGCGCAACTCGTGGCTCGTGAAGGCGACTATGCCACCTTGCGTCTGCGTTCCGGTGAAATGCGCAAGATCCATGCAGATTGCCGCGCCACGCTTGGCGAAGTCGGAAATTCCGAGCACAGCCTGCGGAAACTGGGCAAGGCGGGCGCCACACGCTGGCGCGGTATTCGTCCCACCGTTCGTGGCGTAGTAATGAATCCGGTAGATCACCCCCATGGTGGTGGTGAAGGCCGCACGTCCGGCGGTCGCCATCCGGTGAGTCCCTGGGGTGTGCCTACCAAGGGTTACAAGACCCGCAGTAACAAGCGTACCGATAAATTCATCGTGCGCGATCGTCGCCGTAAGTAATCGGGTGAGGTAAGAGAATAATGCCACGTTCAATACGTAAAGGTCCTTTCGTCGATCATCATCTGATGAAGAAAGTGGAAGATGCCGTAGCGACCAGCAGCCGCCGTCCTATAAAGACCTGGTCGCGTCGCTCAATGATTTTGCCGGATATGGTAGGGCTGACTATCGCCGTACATAACGGTCGTCAACATGTTCCCGTGCTGGTTTCGGAAAACATGGTTGGACACAAACTCGGCGAATTTGCGCTGACCCGTACTTATCGTGGTCACGCTGCCGACAAGAAATCCAAGCATTAAGGAGCGGGATATGCAAGCAATAGCAAAATTGCGCCATGCACGCCTGTCTGCACAGAAAGGGCGTCTGGTCGCCGATCAGATTCGGGGTTTGCCGGTAGAGCGTGCGCTGGAGACATTGCAGTTCAGCAAGAAAAAAGGTGCTGTACTGATCAAAAAAATTCTGGATTCTGCAATTGCAAATGCAGAAAACAACGAAGGTGCCGATGTTGATGAGCTCAAGGTCACAGCCATTATGGTTGACGAAGGGCCGACCATGAAGCGCATCCGGGCAAGAGCAAAAGGCCGTGCGAGCAAGATCTTGAAGCGCACCAGCCACATCACCGTCACCGTTGGCGACGAGTAAGCAGGCAGAGTTATGGGTCAAAAAGTAAATCCAATCGGTATCCGCTTAGGCATCGTTAAGCAGCATACCTCAAAATGGTATGCAGGCAGCGGCGATTATGCGGATCTGCTCAACCAGGATCTGGCGGTACGCGATTTTCTGAAAAAGAAACTGGCACATGCCTCCGTATCGCGCATCCAGATCGATCGCATGGCGAACAATGCACATATTGCCGTGCATACCGCACGCCCAGGTCTGGTGATCGGCAAGAAGGGCGAAGACATTGATGCCTTGCGTCGTGAAGTTTCCCGCATGATGGGCGGCCCTGTGCACATCAGTATCGAGGAAATCCGCAAGCCCGAGCTGGATGCCCAGCTGGTTGCCGAAAGCATCGCCCAGCAGCTTGAGCGGCGCATCATGTTCCGCCGCGCCATGAAACGTGCAGTACAGAACTCCATGCGCCTGGGTGCCGGAGGCATCAAAGTGAATATCTCCGGTCGTTTGAACGGCGCAGAGATTGCCCGCAACGAATGGTATCGGGAAGGCCGTGTGCCTTTGCATACCCTGCGTGCAGATATTGATTATGGAACCGCCGAAGCTGAAACCACTTACGGCATCATCGGTATAAAAGTCTGGATCTTCAAGGGCGAGATTTTCGGTGATGAGGCGCTGCTGGAGTCCAAGTCCGGCAAAAAAGGCAAGAAATCCGGCGGAAGAGGCTAAATCATGTTACAGCCAAAGCGTACCAAGTTTCGTAAACAGCATACCGGCCGCAACCGTGGTCTGGCGCAGCGCGGCAGCAATGTCAGTTTTGGCGAGTTCGGCCTCAAGGCAACTGGTCGCGGGCGCATTACTGCTCGCCAGATCGAGGCTGCACGCCGTACCATTACCCGCCGCGTGAAGCGGGGCGGCAAGTTATATATTCGGATTTTTCCGGACAAGCCCATTACCAAAAAGCCGCTGGAAGTGCGCATGGGTAAAGGCAAGGGCAACGTGGAATACTGGGTGGCCCTGGTGCAACCCGGCCGCATGCTTTATGAGATCGAAGGTGTATCCGAAGAACTGGCAAGAGAGGCATTCAAACTGGCTTCCGCCAAATTGCCTGTGGGAACAACATTTGTTAAGCGGACGATAATGTGATGAAGGCGAATGAACTGCGGGACAAGTCCCTGGATGAGCTGACCAAGGAATTGCACGAAAAACTCAAAGAGCAATTCAGTCTGCGTATGCAGCAAGGCACCGGCCAACTGGCGCGTCACCACGTTGTAAAAGAGGTGCGCCGTGATATTGCGCGCATCAAGACAGTAATGAACGAAATGCGGAAGGCAGGTTAGTGATGAGCGAGCAAGGCCAGACAAACCGTACGCTGCAAGGTAGGGTCATCAGTGACAAGATGGACAAGTCCATCACCGTGCAGATTGAGCGCCGGGTTAAACACCCTATCTACGGTAAATTTATTCGGCGTTCCACCAAGGTTCATGCCCACGATGAGCACAATGAATGTCGTGCAGGTGATGTGGTGGTGGTAGAACAGTGCCGTCCGCTGTCCAAGACCAAGAAATGGCGTTTCGTCAAGCTGGTCGAACGTGCAAACTGAGCAAATATTTTCAACCTTCGTTGAAGATACTGACTGACAACATAAGGGTAGTGTCATGATCCAGATGCAAACCATACTGAACGTTGCCGACAACAGCGGCGCAAAGCGTGTTCAGTGCATCAAAGTGCTGGGCGGTTCACATCGCCGATATGCTGGCGTTGGGGATATCATCAAGGTTTCCGTAAAGGACTCCATTCCCCGCGGCAAAGTAAAAAAGGGTGATGTTTATAATGCAGTGGTTGTGCGCACCAAGAAAGGCGTGCGCCGTCCTGACGGCTCGGTTATTCGTTTCGACGGAAATGCAGCCGTACTGCTCAACGCCCAACTGCAACCCATCGGCACCCGTATTTTCGGCCCGGTGACCCGTGAATTGCGTGGCGAACGTTTTATGAAAATTATTTCGTTGGCTCCAGAGGTGCTTTGAGGAATAGTCATGGCAAGCAAGATTCGTAAAGGTGATGATGTCGTCGTCCTGGCTGGCAAGGACAAGGGCAAGCGAGGCACAGTGCTTCAGCTGGTTGGTGACAATCGTGTTCTGGTTGAGAATATCAACCTGGCAAAGAAGCACGCCAAGCCCAATCCCATGAAGGGTGAGCCTGGTGGTATCGTGGAGAAGGAAATGCCCACGGATATCTCCAATGTCGCATTGTTCAACCCGGTAAGCAACAAGGCCGATCGCGTGGGCTTCAAAACTCTCGATGACGGCCGCAAGGTGCGTGTATTTAAATCCAACGGCGAAGTCGTGGACGTCTGAGGCAGCTAATCCAATGGCTAGGTTACAGGATCATTATAAAGAACAGGTTATTCCCGCGCTGATCGAGAAGTTCGGTTATAAAAGCGTCATGCAGGTTCCCCGCATCGAAAAAATCACCCTGAATATGGGTGTGGGCGAGGCGACCGGGGACAAGAAAATCCTTCAGAATGCAACGGGAGACATGGTCAAGATCGCCGGGCAGAAGCCCGTGGTCACACTGGCCAGAAAGTCTGTTGCCGGGTTTAAAATCCGCGAAGGTTGGCCTATCGGCTGCAAGGTAACCTTGCGCGCCGATCGCATGTATGAATTTCTTGATCGTCTGGTGAATATTGCCATTCCGAGAATTCGTGATTTCCGCGGCTTGAATGCAAAATCTTTCGACGGTCGCGGCAATTACAGCATGGGCGTCAAGGAGCAGATTATCTTCCCGGAAGTGGAATACGACAAGATCGATGCCCTGCGCGGCATGGATATCACTATTACTACCAGTGCTGGTAGCGATGAGGAAGGGCGCGCCCTGCTTGAGGGGTTCAACTTTCCCTTCAAGTAATTGAACAGAGAGTCCAGGATATTATGGCAAAGAAAAGCATGATCGCCCGTGAAAAAAAGCGGGCCAGTCTGGTGGCGAGGTACGCAGCAAAGCGTGTTGAGCTGAAGGCTGTTATCAAGAACCCTGAAAGCAGTCTCGAGCATGTGGATGAAGCAGTCTTGGCCCTGCAGAAACTGCCAAGGGATTCCAGTCCGGTAAGAAAGCAGCGCCGCTGCCGCATTACTGGCCGGCCCCATGCCGTCTACCGCAAGTTTGGCCTGTGCCGCAACAAACTGCGGGAAGCAGCCATGCGTGGTGATGTGCCAGGGCTGAAAAAAGCCAGCTGGTAAAGTAGCCCGTCGTTGTTGAGTGGTAATGACGATGGGGTGATCCGGAATATGCAAAATATTTCTGGATTTTTATGGAAAAATTAGCTAAAGTTATCGGCTTCCTGTAATGGGAGTCGATTTCGTCAATGGGTATCGAGCTTCGTGCCAGAAGTTGCCTGACCCGAGGAGCCTTTAAACTATGAGTATGTCAGATCCGATTGCGGATATGCTTACGCGCATCCGTAATGGCCAGTCTGCTGGCAAAGTCAGCGTAGCGCTGTCTGCATCAAAGAAAAAGATGGCGATTGCCGGGGTATTGAAAAATGAGGGTTACATCAGCGATGTAAGCGCTACTGATGTCGATGGCAAGCCAGTGATGGAAATCACGCTGAAGTATTTTCAGGGGCGTCCTGTTATTGATATGGTAAAACGCGTCAGTCGTCCGGGTCTGCGTATCTACAAGGGGCGTGATGAGCTGCCCAAGGTGCGCGGCGGACTTGGTATCGCAATTGTTTCCACCTCTCGTGGTGTAATGACAGATCGTGAGGCCCGCAAGCAGGGTCATGGCGGCGAAGTCATTGCCTTCGTAGCGTAAAGCGGGGGTCGGTATGTCACGTATAGCAAAAGCGCCGGTAACCATCGCGTCTGGCCTGGAAGTCAAGCTGGAAGGGCAGAAAGTTACGGTCAAGGGCGCCAAATCCACCCAGGAATATGAGATTCACCCCTCGGTGGAGGTCAGCTTCGAAGATGGCGTTCTGCGGGTGAAACCCATAGACGTTAACAGCAAGCAAGGCTGGGCCATGGCAGGCACCATGCGTGCGCTGTTAAACAATATGGTCATCGGTGCTTCCAGTGGGTTCCAAAAGAAACTGCAATTGGTTGGCGTTGGATACCGCGCCCAGGTAAAAGGCAAGGTTCTGGATCTGAGTCTTGGTTTTTCCCACCCGGTGGAGTATCCGATTCCCGATGGCATCAGTATTGAAACGCCTTCGCAGACAGAAATCGTGGTTTCTGGTACCGACAAACAAAGAGTTGGGCAGGTGGCGGCCGAAATTCGTCGTTATCGTCCGCCCGAGCCTTACAAAGGCAAAGGTGTCCGCTATGCGGATGAGCACGTAATCCGCAAAGAAGCGAAGAAAAAATAAGAGGTTATGACGATGGACAAGAAATCAAGTCGCATACGTCGGGCCCGCCGGTCCAGGGCAAAGATTTGCGAGCTGGGCGTTCATCGCCTGAACATACATCGCACGCCACGCCACATCTACGCGCAGGTAATCGCGCCGAATGGCAACACGGTCGTATGCTGTGCCTCGACTCTGGACAAAGACGTGCGAGGCAGCATTGAAGGTTCTACGGGAAATGCCAGTGCGGCATCAGTCGTCGGCAAATTCGTTGCAGAGCGGGCCAAGGCTGCTGGCGTGGATGCGGTTGCTTTTGACCGTTCGGGTTTTCAATATCACGGCCGCGTAAAAGCGCTGGCGGAAGCAGCCCGCGAAGCCGGGCTCCAGTTCTGAGGATTGGATAATGGCAAATTATGAACAAAACGCCGGCGATGATTTCATTGAGAAACTGGTTGCTGTAAACCGTGTTGCCAAGGTAGTAAAAGGCGGCCGTCAGTTCGGTTTTTCAGCTCTGGTGGTGGTTGGTGACGGCGATGGCAAGGTTGGCTTCGGCATGGGCAAGGCGAAAGAGGTGCCTATCGCCATTCAGAAGGCAATGGAGACTGCACGTCGCAACATGAGAGGCATCAAGCTTGCCAACGGCACCCTGCAATATCCGGTTGTTGGACGCCATGGTGCGGCCAAGGTGTATATGCAGCCGGCATCCGATGGTACCGGCATTATCGCAGGTGGCGCCATGCGTGCAATCTGTGAAGCTGCGGGTGTCCACAATGTTTTGGCCAAGTGTATTGGCAGCAACAATCCCATCAATGTGGTTCGCGCCACAATGAATGGCCTGGCAGATATGGTCAATCCGGAAGATGTCGCCGCCAAGCGTGGCAAGACTGTAGAAGAAATACTGGGGTGATACGGTGGCTGAGTCAAAAATGATGAAAGTGAAACTGGTGCGCAGTATGAGTGGTCGCCTTCGATCCCATAAGGCTTGCGCTCGTGGCCTCGGGTTGCGTCGCATGCACCAGGTGGTTGAGGTGGAAGATACGCCTTCCACTCGCGGCATGTTGAACAAAGTATCCTATATGGTACAGCTCGTGGAGGACGCATAAGATGCGCCTGAATACACTCAAGCCAGCAGACGGCAGCAAAACTGACAGAAAGCGTGCTGGCCGCGGCATTGGCAGCGGACTTGGCAAAACCTGTGGTCGTGGCCACAAGGGCCAGAAATCACGCTCCGGCGGCTTCCACAAAGTCGGTTTTGAAGGCGGGCAAATGCCCTTGCAGCGCCGCTTGCCGAAGGTTGGTTTTCGTTCGCGCAAGGCAAAATATACTGCTGAAGTCCGTCTGGACGAGCTGGACAGGGTTTCCGGCGACGTCGTGGACATGAATGCCTTGTACGAAGCTGACATCCTGCCGCGTACAAAGAAGCGGGGAAAAGTGATTCTTTCCGGTGAAATCAAACGCGCTGTTACGCTAAAGGGATTGCGGGCAACCAAGGGTGCGCGGGCTGCCATTGAAGCTGCTGGCGGTAAGGTAGAGGACTGATCCGGATCATGGCTCTGAATCCTTCAGCAGGTAGTGGCGTACAGATCGGTCAGTTAACCGAGCTGCGTCAGCGTTTTCTGTTTCTGCTGGGAGCGCTGATTGTATTTCGCATCGGCACCTATATTCCTGTTCCCGGGGTCAATCCCGCGTCTCTGGCTGCGCTGTTTGATCAGCAACAGGGAAGCATTCTGGGTATGTTCAACATGTTTTCCGGGGGCGCGCTGGAGCGTGCTTCCATTCTGGCTCTGGGAATTATGCCGTATATTTCAGCGTCCATCATTGTACAACTGATGACCTCGGTAGTGCCAAAGCTGGAACAGCTGAAAAAGGAAGGAGAGGCGGGCCGCAGAAAAATTACCCAATACACCCGATACGGCACCGTGGTGCTGGCTACATTCCAGGCAGTGGGTATTTCCTTTGCGCTGCAGAGTCAATCGGCCGGTGGTATGTCCATGGTTATGGCGCCGGGTATGGGCTTTGTTTTTACCGCTGCGGTTTCACTGGTTACCGGAACCATGTTCCTGATGTGGCTGGGTGAACAAATTACCGAGCGGGGTCTGGGCAACGGCATTTCCATGATCATTTTTGCGGGGATTGTGGCGGGTCTGCCATCCGCCTTCGGTTCCGTGGCGGAGCTGGTAAGAAACGGCGAGATGAATGCCTTGTTTGCATTGTTCCTGTTCTTGATGGCGCTTGGGGTGACAGCCTTCGTCGTGTTTGTCGAGCGCGGGCAGCGCCGCATTACGATCAACTATGCAAAGCGTCAGCAGGGACGGCGCTTGCTGGCTGCACAGAGCAGTTTTTTGCCCCTTAAGCTGAATATGGCTGGCGTTATCCCACCAATTTTTGCTTCCAGCATTATCCTGTTCCCCACTACTTTGGCGCAGTGGGCTGGCAGTACACCGGATATGCGCTGGTTGCAGGATATTGTGGCAAAGCTGTCTCCAGGGGAGCCGATTTATGTGGCGTTGTATGCGGCGGCGATTATTTTCTTCTGCTTTTTCTATACGGCACTGGTGTTTAATGCCCGGGATACTGCAGATAACCTGAAGCGTTCTGGTGCTTTTATTCCCGGTATCCGGCCTGGTGAGCAAACCGCAAAATACGTTGATGGTGTTATGACCAGGTTGACCCTGGTCGGTGCAATTTATATTACAGCCGTGTGTTTATTGCCTGAATTTCTGATCGTTGGCTGGAACGTGCCGTTTTATTTCGGTGGAACTTCGCTGCTGATCGTGGTTATCGTAATCATGGATTTCATCGCCCAGGTGCAGTCGCATCTCATGTCTCATCAGTATGAGGGGTTGATGAAAAAAGCTAATCTTAAAGGCCATGGTGGCGCGGGTATGATCCGCTGAACCTGGTGAGGTATACAGGACCGAGAAAATGAAAGTTCGTGCTTCGGTAAAGAAAATGTGTCGCAACTGCAAGATCGTCAAGCGCAAGGGCGTGGTCAGAGTGATCTGCACTGATCCCAGGCATAAACAGCGCCAGGGGTGATCAGATATTCGATTGCTCAAGCAGATCGGATAGGCAAGTCGATATTGAAAAGCTGTTGCAGTTAAGTTATAGTTCCGCGGCTTCGTGGTATGTAATTTGCCGCAGCAACCCAAGTTAAAGCATCTGAGGAGATGACAGGATGGCCCGCATAGCAGGCGTAAATATTCCAGACCGTAAGCATACGGTCATCGCGCTGACCGCGATTTATGGCGTTGGCCGCTCACGTGCGGCAAAAATCTGTGATGAAGCCGGTGTGGCAGAGGATCGGAAAATTATCGAGCTTGGTGAGGATGAGCTCGAGAAACTGCGTGCTGAAGTTGCCAAGTTCATGGTGGAAGGCGATCTTCGTCGTGAAATCTCCATGAATATCAAGCGCCTCATGGATCTTGGTTGTAATCGTGGCATTCGTCACCGCCGTGGCTTGCCATTGCGGGGGCAGCGCACGAAAACCAATGCGCGTACTCGTAAAGGGCCGCGTCGTCCGATCAAACGCTAACAGTACAGTTAATTCGAGAGTGTAGGTACAGGCATGGCCAAGTCCACAACCCGTTCCAAGAAAAAGATTAAAAAGACAGTGAGCGATGGTATCGCGCATATCCATGCGTCGTTTAACAATACCATTATCACGATCACTGATCGCCAGGGGAATGCCCTGTGCTGGGCCACTTCCGGTGGATCCGGTTTCCGTGGTTCACGCAAGAGTACGCCATTTGCCGCTCAGGTCGCAGCAGATCGCGCAGGCCAGGCGGCCAAGGAATACGGCGTAAAGAATCTGGATGTCAATGTCAAGGGCCCCGGTCCCGGGCGTGATTCCGCTGTTCGCGCTCTGAATAACGCTGGTTTCAAGATTACCAGCATCACTGATGTGACACCCATACCACACAATGGTTGTCGTCCACCCAAGAAACGTCGGGTTTAATCTCATGGCAAGGTATCTCGGACCAAAATGCAAACTGATGCGCCGCGAAGGTACAGATCTGTACCTGAAAAGCCGCGCCCGCTCGGTTGACTCAAAATGCAACATGGAGAAGCTGCCTGGGCAGACCCAGGAGCGTCGCCGCCGTTTGTCTGATTATGGTGTTCAGCTGCGCGAAAAGCAAAAGGTTCGCCGTCTGTATGGTGTGCTGGAAAAGCAGTTTCGCAACTACTATGCAGCCGCTGACCGGCAGAAAGGACCTACTGGTGAAAATCTGCTGCAACTTCTGGAGCAGCGCCTGGACAATGTGGTATACCGCATGGGTTTCGGCGCTACCCGCAGTGAAGCGCGTCAGCTTGTCAGCCACAAGGCGATTGAAGTCAATGGCGAGGTTGTTAATGTTGCCTCCTATCGCGTGCAGGCTGATGACGTCGTAACTGTGGGTGAAAAATCCCGCAAACAGGCGCGTATCGCCAATGCCCTTGCGCTGGCCGGGCAATACGGTTTTCCCGATTGGGTCGAGGTGGATGTGAAAGGCATGAGCGGCACATTCAAACGGGTTCCCGAGCGTGTTGATCTGCCAGCAGAAATCAACGAGCAGCTCATTGTCGAGCTTTATTCCAAGTAAGCTAGGAAGGTATGTTCATGGCGGATTCCGTCACAGATTTTTTAAAGCCACGCATTATCGGCGTGGACAAGGTCAATGATCGTCGCTCCAAAGTGTCTCTGGAGCCTCTGGAAAGAGGTTTTGGTCACACCCTGGGAAATGCACTGCGCCGTATCCTGCTGTCATCCATGCCGGGTTGCGCCATTGTCGATGCGGAAATCGAGAATGTGCTGCATGAGTACAGCGGCATTGAAGGGGTGCAGGAAGATGTATTGGAAATCCTCCTCAACCTTAAGGGTGTGGCGATTGTCATGGAAGACCGTGACGATGCAGAGCTGACACTCAAGGTGAAGGGGCCTGCCGTCGTTACCGCCGGTGATATACAGCTCAGCCATGGTGTGGATGTAGTGAATCCCGACCATGTGATAGCCCATCTTACCGAAAAGGGCGAGTTGAGTATGCTGCTCAAGGTGCGCCGTGGACGCGGTTATGAAGCCTCTTCCAGCCGCGAGAGCGCTGCCGGTGAAGACCGTCCCATTGGCTATCTGCAGCTGGACGCTTCGTTCAGCCCGGTATTGCGTGTTTCCTACAGCGTAGAGTCTGCCCGGGTCGAGCAGCGCACCGATCTGGATCGCCTGGTCATCGACATCGAGACCAATGGCACGATTGATCCGGAAGACGCGATTCGTCGTTCTGCGACTATTCTGCAGAAGCAGCTTGAAGCCTTCGTCTATCTGGAAGAAATCGGCCCGGAGGATGATCATATTGCGGAACCGGAAGCGCCTGCCATCGATCCGATCCTGCTGCGTCCTGTGGATGATCTGGAGCTGACAGTACGATCTGCCAACTGCCTCAAGGCAGAAAATATTTTTCTTATCGGTGACCTGATTCAGCGCACGGAAGTGGAGTTGCTCAAAACCCCGAATCTGGGTAAAAAATCGCTCAATGAAATCAAGGACGTACTGGCGACCCGCGGTTTGTCGCTGGGCGTGCGGCTGGAAAACTGGCCACCGGAAAACATACAGGAACTGGTAGCGAAATAATCGCTGTCTGTTGAAATTCAACCTTTACTCAGGAAAGTCGACCCATGCGTCACCGCAAAGCCGGACGGCAACTAAACAGAAATAGTTCTCACCGCAAAGCCATGTATCGCAACATGGCGGTGTCTCTTATCGAGCACGAAATGATCAAGACCACCTTGCCGAAAGCCAAGGAGCTGCGCCGCGTTGCCGAGCCATTGATCACCATGGCCAAGCAGGACAACGTTGCCAAGCGGCGCCTGGCGTTTTCCCGCCTGCGTGATGCCGCGGCGGTGGGGAAATTGTTTGCCGAACTTGGCCCCCGCTACCAGGAGCGCCAGGGCGGCTACCTGCGCATTCTGAAATGTGGATACCGCAGTGGTGACAAGGCGCCAATGGCCTATGTCGAGCTGGTGGATCGCCCCATCAGTGAAGATACCGAGGAACTCTTTGAAGATTGATTCCAGCAGCAGATAGCAGCATAAGAAAAGCCGGGCGAATGCCCGGTTTTTTTATGCACAGGGTATGCCGCATGCTGCAGACATGGGATAGACTGGGGGCATGTCCATTCCGATCCTCTATTTTTTTACCGATTTCGGAATCAAGGGTCCCTATCTTGGGCAGATGGAGTCCGTATTGCTTGAATCCGGCCAGGATGTCAGGGTCGTGAATCTGATGTGTGATGTGCCATTTGCAAATCCACGAGCCGGGGCTTATTTGCTGGCGGCGTTGTCCCGGTATCTGCCGGAACATGCGGTAGTGGTGGCGGTCGTGGATCCTGGCGTTGGCAGCGTCCGCAAGGCTCTTTGTCTGAATATCGGCAGGCGCTGGTATGTCGCTCCGGACAACGGGCTACTGTCGATGCTGCCTGCCCATGCGGGTGACTGCTCTTTGTGGGAGATCGATCCATCCCTTATGCCAGTGGTATCCGCCAGTTTTCATGGCCGTGACGTTTTTGCGCCGGTTGCGGGGATGATTGCCCAAGGGAAGATTCCGCAACTACGGCCGATGGAGAGAGAAGCCATGGTCGGCGCATCCTGGCCATCCAATCTTGAGGAGATCATCTATATCGACGGATTCGGCAACGCCATGACAGGGATTTTTGCAAGCAGCGCCCCGGATTTCCATGGGCTGGTAGTTGGCGAGCAGCGCATATGGCGGGCCCCTACCTTTTCCTCTGTGGCAGTCGGCGAGTTGTTTTGCTATGTAAATTCCATTGATTTAATCGAAATCGCGGTAAATCAGGGAAGTGCGGTGGAAGCGCTGCAGTTTGGCATCGGTCATTCTGTACATATTTTCGGTGAGGATGCTTCTGAATACTGAGCACTAGCCTGGAAATTGCACCAGCAGCCGTTCGATTGTCGGGTGAAAGCTACCATTTATCCAGAAGCCTGGAGAGCTTTGTGGAAAAATAACATACCCTGAGCTAGTATCTGGCCTATGAGCGCCTCAAAAAATTTAGTTTTCATGACGACAGCAGTGCACAAATCCAGGGGCAGAATTAAGCAGGATGCCCAGGCGGGTACCAGTGTCAATAGCTTTCAAGTACTTACGGATTTTGGTCTGCACCAGAATAATGATTTTTAGAGGCGCCTTTATGAAAATATATGTGACCCTCCTTTTGCTGCTTTTAGCTGCGACCTCCCAGGCAGAAATCTACAAGTGGGTGGATGGTGCCGGCAATGTCCATTATGGTGACCAGCCAGACGCAGCAAATGCAGAAAAAATGAACAAATTGCCCGGTTTGTCCACCTATGCACCGCCGGTAGTGCCGGAGAAGCCAACCGGGGAAGCAGGAGCAGACGAGGCGGAAACCACTTCTGCTGAAGTGGCAGCGGAAAAACTCACCTACCGGGAAATCAGCATTGTAAGCCCGGAAGATGGTGGTACGGTGCACAGCAGCCCGGGCACGGTTTCTGTTTTTGTGGCCTTGGCACCAGTGCTGCGCAAGGGAGATTACCTGAAGGCCATTCTGGATGGAGCCGTGCAGGGTAGAAAATATGAAAGCACCGTGTTGAAGCTGAAAAATGTGGCTCGTGGCAAACATAAGGTTGCCGTAGCCGTATATGACAAGAGCGGAAAAGAGATCGCGCAGTCAGCGGCGGTCTCTTTTCAGTTGCACCGTACCATCGCAAAGAAACCTGGCTCCGAACCCAAGCCCGACTTTGATCCTGACTTTGATCCCGACTTTGATCCTGACTTTGATCCCGACTTTGGTCCTGACTTCGTCCCCAAGCCCCAACCTGGTTTTCAGCCTAATTTTCAGCCCAGTTATCAGCCGGCACCGAAATCTCCTTCCTCGTGAGGCCGGACAAGGCCTGTTTCAGGCGACCGGCTGTTTCCGGGCGCCTGGAATTTACAGTTGTTAATGTACAGCAAACCCTCCAATAGTCTCCCCGGTGAGCTGCTAGGCGCGGTTCTTTCCAGCCAGGCAACTTCACTGGTGTTATTTGACCATCAACTGAATATTCGATATATGAATGCAGCAGCTGAGATGCTGCTGTCTGTAAGTGCGCGTATGGTGCTGAGGAAACCCATGGATCAGTTGCTGCGTTGTCCGGAGGATGTTATGGCGCAACACCTGGCAACCGTTATCGAGACCAATCAACCCCTGAGCGAACGGGAGGTTATGTTGTTATTGCCTGATGGCCATAGCATCACGGTAGATTGCACCCTGGTTCCGGTAGAGATAGAGGAACGGCCGGGTATGGTTCTGGCGGAAATCCGGCGCGTGGACAGGCAACTGCGCCTGACGCGGGAAGAGCGGCTGATCAGCCAGAATCTGGCGACCCGGGATCTGATTCGTGGGCTGGCTCACGAAATAAAGAACCCCCTCGGTGGTGTAAGAGGCGCGGCCCAGTTGCTGGCCATGGAGCTGGAAGATAGCGATTTGGCAGAGTACACGCGCATTATCATTGAAGAGGTGGATCGGCTAAAATCCCTGGTGGATCAAATGCTGGGTTCGCGCCAGTTGCCGGTGATGCGCGCCGTCAATATTCACCATATTCTTGAACGCGTATGCACAATCATCGCCGCGGATCCCGAGCACGGTGTGGCATTGGAGCGAGACTATGATCCAAGCATTCCCGATCTGCGGGGGGACACCGACCAGCTAATCCAGGCAGTTCTGAATATCGTACAAAATGCAGTGCAGGCGACGGGTGGGAAAGGGAAACTCCTGCTGCAAACCCGGATTCTCCGGCAATTCACCCTGGTCAGCGTCCGTCATCGCCTGGTGGTGCAAATCAATATTGTCGATGATGGTCCCGGTATCCCCGAGGAGTTGCAGGAAAGGGTTTTCTACCCGATGGTTACGGGCAAATCGGAAGGTACCGGGCTTGGTCTGTCTCTGGCCCAATCCCTGATCAACCGCCACGGTGGTCTGATAGAATTCACCAGTGAACCCGGAAAAACCGTGTTTACCATTTACCTGCCGCTGGAACAAAACCTATGAGCAAAGTTGCTGCCGTCTGGATTGTGGATGATGACCGATCAATCCGCTGGGTGCTGGAAAAGGCACTCACCAAGGCCGGGTATGATGCGCGTGGCTTTGAGCATCCTGGTGATTTGCTCAAGGCGTTACAGGTTTTTGAACCCATGGCTATTGTATCTGACATCCGTATGCCGGATATGGATGGCTTGGCGTTGCTTGGCAAGATCCATGAAATTCATCCCGAGCTGCCGGTTATCATCATGACTGCCCATTCCGACCTGGATAGTGCGGTTAAGGCTTATGATGTCGGGGCGTTTGAATACCTGCCCAAGCCTTTCGACCTGAAAGAGGCCATCGACCAGGTTGAGCGCGCAGTGGCGAGCCGCAACAAGAATGCCACCGCCGGCGGAGGTGAGCTGGGTGGAAGTGGCGGCATTATTGGTGAAGCAGCTTCCATGCAGGAAGTATTCCGGGCTATCGGGCGCCTGGCGCGCTCCAATATTTCGGTGCTGATCAACGGTGAATCGGGAACTGGAAAAGAGCTGGTGGCACACGCCCTGCACCAGCACAGCCCGCGGGCAAAACGGTCGTTCATTGCCCTGAACATGGCGGCAATTCCCCGTGAGCTAATGGAGTCGGAACTGTTTGGTCATGAGAAAGGCGCGTTCACCGGGGCGCAGGCGCGGCGGGTGGGACGTTTTGAGCAAGCGGAAGGCGGCACCCTGTTCCTGGATGAAATTGGTGACATGCCGGCAGAGGCGCAGACCCGGCTGTTGCGGGTGCTTGCCGATGGAGAGTTTTACCGAGTGGGCGGCGCCAGCACCGTAAAAGCCGATGTGCGGATCATAGCCGCAACCCACCAGGATCTGGAACAACTGGTTACCCGGGGGCTGTTTCGGGAAGATTTGTTTCACCGCCTGAATGTGATCCGCATTCATATTCCTCCTTTGCGTGAAAGGCGTGAGGATATTGGCTTGCTGATGGGGCATTTTCTGCGCAAGGCGGCGCTCGAACTCGATGCTGATACCAAGCGGCTAAAGCCGGATGCTCTGGCGAAGTTGCAAGCCTTTTCCTGGCCAGGCAACGTCAGGCAACTGGAGAATACGGCTCGCTGGTTGACGGTAATGGCATCCGGGAAGGAAATTCATATCCAGGACCTGCCTCCAGAGATTGCCGCTGATGGATCCGGCCTGCAGTCAGCGCAACCAGCGGCGGGTGATTGGCGGTCCATGTTGCAGAGCTGGGTGCAGGCTTGCCACGAAGAGGGGCGCACCGGACTGCTGGATGAAGTGGAGGCCACCATGATCAAGGCGGCATTGCAGGCCACGGGTGATCGCAAGCAGGAAGCGGCTCAGCTGCTCGGCTGGGGAAGAAACACCCTCACGCGCAAGCTCAAGGACATCCAATAGCTGCTGCTACCATTTCCATGGCTTCAACAGGGCGATGACCAGAGCCAGCAACGCTAGAATGATAAACAATTCGATAAACATTTTCTTGAGGCTCAAATAAGGTGGATCTGACCAGCATTGAATTGCCCGGCTCCCGAATTACAGACATCAGGCTCGTTGATGATGAGGTGCGTATTCGCTTCGAGCCGGCCTGCCTGATCAAAACCATGACCGGATCCGAAGAGCGTACCAAGTGGCGGCAAAATATTGAACTGGTTTTTGAAAACGGAGAACTGCTGGAAGGTGGCGCCCTGAAGCTTCCCGGGATATGCTGTGGAGGAGATGTGGGAGAAAATATCTATACCTACAGGGATATGATTCCTGTTCCGCTGGAGGGCCGCGGCCGGGCGCATTGTGATCTTGGGGTAGAAGGCGGCGTTTCGCGGGTGCGCGTACAGGCGGAAGGTGTGCGGCTGGTGTGTGAGGGGATGCCAAAGTACATCGAGCACTTGCGGAGCTGACTATTCAATACCGAGCTTTTGTTTTGTCTCTTCCAGATAATCGCTGGCAAAAGCGCGCAACTCCGTCGCCAGTATGCTGTTCGGCGTGTCCAGCCTGAGCCTTTTCAATGCGGGGATCTGTGGCAAGGGCGGTGGTCGGTTGCTCTCATCCTTGCGGCTGATCTGCACACAGGCGCGGGCGGCTATGACGATGTCCGACAGATCGGGTTTCTTGCTGCCGTGGTCGTGCAGCCATTCCGTCGCGTCACAGATACTCTGCGCCAGGGAGTGGGAAATGTTCCAGTGCGAAAGCAGCATCCGGCCGGTTTCCTTGCCAAACATCAGCGTACATTTGTGCAGCTCCTGCACCGAGATCTCCCTGTAAAAACTGTAGGCGTAACTGATGATGGCTGTTTCTCCTGCATTGTGCAGCAACCCCGCCAGCTCGGCTTCGGCGGGGTCTTTCTGGCCCAGTTCCCCGGCCAGCCGTTTGGCCACGGCGGCAACGCTGACGCTGCGCTCCCAGGTATTGCGGAAGGCTTCCTGGAGAACCGGGGTGCGGGGATCGCGTGACTCCCGGAATAGGTTCATGAAAGCCAGTTTGCGGGTCTTTTGCGAACCCATCTGTGATACGGCCGAGGCGACATTGGGCACGGTTCCGCCTGGCCGGTGTTGAAACTGGGCGGCTTTCATGAGCTTGAGAGCGAGCACCGGGTCGAGCATGGCCCATCTGGCAATGGCGGAAACATCTTTTGGCTGTGCCAGAATCTGGCGGCTGACGCCCAGGGAAACGGGGTGCCAGGACAGCATCAGCAAGACATGTTTGCGCAGGTCATCATAGATGCGGGCAACCACCTGGGTGGAAAAATCCGCGTTTCCCTCGCTGCTTTCCTCGACCAGGTAATGGGTGGAAATCATTTCGGAAGAGTCGTCCAGATCCGCCAGTTCGTCCAGCAATGCATTGCTGATCTTGATGTATTGCACCGGTGTGAGTGCAGATACGCGATATCTGCTGGGGCGCAGACGCGAAAGGGGTGAACGGGCCGCCGTATCGGTATGCTTGATGATGCGTTGGCGCCCGTCTGTTGCTTCCATGAGGACATTCCCCCGCAGAAGGAACAAGCTGCTTTCTTCCCTATCGCCCAGATCCATCAGCTGAGAGCGTTTCTTTGTTTTCAGCCATTGCGCCTTTTCGGCAATTTCCAGCAGTTTGTCGTAAGACAGATCCGAAAGCGGCGTAAACCGCTTCAGCTCTTCTGCGGACTGCGGAGCGATTGGTTCGGCTGTGCTCATTCAGGGATGCCCCTCAGCAGCCGCACTTTGGTGAAGAAGGTTCATTCAGGCGCAGGCTGCCTGTTATCTGTCCAACTTCCGCCAGCTGCTGGCATTCGAGATAGCCCAGAATGCCAGCGTTGATCTTGCTGCAGATCAGTGGATCATAGAACAGTGCCGTGCCTATGCCTACAACGCTGGCGCCCGCGATGAGGAATTCCAGAGCATCTTCAGCGCTGGTGATTCCTCCCTGGCCGATAATGGGGATATTGTGTTCTCTTGCAACCTGGTAAACCTGATGTACCTTGAGCAGCGCAATGGGCTTGATTGCCGGGCCAGACAGCCCTCCCTGATTGTTGCCAATCACTGGCGAACGGCTTTCGATGTCGATGGCCATGCCCATCAGGGTATTGATCACCGCCAGGCCGTCGGTGCCCGCTTCGATACAGCGTTTAGCGTTGTAGGCAATATCGGTCTGGTTGGGGGATAATTTGGTGATCAGAGGCTTGTCAGTAGCCTTGCGGCAGACTTCCACCACCTGGGCGGACATGTCCGGATCGTTGCCAAAAGCCACGCCGCCTTCTTTTACGTTCGGGCAGGAAATATTGATTTCGATGGCGTCAATGGGTGAATCATCGAACTTGCGGGCGACTTCCCCGTATTCTTCCAGGGTGGAACCGGAAATATTGGCGATAAAGCGGGTTTCCTCAAAATCCAGCTGGGGCAAGATGGAGGAAACTACCTGGTCAACACCAGGGTTCTGCAGGCCAATGGCATTGAGCATGCCGCCGGGGGTTTCGTAGACCCGATGAGGCGCATTGCCGGGGCGAGCGGTGCCGGTGGTGCCCTTCAGGCACACGGCGCCGGCGTCACGATTGGAGAATCCCTCCACACGGGTGTATTCTTCGCCAAACCCCACGCAGCCGGAAAGCAGCACCAGCGGTGTGTGAAATTTTAGTCCACAAAAATCCACGGCAAGCCGGGGGTCGCTCATAGCCGGACTCCAGGAGCAGATAGTGTTTAATCTTGTATTATATCAGCCAGAGATCCCGCCAAACACGGGAAATATTATCCGTTTGTGCGCGAATACCGGTTGCAGGCTGCACTTGGTAAAGCCGCTGGGTTTCGCGCTTGATCACAGCCGGTTGAAGCGGGCGGGGCTGGATTATCATGAGTTCGTGGGGGTGACATTGCATGACTCTTATGAGGCCATGCTCGCCAGCCTCGATCAGCCGCAGGTGATGGCGTTCAGCACCCGGGGCAATGCTTCCCATGCGAGCGTTGCCTACCAGCCTGGGGATGTGTTGCTGTTTGGCCCGGAAACGCGGGGCCTGCCGGCAAGCATTCTTGACAGCTTGCCGCCGTCGCACTGCCTGCGCCTGCCCATGCTGCCGGATCAGCGCAGCCTGAATCTCTCCAATGCGGCGGCGGTGGTTGTCTATGAAGCCTGGCGGCAGTGGGATTTTTCCGGTGCGGGATAGCTCTCTGGTCAACCCGGCTCGGGCTTCTGTTCGCGGCTCAGCAGGGTTTTTACTGCAACTGCCGGATCCAGTTCCTTGTATATAATCTGGTAGACATGCTCGGTAATTGGCATTTCCACGCCAAGGTCTCTGGCCTTGATGCGGAAATCCCTTGCAGCAGCCAACCCCTCCACTTCCTGTCCAATGCGCCTTCTGGCTGTCTCGATGCCATGACCGCTGGCAAGGGCCAACCCCATGCGCCGGTTGCGGGACTGGTCGTCGGTGCAGGTCAGCACCAGGTCGCCCAATCCTGCCAGCCCCATGAAGGTGTCATGCTTGCCCCCCAGGGCCAGGCCCAGGCGGGTGATTTCGGCCAATCCACGGGTGATCAATGCAGCTCTGGCGTTGGCGCCGAAGCCCAGGCCATCAGACATGCCGGCGGCGATGGCCATGACATTCTTGGCGGCACCGCCTACCTGTACGCCGATGATGTCGCCGGAGGTATAGGCGCGGAATGTTTCACCGTGCAGATAGTCTGCAAGCCTTTTGGCGTATTCCAGGCTGCTGGAGGCGACGGTGACGGCGGTGGGCATGCCTTTGGCGACTTCCATGGCGAAGGTCGGGCCAGATACCACCGCAATATCCGCTTCGGGGAAGGCTTCTCTGGCGACTTCACTCATCAGGCGCCGATGTGCCGGTTCCAGTCCCTTGGTTGCCCAGCTCAGAGAGCGTAGTGAAGGGGCCAGGGCCTTTACCTGTTGCAGTACGCTGGCGAAGGCATGGCTTGGGACAACGATGAGGATTTCGCCCGCACCACTGATGCTTTTAGCCAGATCGGCAGTAGGAAACAGGGTTTTTGGAAAAGGAACGCCGGGTAAATAGTGCTTGTTTTCACGATCCTGCTCGAGGGCCGCCATCTCGTCTGCCCTATGCCCCCAGAGGTTTACCTGATGGCCGTGTCTGGCCAGCAGTATTCCCAGGGCGGTGCCCCAGGAGCCTGCGCCTAATACGGAAATCCTCACATTGGTTATGGGCATCGGCGGTTCTGCTTCAGTGCTCTGCTGGCGCCGTTTCCTGTTTTTGCTGTTGTATCTGCTGGGCATACAGCGCCTCAAAGTTCACTGGCGCAAGGAGGAACTGCGGGAAGCTGCCGCGATTAATCAGGTCGGACAACACTTCCCTGACATAGGGGAAGAGCACATTGGGGCAATAGACGCCAAGCATGGGTCCCATTTCTTCCTCCGGGATGCTGCGGGCCAGGAAAATGCCTGACTGTGTGGCTTCTGCGAGATAGGCAGTACGGTCTTCGATTTTTGCCGTAACCGTAACCGTCAGCGACACCTCGAGGTTGCCCTCCCCAAGATCCTTGACGGCATTGTTCAGATTCACGTTGATTTCCGGCTTCCATTCCTGCATGAAGATCTCGGGGGAATTCGGGGTCTCGAAGGAGATGTCTTTGGTGTAGATGCGCTGAATGGAGAACTGGCGCTGAACTTCTTCTGTCATGGTGTGGCTCCTGAAATTGTCTGAAAGTTAGTTGCGTTTGACCGGCAGCCCGGCGCTTTCCCAGGCCATCATGCCACCACGGAGGTTGTGTACATCCTTGAAACCGGCCTTCATGAGCGTCTTGCAGGCCATGCCGGAGCGTGAGCCGGAACGGCAGGCGACGATGATCGGCTTGTCCTTGTGCTTCTCCAGCTGCTGCAGCTGCTTGGCCAGGCTGTTCAATGGGATGTTGAGCGCATTCGTGATATGACCCTTGTTAAAATCGGCGATTGAACGCACATCCACGACCACGGCATCATCGTGGTTCATGAGTATGGTGCTTTGCAGCGCATCCACTGCCGCCTTGTTTACGGGGTCGAAGAAAATGTTCCAGGTCAGCGCCCCGGCCAGAGCAAGAAAAGTAATAACCAGGAGCAGATGATTGGTGATGAATTCTGCCAGTTGTTCCATCCGAATCTAGAGTCTCGCGGAGAAAAGAGCGTGATTATAGCGTACTTGGGGAGCCTCTGATCAAGTCATGAACCCTGTGCGCACGCTTTCTACAGGTACGCGATGCTGGTGCCCAGGCTGGGTTAGCGCTTCTTAACAGGATGTTGGAAAAGGTTTTCCATGGCTTTTTTCAACCCGGAAAGACATTAAAGTGTGATTTTGTCTTTTCTCCATTTTCAATGACTTATGGCCATTGAAAATGCCCGTATGTTCTGCCGCGGCGTACAGCCCGTTAACGGGCGTGGGTACAGAATACCTGGCGCATCATATCGATGAGTTGGAGGGTGCGAGCGTCGCTGACCCGGTAGAAAACCCGGTTGGCATCCTTGCGGGCATCCAGTATGCCTTTGTCGCGCAGAATGGCCAGATGCTGGGAAATATTGCTTTGTGATGACCCAACCTTGGCGACAATGTCATGCACACTGACCTCATCTTCGCCCAAGGTACAAAGTATCTTGAGCCGTAAAGGATGGGACATGGCTTTCAGTGACCGGGAGGCGCGTTCAATATCGCCATCATCCTGCATCAACGCCATGTTGTCGCCAAATTCCTGAATTCTGTTTTTTCGGGAGGAAGAAAAAGTCTTCACAAGCCTCTCCAATGCCATTGACGTATGCGTTATTTATTACACGCTAATACAATAATACACTGTTTTACTATGGAAACTGCAAGCAAATTCTTTTTTTTGCCTCGAGTACCCGGTTCGACTCCAAAGCCGAAAGCCGCCGGGGAAACTGAATGGCAAGGCTTTTTTGGAAATCTGGATCAAGTCATGAATTTGCAGCCAAGGCGACGGGCGGAAGTCTGATAAAATTACACCGGCATATTCATCTGTACAGTGAGCTTTTTGAAATGAATGACACGCCCCGCCCTGTTGTGCTGATCATCCTCGATGGCTGGGGATTGCGCGAAGAAAAGGAAAACAACGCCATTGCCGCCGCCAGCACGCCGGTATGGGATCGGCTCTGGAACGAAGGGGCGCATACCGCACTGGAAACCGCGGGGTCATCTGTGGGATTGCCCAGCGGCCAGATGGGCAACTCCGAGGTCGGGCATCTGAATCTGGGGAGTGGGCGAGTGGTTTACCAGGAGTTTACCCGCGTCAGCCGCTCCGTGCGTACAGGTTCTTTTTTCAGCAATGCCACCCTGACAGGGGCGGTGGATATCGCCGTGGACAATGAATCGGCGGTGCATCTTCTGGGGCTGCTCTCTCCGGGAGGGGTGCATTCCCACGAAGAACATATTCATGCCATGGTCAAGCTGGCGGCGGAGCGTGGTGCAAAAAAGATCTTCGTACATGCATTTCTCGATGGAAGAGACATGCCGCCAAAAAGCGCCATGGCTTCCCTGCAGGCCATGGACGAGGTGCTTGCAGAAACCGGAACGGGTCGTATTGCCAGCATCATCGGGCGTTATTTCGCCATGGACAGGGATCATCACTGGGAGCGTATCCAGAAAGCCTATGACCTGATTACCGAGGGCAAGGCGGAATATGTGGCCGCCAGCGCCACAGAAGGTCTGGAAATGGCCTATGCACGGGGGGAAACCGATGAATTCGTCGAGGCCACAGTCATCGTTCCCGCCAGCGGAGAAAGGGTAGGTGTGCGTGATGGCGATGTGGTGATCAACATGAACTACCGCTCTGATCGTGCACGGCAGATTACCCGCCCGTTTATCGAAAAGGACTTTGATGCCTTTCACCGGGAAGCGGCGCCTGACCTTGGTATTTTTGTCAGCCTCACGGAATATAACAAGGAATGGGATATCCCGGTGGCGTTTCCCGCAGAGCGCCTGGAAAACGTGTTTGGAGAATATATCTCCAGGCTGGGTCTGCGCCAGTTGCGGCTGGCCGAAACAGAGAAATACGCCCATGTGACCTTCTTCTTCAACGGCGGTCAGGAGCAGCCTTTCGAGGGAGAGGACCGCATTCTCGTGCCCTCACCGAATGTGGCGACCTACGACCTCAAGCCGGAAATGAGTGCGCCGGAAGTGACCGACCATCTGGTGCAGGCGATAGAAGAAGGCAAGTATGATGCGATCATCGTCAACTATGCCAATGGCGATATGGTTGGTCATACGGGCAAGTTCGAGGCCTCCGTGCAGGCGGTGGAGACCCTGGATGAATGCTTGGGACGGGTGATGCGGGCAATTCACAAGGTTGGCGGCGCCATGTTGATTACCGCAGATCATGGCAACTGCGAGAAAATGCTGGACGAAGAAACCGGCCAGCCTTATACCGCCCATACCACCAACCCGGTGCCGTTGATTTATGTAGGAGATCGCGCTGCCCATTTTTCCGAAGGTGGCTCCCTTTGTGATGTGGCGCCCACATTACTGAAAATCATGGGGCTGCCGCAGCCTGTGGAAATGACCGGCCATTCGCTTATCGAGTACGAAGATCAGGAACAGGAACCTGAAACTGCCTGATGGTGTCCAGATTGCTTTTCCCTGTCTGTGGCGTGCTGCTGCTTGTGGGGGCGGACGCTTCTGCAACAGCGGCGGACAAGCAAGAACAACAGCAGCGTGCCCAGCAGCAAAGGGAACAACTGCAACAACGTATTTCTCGCTTGCGGGAAACCATCAGGAAAACCCGCCAGGAGAAGGACGCTCTGGCGGCCGAACTGGCGGACACAGAGCGGGAAATAGGCTCCCTGATCGCGCAGCAGCGCCAGCTGGAAGCGCGGCGGGAGCAGTTGCAACAAGAGCTGCAACTACTTCAACGTCTGCAACAGAACCTGCGGCAGCGCCTCGGGAAGACCCGCGGCAAACTGGCGCTGTTGCTGCGTTCTGCGTACATGGCGGGACGCCAGGAGCGGCTCAAGCTATTCCTCAATCAACAGGATCCCGCCGCACTCAGCCGTCTGTTGGCCTATCACGACTACATCAGCAGGGAACGCGCCCGGCAGCTGCAGGTCTTTGATCGGGATTTGAAAGAAAAACGCAGCCTGACAGTACAGATCAAGCGCCAGCAAGCTTCACTGGAGCGATTGCGCGACCGGCAACAGGAGAAAAAGAAAAGCCTGCAACAGCGGCAGCAGCAACGCAGGCGGCTGCTGCAGCAGGTTGATTCCCGGCTGGCGCAGCAGGGTGAAAAGCTGAAGCGCTGGCAGGAAGATGAGCGCCGGCTGGCGGAATTGCTAAAGCATTTGCAAGACGCCTTCCAGATGCTGAATCTGCCAGAGCAGAAATCCTTTCGGCAGAACAAGGGCAAGCTCATCTGGCCATTGCCGGGGAAACTGCTGAAAACCTTTGGCGCCCAGAAAATCGGTAACTTGCGCTGGGACGGGGTTATAATCAGTGCCAGAGCCGGTGAGGATGTGCGGGCCGTGCATGCGGGAAGAGTCGCATGGGCAGACTGGCTGCGAGGCTATGGCCTGCTGGCTATCGTTGAACACGGTGACGGCTTTATGACCTTGTATGGCCACAACCAAAGTTTGTTCAAGGAAACCGGTGAATGGGTAGAGGCAGGTGAAATTATTGCCCAGGCCAGTGGCAATGAAGGGCGCAAAGACAGCGGGATCTATTTTGGCATCCGCCAGCAGGGCAAAGCGCTAAATCCCATGCGTTGGTGCAGGAAGCCCCGTAACAGGTGATAGCAAGATTTTATGGTCATATACAGAGACGTTGAAATGAGCAAGTGGGTAATCAGAAGCATTTTATGGGGCTGCGTGGTTTTAGCGCCGTTTTCGGCATCCCTTGCCAAGGAAACAGCGGCGGAAGAAAAAAGGCTGCCGCTGAAGGAACTGCGGATTTTTGCCGAGGTGTTCGGCCGGGTGCAACAGGATTATGTAGAGCCGGTTACCGACCGGGAACTTCTGGATCATGCCATTCGTGGCATGCTGGAAGGACTGGATCCCCATTCCGCCTATCTGGACGAAGAGCATTTCAAGGCGCTGCAGGAAGGAACCAGCGGGGAGTTCGGTGGTCTGGGCATCGAAGTCGGTGTAGAGGATGGCTTCATTAAAGTCATATCCCCCATTGACGACACCCCGGCGCAGAAGGCGGGTATCCAGGCAGGAGACCTGATTATCCGCCTGGATGGCAAGCCCGCGAAAGGCATGAGTTTGAGCAACGCAGTAAAAATCATGCGTGGCAAGCCGGGAACCGGAATCAAGCTTACAGTGCAGCGTGGCGGCGAACCCAAGCCCCTGGAATTTGAAATTATCCGGGCTGTGATCAAGCAGGCAAGCGTGAAATCGCGGGAGCTGGAGCCTGGGTTTGGCTATGTGCGCCTGGCACAGTTTCAGGCGCCCACTGCAGATGACATGCTGCAGGCCATACGCAAGCTGCAAAAGAAATCGGGCGCGCCACTAAAGGGGCTGGTGCTGGATTTGCGCAATAATCCTGGCGGTGTATTACAGGGCGCCGTTGCGGTCAGTGATGCGTTCCTGGAGAAGGGATTGATCGTCTTTACCAAGGGGCGGGGCGAAAGTTCTGCATTGAAGCTCAGCGCCCGTCCCGGCGATGTCCTGAATGGAGCGCCTCTGGTGGTGCTGGTAAACGAGGGTTCGGCTTCGGCCTCGGAAATCGTGGCGGGCGCGCTGCAGGATCACAGGCGGGCGGTCATCATGGGGCGCACCACCTTTGGCAAGGGTTCGGTGCAGACCATTGTTCCCATCAGTAGCAAAATTGCCATCAAGCTCACTACGGCCAGGTATTACACTCCCAATGGGCGCTCCATTCAGGCGGAAGGGATTGAGCCGGATATCGAACTGAGCAAAGTGAAGCTCAAGGAGCTGAAAAAGAGCCTGTTGCAGCTCAAAGAAGCCGATCTGGCTGACCATCTGGCGAATCCTGACAAGAAAAAGCCCAACAAGAACAATGGTAACGGCGAGAAAAAACTCCTGGAAGAAGACTACGAGTTGAATGAGGCGCTAAACCTTCTCAAGGGGATCTCCATTCTCAGCCAAAAATAAGCCTGCGGAATCCGGCAAAAGATAGAATGCTTCCGGTTTTTCCGCAGCAATCGGGGTTATATTGACCTGAATCCGTGGGTTCAGGATTGAAACCGAGGGCATGAATATGGCGCGAGTATTGGTTCCCCTGGCGCAGGGCTGTGAAGAGCTGGAGGCTGTCAGCATCATTGATTTGTTGCGGCGGGCTGGCATCGAGGTGATTACCGCAGGCCTGGCGGATGGCGCTGTTACCTGTAGCCGCGGAGTGGTACTTGTTCCTGATACCAGTCTGGACAAAGTACTGGGTGATGATTTCGACATGATGGTGCTGCCCGGGGGGTTGCCAGGTGCCGATTATCTGGATGAGGATGTGCGCATCCAGCGTATGTTGAAGCGGATGGCGGAGCAGGGAAAATATACAGCCGCCATCTGTGCCGCGCCCAAAGTGCTGGCCAGTGCCGGCTTGCTGCGGGGAAAACAGGCAACCTCCTATCCAGGCGTCATCGATGCCATGCAACTGGAAGACACCCGTTATGTTGATGACCGGGCAGTGGTTGTCGATGGCAAGGTCATTACCTCTCGTGGGCCTGGTACGGCCATGGATTTTGCGCTTGAACTGATCGAGAAACTAGTGGGGTCAGCGCAGCGTAATACCGTGGAGTCTTCGCTGATGCGCCCGGCCACTCGATAGTTGTGCCCTACGGTCAGGGGTTTTTCATTAACAGTTAACCTGAATCCGCGGGTTCAGGAGTTACATTAAGGGGACTATGGTGAGACGAAGGAGAAACATCTGGGTATGGCTGATCGGCATGCCCATCATTTTTTGGGCAATCGCGCATTGGGGATTTTATTATTTTGTAAAATCCAAACTGGACGACGCCATTTTGCAGGCTGCGCCTCATGCCGCGATTCATTACCGGGATCTCAATACCAGCCTAAACGGAAAGATTGACGTCCAGGGCATAGAGGTTGTGCCCGCCGGCCAGGAGCAGGGCTTTTTCATTCGAGCCGTACATGTCCAGGGTCCGGATGCCATATCCTATCTCGCCAGGAGACTCCCGGCGCTGGGGAAAATCGACCCGCCGGATACGTTGAACATTGTGGTAAATGATGTAGTGCTTGATTTCTCCGGTGGCCGGGCAGCGGAGCTGGATCGCTTCAGAGAGCGCGCCGGATACAGAAAAACCGATGGCAAGCAAGCGGATGTATGCAGGGCTGGCAGCGAACCCTCGCTGATCCAGCTTCAGGAGATGGGGTTTGAAAGGTTGCAGGGAGATATAAGGTTCGGCTATCAGTATATTCCTTCGGCACAAAAGCTTTACAGTGATTTTTCTGTTGATATTCAGGGTATGCAGCATCTGGCAATGTCGTTGGCTCTGAGCAATGTGCCGGCTTTGGAAGCGCAGAAAATGCTGGGTGTCTTGTTGAACAAATTGAAGATCACCTACGAAAACTCCCCAGAGTTTGGGCAGAAAGTAATGGAATACTGTGCCCAAAAACGGGGTGTGACACCTGAAGATTTCAAGCTATTGATGGCGGATGACTTGATTCGCGAAATCGAAAGGAGCGGCATTGTGCCGGGTTTCGGCCTGAAGCACGCACTGAAGGAATATGTCACCAGCTGGGGTACCCTGCTGATCGAACTCAGCCCCCCGAACCCCATTGGCATATTTGCGCTAATGCAACTGCCCCGGGAACAAATCGCAGAAAAACTTGGTTTGCAGCTGGCGGTCAATGACCGCCTTGTTACGGATCTGAGTTTCCGCATCCTCGATGGTGTGTCTCTGGTGCGGCGCAACAGCGGGGCGGGGAAGAAGCAGAAGCCTCTGCCGCCAAAAGTGGAATATATGTGGGAATACCGCAAGGTTCCCGTTGAGCGTCTGTCAGGCTATCTTGAGCGCAGGGTTATCCTCAAGGAGCGCAATGGCAGAATCCACAAGGGGATACTGGTTGAGGCAAAAGGTGGCCGTATCTCCATCCAGCAGCGCATCAGCGGAGGAAAATTCACCGCGCATTTACAGGCCGGCAATATTTCTTCTGCCCAGGCCCGGCTGCGGGTAAAAGTGCCGGTTTCAGCGGCGCAGCAGGCTGTTTCCCAACAAACCGATGCCAGCGATGCCAAGGCCACCACTGAGCAGGGGCAGCAGGCTGGCGGATAGCAACGGGGTTCCCAGGCCGGCCAGTAGTGCGGCGCTGATAATCAGGGCGCTCCCCGCGATGCTTTGCCGGGTGCGGCTTTGTCCCTGCTGGAGATCCTGACGCAGCGTCTTGAGTTCCTCTGAATGTGATTCCAGGCGCAGCTTGCCGCTCTGGGCGCTCTTGAGTACCTGATAGGCCAGGCGCGGGATTTCCGGCAGCTCTTCAGACAACTGTGGCATGTTTTCCTTCACCCTGCGCAGAAAGGCCTTGGGGCCGACCTGTTGTGCAACCCACTTTTCCATGAAGGGCTTGGCTGTGGCCCACAGATCCAGCTGCGGATACAGCATGCGCCCCAGGCCTTCGATGTTCAGCAAGGTTTTTTGCAGCAGCACCAGTTGCGGCTGCACTTCCATGTCAAAGCGCCGGGCCGTCTGGAAAAGGCGCAGCAGGAAGTGCCCGAAGGAAATCTCGGCAATGGGTTTTTCCCAGATAGGCTCGCTGACGGTGCGGATGGCCGCTTCAAAATCTTCGATGCGTGTGCCCTTGGGAACCCAGCCGGACTCCACATGCAGCTCCGCCACGCGGCGGTAATCACGATGGAAGAAAGCCAAAAGGTTTTCCGCCAGATACCGCTGATCCTCGGCAGTGAGGGTGCCCATGATGCCGAAATCGACGCTGATATAACGGCCACTGGGTTCTACAAAGATGTTTCCCGGGTGCATGTCGGCGTGAAAGAAATTGTCGCGGAAGACCTGGGTAAAGAAGATCTCCACCCCGCGCTCTCCCAGCATGGCCATGCTCACACCCTGGGCCTTTAGCGTCTCCACCTCATCCACGGGAGTGCCATAGATGCGTTCCATGACCATCACATTGCGATGGCAGTAGTCCCAGTAAACCTTAGGAATATAGAGCATCTCACTGTCCAGGAAATTACGTCGCAGCTGGGAAGCGTTGGCGGCTTCGCGGGTGAGATCCAGTTCATCGAAAATGGTCTTTTCGTACTCTTCCACCACCTCTGTAGGACGCAGGCGGCGCGCCTCCCGGGAGTATTTTTGCGCCAGCCCGGCAAGGGTATACATCAGATCCACATCCTTGCGGATGGCTTTCTCGATGCCGGGGCGCACCACCTTGACGATGACCTCCTCGCCACTGTGCAGCCGGGCGGCATGTACCTGGGCAATGGATGCGGAGGCCATGGGTTCGGGATCAAAGCGGGCGAACAGGTCATCTACCTTTCCTCCCAGTGCCTTTTCCACAATCTGGCGGGATTGTTCTGCCGGGAAAGGGGGTACGTCATCCTGCAGTTTTATCAGCTCTTCGGCAATCTCATCGGGCAGCAGGTCGCGGCGGGTGGAGAGAATCTGCCCAAATTTAATGTAGATCGGCCCCAGATCTTCAAGGGTGTGGCGGATTCGGATGCCATAATTCGGGCGTTGCCCTTTTTGCAGCCAGTAAAATGGCGAAAGAAAGCGGAAAAAGCGGATCGGACGAAACAAATGAGCGGCAAGGACAAACTCGTCCAGGCCGTTCTTGAGCAGAACCCAGGTGATGTGTATGACCCGTAATCCCTGGCGTAGCGGAATCATTTCTCCTCCTGTTGCAGCTGGCGTTGCAAGAGGCGGATGCGGGCTTCCAGGCGGTCAGTATGCTCACGCAGCTCATCCACCTGGGCAATGAAGTCCTCGACTTCCAGCGGGTGGGGCAGCAGGCGGGCTTCCTCTGTAAGATATTCGCCAAGATCGGCTTTTATGCGGGAGTCGGTATTCCTGAGCCAGTGCCCCGCTTTGCGGACAGCAGCGCCGGTTTGATGGGCGAGAATGTCGCCGGTGAGTTTTGACAGCTGTTCTTCCCAGTCGATATCCAGCCCACCCAGGGTGGCGCCAAAATCGTGAGCCAGGGCGGTGTTGCCGGTGATGCTGACGCGACCGGCAAATAATTGCGCACTGCCCTGTTCCTTGTCGCTGCTACGCAGCAAATCCAGGGGGCTGCCGCAGAGCAGGGCATCGGGTTCGCCTTCAATCTGGCTGAACAACTGCAAATGCCCTTGTTGATCGGGGATGAAGTAGAGTGTGATTTCCGCTCCGCGCAAATGAATACCGATAATCCTGCCGTGATGCCTGGCCAGCTTGTTGCAGGCGACAGGATCCAGTTGCAGCAGGGTGTTGATGCCGTGCTCCAGGGATGACAATGCCAGGTCTCGGGTGGACATAACGATTATGAACCCCTGCTGGTTCTGGTCGTCATCCTGGCGTACAACCCTGTGCATGGAGGAGAGGGAGTGCAGCGGGTAGCCTGCGCCAGAGCCGGGGTCCATGTCGGCGCTTCGACGCCTGGATCCCGGCCTGTGCCGGAATGACAGGATTCCCCAACATCGTCTCGGCGATTCATGGTAAATCCTCTAGAGTTTGAAGCCGCGGTGCACGGCAACGATGCCGCCGGTAAGGTTGTGGTAGTCGCAGTTTTCAAAGCCCGCCTGCTCCATCATTTCACGCAGGGTTTCCTGGTTGGGATGCATGCGGATGGACTCGGCCAGGTAGCGGTAACTGTCTTCATCATGAGTGACCAGCTTGCCGATCTTGGGCAGCAGGCTGAAGGAATACAGGTCGTAGATTTTTTCCAGCGGCTTGATGACGGGTTTGGAAAATTCCAGCACCAGTGCGCGGCCGCCGGGTTTGAGTGCCTGATACATGGCGCGCAGCGCCTTCTGTTTGTCGGTGACATTGCGCAGGCCGAAGCCGATGGTGATGCAGTCGAAGCTGTTGTCAGGAAAGGGCAGCGCCTCTGCATTCACCTGGGCGTAGCTGAGGTTGCCGGCGTGCCCACGATCTGCCATGCGATCCCTTCCGGTTACCAGCATATTGGCATTGATATCGGTCATCACCACCAGCCCTTCCGGCCCCACCAGCCCGGCGAAGCGGTCGGCCAGATCACCGGTTCCCGAAGCCAGATCCAGCACCTGCTGGCCGGCGCGCACCCCGGACAACTCTACCGCAAACCGCTTCCACAAACGGTGGACGCCCATGGACATGAGGTCATTCATCAGGTCATAGCGTGAGGCTACGGAATCGAACACGCCCCGCACCAGCTCGGCTTTTTTATCGGCGGCGACGGTTTTGTAGCCGAAATGGGTGCTGTTGTTCTGATTATTGCTCATTTGCGCTGGATACCTTTCTAATCAGACCCGAAGCATCAAGGAAGTCAAGTCCAAATGGTTTGCCGTCATCCCGGCGCAGGCCGGGATCCAGAGTTCCTGGTGCGTATGGATTCCAGCTTGTGCCGTAATGACCATGATACTGGGATGTATCGTAATGCACCAAGCAATCAAAGACTCAGGAAGCAGGATCCCTGCGTTCGTAGCCCACGTCTTTCAGTTCGTCCAGATACTGTTGCCAGTATTGATCGTAATTCCTGCCGAGATTATACAGGGTTTCCCAGGAGTAAATGCCGGTGTTGTGTTCGTCATCAAAGTGCAGCACGATGGCGTAGTTGCCCACAGGTTCAATCTGGTCGATATTGACTTTTTCGATGCCCACAGGAACCTTGCGTTGTCCGGGGCCATGCCCCATGACCTCGGCGGAAGGCGAGAAGGCACGCAGGTATTCTGCCGGCAGCTTGAAGCTGGATCCATCATCGAAGCTGACTTCCAGCACCCGCGAGATGCGGTGCAGGTTCAGTTCTGTTGGTGTGGGGTGAGACATCTTCAGTCATTCCTCAGTAAAATAATGCAGCAGGCGATTATGCCTCACTTGATGGCTGGTGAACGGGTACAGATACCCGGGTTTCTTCGGGCTACAGAATAAACCGCGTCAGGTCTTCATTGTCCGCCAGTTCTCCCAGATGTGCATCCACATAGGCCGCATCCACCACCCTGCTTTGTCCCTGCAGGGTGGAAGCTTCGAAGGACACTTCCTCCAGCAGCCGCTCCATCACCGTATGCAGGCGCCGGGCGCCGATGTTTTCCGTGCGCTCGTTTACCTCCCAGGCGATCTGTGCGATGCGCTGGATGCCGGAATCGTCAAAGCTCAGCTGCACTCCCTCGGTTGCCATCAGGGCGCTGTATTGCTCGGTAAGCGATGCATCCGGTTCGGTGAGAATGCGGATAAAGTCTTTGGCGCTGAGGGCGGACAGCTCCACCCGGATGGGCAGGCGCCCCTGGAGTTCGGGGATCAGATCCGAAGGTTTGGACAAGTGAAATGCCCCGGAGGCGATAAACAGGATGTGATCCGTCTTGACCATGCCATGTTTGGTGGAGACACTGCAGCCTTCCACCAGGGGCAGCAAGTCGCGCTGCACCCCTTCCCGGGATACGTCTGCACCGCTGTGGTCGGTGCGGCTGGTCACCTTGTCCAGCTCGTCCAGAAATACGATGCCTTGCTGCTCCACCATTTCGATGGCGCGCAGCTTCAGGTCTTCGTGGTTGATGCGTTTGCCGGCTTCCTCGTCGCGTAGCAGTTTGATCGCATCCTTGATGCGCAGCTTGCGCTTGCTGGTGCGCCCCGAACCCATGTTCTGGAACATGCTTTGCAGCTGGCTGGTCATTTCCTCCATGCCGGGAGGAGCCATGATTTCCACGCCGATGGGATTCTCGCTCAGATCCACCTCGATTTCCTTGTTGTCCAGATCGCCGTTGCGCAGCTTGCTGCGGAATTTCTCACGGGTGGCCGATGCTGGTGGCGGCTCCGGATTGGCGTCTTCCTCCCAGTCGCTGGTTCTGGGAGGGGGGAGCAAAATGTCCAATATCCGCTCTTCCGCAGCAATGGCGGCCTCATCCTGCACCTTGGCCAACTCCTGTTCCTTGACCATATTCACCGCAGCATCTGCAAGATCACGGATGATGGAATCCACCTCGCGGCCAACATAGCCTACTTCGGTGAATTTGGTGGCTTCTACTTTCAGAAATGGAGCGTTGGCGAGGCGGGCGAGGCGGCGGGCGATTTCGGTCTTGCCCACGCCGGTGGGGCCGATCATGAGGATGTTCTTGGGGGTGATCTCGTCGCGTAGCGCTTCATCCACGCGGGTGCGCCGCCAGCGATTGCGCAGGGCAATGGCGACAGCGCGTTTGGCCTGATCCTGGCCGACAATATGTTTGTTGAGTTCCTTTACAATTTCCTGGGGGGTGGTCTGGGACATTATTTGGTTTCCAGTTCTTCGATGACGCGGTTGTGGTTGGTGTAGACGCAGATGTCAGCGGCGATGGCCAGGCCCTTTTCCACGATCTCCCGGGCGGGAAGCTCGGTGTTCTCCAGTAGCGCCAGGGCCGCAGATTGGGCAAAGGGGCCACCGGAACCGATAGCCATGAGATCGTTCTCTGGCTCGATTACGTCACCGTTGCCGGTAAGGATCAGGGAGGCTTCCTTGTCTGCTACGCAAAGCAGGGCCTCCAGGCGGCGCAGCATGCGGTCGGTGCGCCAGTCCTTGGCCAGCTCCACGGCGGCGCGCACCAGATGTCCGGAGTGCTTCTCCAGCTTGCCCTCGAAGCGTTCGAACAGGGTGAAGGCATCGGCGGTTGCCCCGGCAAAACCTGCAATCACCTGTTTTTTGTACAGCCGCCGCACCTTGCGGGCATTGCCTTTCATTACCGTGTTGCCCATGGATACCTGGCCGTCGCCGCCGATAACGACCATGCCGTTGCGCCGTACAGAAAGAATGGTAGTGCCTCTGAACTGTTCCACTGTGTGAAATCTGCTGTTAGGGGGAAACTGCTGATTTTACCTGATTCGAACGGGACCGGCATAGAAACTCCGGCTCGGGGGCGAGCTTGCCCGAAAATTGCACCAGGCTGCTGATTTTCTTCAATAACCCAATACAATACATTGGGTTATGCATACATTAGAAAAATACAAAGCGTTACCAAGCCTCGTGCTGTGGTTTTTCCCTGGATCTTCTTGTCCCGCTTGCCCAAACAGCCTCAAGCCATTGAACAAGAATTTCTCAGGGAAAATTCCACATCCTGGTGCAATTTCCGGGCTTGCCGGTTATGGGAAAAGGAGCCGGAGTGGAATGGCTTTCAGCGCCCTGGACAATTGCTCGCCGTTGCGCCACGTCTTGATACGCGTCCTGTTTGAAGCGCTGAGGATGATCTATTTGGTGGCCGGGTCAATGGCAGGCTTGCAGGCGGTGATCGGTCACCCCCACCCGGGAGAGATGTGTGCACAACTGGGCGATTTGCGCTTTTTCCATACCGGGGTGCAAGGTGGTGCGTACTTGCAGCGGAATGTCTGTGCTTAGCAGGATGTCCAGGCTTTCCCAGGCCCGCTCACCGCTGCCACCTGCTCCTGTGAGCGCGGAGTAGTTTTCCGGCAGGTCCTTGATGTCCAGCCCCACCCAGTCCACCAGGGGCAGCAGGCTTTTCAGGCGATCCGGGTAGCAGCCAGCGGTGTGCAAGCCAACCTTGAAACCCATGGCCCTGACCTGTTCCATGGCGGTATGCAGTGATTTTTGCAGGGTGGGCTCTCCACCGCTGAAAACCACCGCGTCCAGAAATTTCTGGCGCTGGTGCAGTTTTTTCAGGATGTTGCGCCAACCCAGCAGCCCTGTTGTCCGGGAAGTCAGCAGGTGCTGGTTGTGGCAATAGCCGCAGCGCCAGGGGCAACCCTGGCAGAATACGACAGCGGACAGGTGCTGCGGATAGTCGATGCTGGTGAAGGGAACGAAACCGCCTATTCGCAAGGCATGTGGCATTCTTCAAAGTTCCTGCGTTCGCTGTATTCGGCTTGCTTGCCGGGGTTGAAAGAAGTTACCGGGCGGTGATAGCCCATCACCCGGGTCCAGATTTCGCAGCGGGTGCGTTCTTCGTCTTTGAGTGGGATGTTCTGCTCAGACATGGTTGTTCTCCTGTAGGGTTTTTTTCTGTATCAGTTCCTCGTCGCAGCGAGGGCAGAATTCGTGTTCTCCATCCAGATAGCCGTGCTGCGGACAGATGGAAAACGTGGGTGTAATGGTGATATAGGGCAGGCGGAAGTTTCCCAGGGAGCGCCGCACCAGGCGTTTGCAGGTTTCGGCGCTGGACAGCCGTTCGCTCATGTACAGATGCAGCACGGTGCCGCCGGTGTATTTGCTTTGCAGGGTTTCCTGCTTCACCAGCGCCTCGAAGGGGTCGTCGGTATAGCCCACGGGCAGCTGGGAGCTGTTGGTGTAGTAGGGTTTGTCATCGCTGCCCGCCTGCAGGATGTCTGGCCAGCGCTTGCGGTCTTCCTTGGCGAAGCGATAGGTGGTGCCTTCCGCCGGAGTGGCCTCCAGGTTATACATGTTGCCGGTGGTTTCCTGAAATTCCAGCATGCGGCCGCGGATATGATCGAGAAACTGTTCTGCAAACTCGCTGCCCCAGGCGTCCGTGATGTCGTGTGCGTCCCGGCTGAAGTTGCGGATCATTTCATTGATACCATTCACCCCAATGGTGGAGAAGTGGTTGCGCAGGGTGCCCAGGTAGCGCTTGGTATAGGGGAAAAGCCCGGCATCCATGTGGCGCTGAATGATCTTGCGCTTGATCTCCAGACTGTTGCGGGCCAGTTGCAGCAGCTCGTCCAGGCGCGCCATCAGCGCGGTTTCGTCACCCTGGTAAAGGTGTCCCAGGCGGGCGCAGTTGATGGTGACCACGCCCAGGGAGCCGGTTTGCTCGGCGGAGCCGAACAGCCCGTTGCCGCGCTTGAGCAGCTCGCGCAGATCCAGTTGCAGACGGCAGCACATGGAGCGCACCATATTGGGCTTGAGTTCGGAATTGAGGAAGTTCTGGAAATAGGGCAGGCCGTATTTCGCCGTCATGGCGAACAGCAGCTCGGTATTTTCGCTTTCCCAGGGAAAATCCGGGGTGATATTGTAGGTGGGGATGGGAAAGGTGAATACCCGACCCTTGGCGTCTCCGGCGGTCATTACCTCGATGTAGGCGCGGTTGATCAGATCCATCTCGTATTGCAGCTCGCCGTAGGTGAAGGGCATTTCCTCTCCCCCGACAACGGGAACCTGATCACGCAGATCCTCAGGGCAGACCCAGTCAAAAGTCAGGTTGGTGAAAGGGGTCTGTGTGCCCCAGCGGGAGGGCACATTGAGGTTGTAAATCAATTCCTGAATCGATTGCCGTACTTCGGCATAGCTCAGTTCGTCCTTGCGGACAAAGGGCGCCATATAAGTGTCGAAGGAGCTGAATGCCTGGGCGCCTGCCCATTCGTTCTGCAAGGTGCCGAGGAAGTTGACGATCTGTCCCACTGCCGAGGACATATGCCTTGGCGGTCCGGCTTCCACCTTACCCGGCACGCCGTTTAGCCCTTCGTGCAGCAGGGTGCGCAAGGACCACCCGGCGCAGTAACCGGCCAGCATGTCCAGATCGTGAATATGCAGATCTGCGTTGCGGTGGGCCTGTCCGACCTCTGGTGGATACACATGATTCAGCCAGTAGTTGGCGATGACCTTGCCGGAGGTGTTGAGGATCAATCCCCCCAATGAATAGCCCTGATTGGCATTGGCGCTTACTCGCCAGTCCGCACGATCCAGATACTCGTTGATCGATGCAGCAACATCCACCAGGGTTTTCTTGTCTTCACGCTGGCGCCGGTGCTGCTCGCGGTACACGATATAGGCGCGTGCGGTGGCGAAGTGGTTGGCGGAGATCAGAACCTGCTCAACGATGTCCTGGATGCGCTCAACCTCGGGGACGGACTCGGGAATATGCGCGAGAATCTTGATGACCTGGGTGGTCAGCAACTGCGCTTCAGTCTGATCGAACTCGCCGCTGGCTTCCCCGGCACGGTGGATGGCGGAGAGGATCTTTGCCGAGTCGAATGTGGCAATGCGGCCGTTGCGTTTGTGCAGACTGACAGGCAGGGTGGCAACTGTGGCAGGAGTGGACATGAAAATCTCTTCGAGTAATACCTGAATCGGTGGATTCGGGCTATAGGGCACCTCTATTAATTCTGTTTGAGCAGATTCGTGCATGAGGGCAGTGAGAACAAGGCGAAGATCGCAGCAAATGCCCCAGGGCACCTTCTCTTGCGCAAGCGCAATTCACCTTGTAGCAGGCTATTTGCAAGATTTTCAAAGCTTCCGCTCCCAGCTTACGCCCCTCACCTACATCCCTGTAGGCGACGAAGTTATCGCTGCCCTCATGTGCGTAGATGCCAATCATGAATTAATAGAGGTGCTCTATAGTCAACATATAGTGTTAATAGATATTAGCATCCACAAAATGTTGTGCCACGAGAGTTTGTTGACCCAAGTCAAACAAAAGCGGGTATTCAGCTGAGGAATGTCAGGTTTTGCCTTTTGGAAGAAAAATGGTGTGTCGTAGGCAGAAAATGCCGAGGTCTATTTTTTCTTCCCTGCCCGGGGATGGGCCTGGTCGTAGACTTCCGCCAGGTGTTGGAAATCCAGGTGGGTATAGATCTGGGTGGTGCTGATATCGGTATGACCCAGCAGTTCCTGCACGGCACGTAAATCACCGGAGGATTCCAGCAGGTGGCTGGCAAAGGAATGGCGTAGCATGTGGGGATGCACATGGCGGGGAGAGCCTTGCTCTCTGGCGCGCAGAGCCAGACGGCTTTGCACCGACCGGGCACTCAGGCGGCCGCCGCGCTGGCTGACGAATAGTGCTGTTTCACCAGCGCCGGCAAGCTCTCCGCGTACCTTTAACCATTGATCGACAGCTTCCAGCGCCTTGCGGCCAACCGGTAGGCGGCGAGTTTTGCTGCCTTTGCCGGTCACTTCCAGCATGGCGTCATTGTGGTCAAGGCTGTGAAGATCGATGGAGACCAGCTCCGCCAGGCGCAGGCCGGAAGAATACAGCAGCTCCATGATTGCCTGATCGCGCAGATCCAGGGGTGTTTCGCCAGGTAGTTCGAGCAAATGGCCGAGTTGATCCACATCCAGGGTGGCGGGCAGTTTGCGTTTCACCTTGGGCGCACGAACCCCGATAGCGGGATTTTGCTGGCCAAGGCCTTCCCTGTTGAGGAAGCGGAAAAATGATCGCAGGGCCGCCAGCCGGCGCTGCAGGCTTTTTGCGGAAAGTCCCTGGCGGTGGCGTTGGGCGGCATAGCTGCGTATTTCCGACTGATGCAGCGTGTTCCAGTCCAGTCGGTCTTGATGCGGATGCCACTTGAGAAAATCTGCCAGATCCCGGCGATAGGCGTCGATGGTGCGGGGCGACAGCCGCCTTTCCAGGGCGAGATGCTGCAGAAATTTTTCCACCAGTGGGTCGTCACTGGTGGCGACAGTGCTCATGGCTTTTTGCGGGAATCCATGGCCTGCAGGCTGAGGCTGACCAATTCCCCAAGGCGCACCAGGAAGTCCACGCTCTTGCCAGAGTGGAAGCGTTCCCGGTCCTGGCTGCCAATGGCCAGGATACCGGAAAGGTCGCTGGTACGAATGGGGATGAGGGCGGCGGAGCCTTCTTCCCCGGCCTGGTCGCCAAACAGGGTTTTGAGCTTGTCTGCCTTGAGGGGGCCGCAGGTGGGCTTGTCGCTGTCCATAAAGGTGCGGAACAGGGCCAATCCCGACTCGCTGACCCGGGCTTCTTCCAGCTCGCGGGTGGAAAACAGCTTGAGTTCCACGGCGTCGGCATTGAAGCGCTCGCGCAATTCATCCTGCAGGATGGCGAGGACATCTTCCCGGCTTTCCGCCTCGATCAGGTTCAGCGTCAACCGGTGCAGGCGCTGGTTGAGCTGTTCATTGTCGCGGGCGACTGTGAGCAGCTCCTGCAGTTGCTTCTGGTAGGCTTCCGCCTTGTCCTGGAGCATACGGATTTTGTGCTCAAGCAGAGAAACGGCACCACCGGTTTTATGTGGCACACGCAGGTCATTGAGTATGTCGGTGTGACGTAAAAAGAAGCTAGGGTGATACAGCAGATAGTCACAAATTTGCTGTTCAAATTCCCGGTCGATATTGCTGCTCATAATGCTATCGTTCCTTCAAAAATCCCTATTGCGGGGCCACTCATCCATACCGGAGATTGCCCACCCGCCCAGCTTACCACAAGATCGCCGCCGTGAAGGTGCACCTTTACCTGTTCCTCAAGCAGGCCGCGCAATCGTCCGGCAACCACTGCCGCGCAAGCGCCACTGCCGCAGGCCAGGGTTTCTCCCGTGCCGCGTTCGTATACCCGCAGGTCGATTTCTGTGGGTGAATGCACCGCCATGAAGCCTGCATTCACACGTTGGGGAAAGCGCTCATGCTGTTCCAGGGCGGGTCCCAGGGTGTCCACCGGCGCCTGTTCCACATCATCGACGACCAGCACGGCATGGGGATTGCCCATGGATACGGCGCTGATCTGCCAGCTTTTTCCGCTTACCACGATGTCATACACGGCCTGTTGCTGCTCTGCAATGAAGGGGATTGCCCGGGGTTGCAGCTCGGGGGCAGCCATATTGACCCGCACTTGCCCGTCTTCCTGCAGAAACAGCTCGATAGTGCCGCTGGCCGTTCCTACCCGGATCATGTCTTGACAGCTTAGCCCCTTGTCCCGGACGAAACGGGCAAAGCAGCGGGCGCCGTTGCCACATTGTTCAACCTCGGCACCATCGGCGTTGAAGATACGGTAATAGAAATCGGTGTCTTCCGACCGGGAAGGCTCCACCAGCAGAACCTGGTCGCAGCCCACACCAAAGCGCCGGTCTGCCAGAAAGCGCAGTTGCTGCGTGCTCAACTGAACCTTTTGGTGGATGGCGTCAAACACCAGGAAGTCGTTGCCCAGCCCATGCATTTTGCTGAACTGCAGTTTCATGGCATCCCACCCAGCCTGCCGTGAATTGCCAGGTGCCGGTCGCTGACCTGGGTAACCTCCAGCCCCGGCAGGGATGCGGCGGCCAGTTGCTCGCGTACTTCTTCGAGTGTGTAGGCAGCGTGCAGCGAGGCCTTGAAATCCCTGCGCAACACTTCAGGAGCATCGCTGGCGTATTCCACCACCAGTTTGTCTGCCTGCCGGGGGGAGTGGGGGCGCAGCAAATCCATCACCAGCACGCTGGCACCGGGTCGGGCGCAGCCGCATATGGTCTCCCATAGATCCTGAGGATTGTTCAGATGATGCAGCAGGCTGTTGGAAAGCAGGGCGTCATATTGCTGTTCCAGACGGGTTGCAGGCAGGTACTGGCAATGCAGATGGATGCGTTGCCCCATGCCGCTGTTGTTTATGGCGGCCCGGGCGAGGTTCAGCATGGCCTGGGCACCGTCCAGGGCATCGATCTGCGCATGGGGATAGCGGTGGGCGAGGCGGATGGGGATGTCTGCAGGGCCGCAGCCCAGATCCAGCGCCATGCCGTCAAACTCGCCGGAGTGCAGTGCCTCGAACAGTTCGATAAACAGGGCGTTGGAGGCGGAAAAATCCGCTTCGGCATAGGCCAGCGCCTGCCCCTGCTCGTCCATCAGCTCTTCCGCTTCGGGGATGCGCTTCACGGGATCAGGTGCTCCCCGCGGTAGAGTTCGGCCAGGGCCTCCCTTTCCCGAACCAGATACATGTCGGCTCCATCCACCATGACTTCGGCGGGCCGGGGGCGGCTGTTGTAGTTGGAGGCCATGACGAAGCCATAGGCACCGGCAGAGCGCACCGCCAGCAGATCGCCAGGGGACAGGCTCAACTGCCGTTCCTTGCCGAGGAAATCGCCGGTCTCACATACCGGCCCCACAATATCGTAGCACCCGTCTCTTCCACCATGGCTGTTTTCCACGGGAACAATTTCCTGCCAGCTCTGGTACAGCGCAGGGCGGATCAGGTCGTTCATGGCGGCGTCTACAATGGCGAAATCCTTTTCTGCGGTGGGCTTGAGGTATTCCACCCGGGTCAGCAAAACGCCCGCATTGGCAGCGATGGCGCGCCCTGGCTCCATGAAGATTTCATAGGGCTTGCCCTGCAGGCGGCCGGAAATGGCCTGGGCGTATTCCGCTGGCGAAGGCGGGTTTTCTCCCTGATAGGGAACTCCCAGTCCGCCACCAACGTCCAGATGATCAATGGAGATGCCCAGGGCGGACAGCTTGTCCACCAGCAGCAATATCCGATCCAGGGCGTCCAGAAACGGCGACAGCTCAGTGAGCTGGGAACCGATGTGGCAGTCGATGCCGGAAATTTTCAGCCCCGGCAGCCGGGCGGCTTTCTGGTACAGCTCCACTGCCGTATCGACCGGTACGCCAAACTTGTTTTCCTTCAGGCCGGTGGAAATATAGGGATGGGTCTGGGCGTCCACGTCCGGGTTTACGCGCAGAGCCACGGGAGCCTCCACACCCATGCCCGTGGCGATCTGGGAAAGGCGCTTCAGCTCCGGTTCAGATTCGACATTGAAGCAGCGAATGCCCAGATCCAGGGCGTATTGCATCTCGTCGGCACGCTTGCCCACGCCGGAAAATACGGTCTTGCCAGCTTTTCCGCCTGCCTTGATTACCCGCTCCAGCTCGCCCATGGATACGATATCGAAACCGGAACCCAGACGTGCCAGGATATCCAGCACCGCCAGATTGGAATTGGCCTTTAGCGCATAGCACACCAGATGCGAATGCTGGCTGAAGGCATCGTCAAAGGCGTGCCAGTGACGCTCCAGGGTGGCGCGGGAGTACACATAGCAGGGCGTACCGTGGGTGGAGGCGATGTGCTTCAGCGAAACATCTTCGGCGTGGAGCTGGCCGTTTTTGTAGTTGAAATGATCCATCTAGTTGCTTTTTTGTTCGGCTTCCGGAGTATACAGGGGACCCTTGTTGCCGCAGCCGCCAAGAGCCAGAAGCAGCAGCACGACGCTGACCAACAGCAGGAGACGTGAATTCATGGGCCTGTTTCCGTCGTTTTTCTTCAGGGCTTGCTAGTATAGCGTTTTTTCTGCGCGTATATGTTTATGGAATATCCACCCTGCATCAAAATCAACCCCCAAGGCAATGCGGAATACACGGTGATCTGGCTCCATGGCCTGGGCGCCGACGGCAATGATTTCGCTCCCGTCGTGCCGGGGCTGCGCCTGCCGGAAGAAAAGCATGTGCGCTTCGTGTTTCCAAATGCGCCCGCCATGCCGGTAAGCGTCAACAACGGCCATGTGATGCCCGCCTGGTACGACGTCTATGCCATGGATCTCATGGCGAAAATTGATGTCGAGGGCATTCTGCGCTCCGTGGATTATCTGCAGGCGCTGGTGGAAGCCGAGATCCAGGCGGGCATCAGACCCGGGCGCATCTTCCTGGCGGGGTTCTCCCAGGGTGGCGTGATCGCCCTGGCCACAGCCCTGCGCATGCCACTGCCCTTGGCGGGGGTGATCGCCTTGTCCACCTATCTACCCGAGTCTGTTCCCCTGGACAGTTCCACGCCGCGGCAGATCTTCCAGGCCCATGGACGCATGGATACCGTGGTTTCCTGTTCTGTGGGGATGGACGCTTGCACCAGGCTCAGGCAGATGGGCCACACGGTTGACTGGCATGAATATGACATGGCCCATACCGTATGTGCGGAAGAGGTTGTGGCTATCCGGGATTGGTTGTTGGGGCGGCTGTAGCAGAGAGGCGCCCCCGAAGGAGCGCCAGCAGCATCAGGAATACAGCTTGGGCACTTGCAGCTGTTCGTGTAGCTGGTTCACTTCATTCGCATCCAGCCCCAACCCTTGCGCCAGCTGATGCAGGTACTGCGCCTCGGGATTGGTATCCAGATCGATGGCCATCAGGGAAGCCAGATAGATCTGTTGCCCCATGCCCTGGGGAACGCTGCGCACGAAACCTTCCACGTCCAGGGGTTGGGCCATTTCCTTTTTCACGAATTCAACTTCATCCGGAGTCACATCACCCAGACCCTCGATGATATGCTGCTGTTCTTCCTGATCCACCCGACCATCCGCCTTGGCGGCATTGATCATGGCGCGGATCATGATGGTCGCCTGCTCGTTTGCCTGTTCTGGCTCGATAGCGGGTTCAAAATTCGCCAGCCCCATGCCTTGGGGTGCACTGCCAAACTGCTTCATCGCTGCACCCAGTAGATCGCCCAGACCACCGCCGGATGACCTGCCGCCGCCGCCGAGCAAACCACCCAGCATATCCGCTATGCCGCCGCCAGAAGACGAGCCGCCTCCCAGCAGCCCCCCCAGCATGCTTCCCAGCCCGCTGCCCGCCGAAGCACCGGACTGGCCGCCGCCCAGCACCGAACCCAGTACCGCGCCCAGCACGTTGGAGCCGGAGCCACGGGAAAGCGCACCACTGTTGAGCAGACTGCCAAGTATTTTCATTGCATCGATAGCCATCGTGTCCCTCCAAATTTTGAGAAGCTCCGGAATCCAGTGGTTCAGGAGATTGCTTGCCGGAAACACCCGGCCGGTATCGACGGGAAGCCCCGATCAAAGGTCAGGGCTTCCCATGCGACTGGCAAGAAGGTACTACAAAGCATCTCCGGGCGCCACCGGCTTGCCTTCCCGGTCGGTGGCTTTCAATCGGTAAAAAGGATCAGAGTGCTTGGCGATCCACGCATCCAGCCGGCGAGAAAGCTGTTCCCGTACCCGAGCATGACCTTCATCGCCGATCAGATTGTGAATCTCACCGGGATCCTGCTGTAAATCATAGAGTTCATCCATCCCCACCAGATGATCGGCATACTTGTATCTGTCGCTGCGGATAACCCGTATGGGATGCACCCATTTCTGCTTATTGTAGTATTCCACCACCACCTCTTTCCGCCACGTATCGTCCGGCGCGCCGAGCAACAGCGGCTTGAGGCTGGCGCCGTCACCCACTGCTGCAGGCAGGCCGGCAAAGCCAAGGATGGTCGGCAGGATATCTACATTTACTGTCATGGCGCTTTCCTTGCGCGGTTTGACCATCCCGAAGCTTTGCGGAACCCGTATCATCAAAGGCACGCGAATGACCTGCTCATAACCAAAAGGCCCCTTAAACACCAAACGGTGGCGGGTGTCCATATCGCCATGATCCGAGGTCACGATGATGATGGTCCGCTCCCATTCACCCGCGTCTTTCAAGGCCTGGATGACCTTTCCCAGCTCTGTGTCAAATTGCCGCACCCGGTCACGATAGAAGCCCCGGTAGGTCTTCCACACATCGTCCGGCCTGTCTTTGAAATGCTTGCCGGTATCCACCTCCATGTACAAGGACTGTACCCTGGGCTTTTCGGCGAACTCCTCTTCATAATAGCTCTGCGGCAGTTTGACGCCCTGCATCAGCTCCTTGACGGGTTCCGGATTGGAAAAGCCACCATAGTCGTAAATATCATGAGGGTTTGTATAGTTGAGAAACAGCGCAAAGGGTGGATGCGCTTTCCCTTCACCCCTCTCGGCAAGAAACGCCATGGCCAATTTCGATTTGTCGGTGTCGCTGGTATTATCCCCACCCCTGAAGGTGTCAAAATGCTGCACATCATATCCCCGGGCATGCTGGCCCACTTCGCCCAGATGCCATTTTCCGATGTAGGCGGTTCGGTAACCTGCCGGTTTCAGGTATTCACCAATGGTCTTCAGGGAATCACTTAGTTGCCCGATCTTGTTGCCGTCGGCATCAATCGACCCGGTATTGCCGATAACTCCGGTGTTGTGGGGATAAAACCCTGTATACAGGCTCGAGCGGCTGGGCGAACACTGGGGCGAACTCACGAATGCGCGGGTGAAAAACACGGATTGCCCAGCCAAAGCATCGAGATTTGGCGTGATAAAAAACTCGTCCACCACACCCAGCGCCTGATAATGCTGCTGATCCGAGACCACGAACAGGAAATTGGGTCGATCGTCCTGCGCGCCTTCATCGGAACATCCACCGGAAACCGCCATCACGAACAGCAGCATCAACACGGAAACAATTCGGTAAAAACCGTGCTGAAAACAGTTGCGCCTGCTCATGGCGATGCAGCTTCCTTCTGCCGGTGTAATAAAGTCATCATGTGTCACCATAAGGTATCTTCACTCAATAAACCAGGGGCACTTTCCGCAATCTGGTTCTGCCGCACCCCGGGCAAGCTCGGCGGCCGACAAAACACCTACCATTTCGCTTCCGCATCCCTGTCGCTATGGCGGGCTTCCACCCAGCGCTCGCCATCTGTGGTCTTTTCTTTTTTCCAGAAAGGGGCGCGGGTTTTCAGGTAGTCAATCACGAATTCACAGGCGCGGAAGGCTTCACCCCGGTGGCGGCTGGCCACCATCACCAGCACGATGGGATCTTCCGGCAGTAGCTCACCAATGCGATGAATGACGCGAATTCCCTCCAGATCCCAGCGCTGCTGCGCTTCTTCCACGATGGCTGCCAGGGCCTTTTCCGTCATGCCGGGGTAGTGCTCCAGGGTCATGGCGCTGACCTGGTCTTCCTCATTGATGTCCCGCATCAGGCCCAGGAAGCTGACAATAGCGCCAATGCGGGGGTTTCCCAGGCGCAGCTGCCGCTCTTCTTCAGCAGGATCAAAATACTCAGTTTGAACAGCAATGTGTTTTTGCATGAATACTATTACCCCGGCCACCTAATATGCCGTGTTCAGCCATCCTGTGCCTGCCTAATGCAAGGCATCAAAGTGCCGCTATAGCACTTCTACAGTCAGTTTTGATAACGCGGTCTGCAGGCAGGCACAGGATGGTTTTTCTTTTGTTAATCAATCTGTTAGTGGCTTCAAGCATGCCCTTTCCTGGTGACGTGACTCTTGTCAAGGGAGTGTAAGCGCAAAATATACCACACTCTGTCAGGCTGAACCTTTTCTCTGCATGCTGCGCTTTTAGTCGCGGAGAAGAGAATGGGTGAAGCAGAAGAAGTAGCTCTTACCAGGGTTCTCCGCTGGTTAAAGAACTCGGAAATTAATCGGTTTTTCCTTGACGGACTACCTCAGGGCGTGTGTTAGGCCTGTTTATGCCATGTGATATCTACTTTCCTGTGTTGCGCTACACAGTCTCTGAGATATAAATTAATTAAACTTTGATATGGAACCCCAGACTCTTCAGCCATGTCTTTGAAATAATCAATAACATCCTCACTAAGCCTCATTGTTACTGGCTTCTTGAGCTTTGAAGCATAAGGGTTCTTCCGTGATTTCATTTTGGATAAATCATATTCTTTTTTCATCATTCACCACCTTCGTAGAACCTACGTTCATTCTTGGTCGCTTTACGGGCGCTGATGATTCTGATGGTATTTCCTGAGTTTCTCTAGTAATAGGGGACAGACCACAGTTTTGAATCAGTCAGAATCGAACAGCGCCATTGTGGCGGTGTTTGGCTGTTTCTTTGGTCGACCGGATCTCCCGCGAACAACGCGGCGCCCCAAGGCTCTGCCCACCTCTTCCTGAAAGCGGGAACTGCCCAAGGCATAGTTGCCGTTTGTTGCCTCACGAACCTGATCCACCAGGCCCGGATCGAGCTGGGTGCGAAACAGTTCCCGGTAAGCTGCCTGCCGCTTCTCCTTATCTTTTCCCAAGGCACGATAACAGGCGTGTGCTTGCAATCCCGCTTCCATCTCACCTTGCGCATTTGCCCGGTAACTCGACCAACGGTACTCGCCTGGGTGCCCGACCATGCCCGCGCGCACCGGATTGAGTTCGATGTACCGATAACAGCCCAATACATAGGAATCCTCCTGCGTCAGACACGAGCGGAAGCGTCCCTCCCATAAGGTTCCGCTGCGTCGGTACATCCGGTTGACGTATTGGACATACCGCTGCCCCAATCGCTTCATCAATTCACCCGCGCCGCCAGCGGTTGTGGGCGTAAGCAACAGATGGACGTGATTGGTCATCAGCACATAGGCATGTACCGCACACCCGGCATCCTTGGCATAGGTAATCAACCACTCCAGATAGAACCGGTAGTCATCCTCCTCAAAGAAACACGCCTGCCGATTATTTCCCCGCTGAATCAGATGCAGCGGAACACCTGGCAAAACGATCCTTGGGCGTCGTGGCATGGTCAACTGTTGGTTAGTGGGGATCAGGCTGAAGCATAGCACGAAAAACCGTGGTCTGTCCCCTATTTTGCATATCTTTAAAAGAGAACGCTATTATCTCAGACATTCTTTTTTTCTTTTCAGCTTCATTTATATTATCTTCTAGTGATGGATAACCATTTAATTCTTCGTATATTTTCCCTCTGCTTTTACCTAATTTCATTTGGCCAATTATAAACTCAACACCTAGTGGTATATTTCCAACCTTAGTGACAAGTATCCGATTATTATGTTCAGTTGCATTTATAATGTCATTAATTTTATTCTCATGAGCATGAAAAAGAAGCATATTTAGAGCATCATCAGCACATAACCCTTCAATTTCAATTGGAAAATCAGCAATTTTTTTTCTTCTTCTACTCGTTGTTAATACTTTTAGGTTTCTATTATTTGCTGCAAATAGGTTGAATTCTTTAGTTATATATTCGAAAAAAACTGGGTCATGAATATTTTCTAGATTATCTAGAACAAAGAATATTGGTTCTTTTTTTAGAATTTCATCTTCAACAAATTTCTTTTTATCTTTAAATGTTTTATTACGCAACTCATCATCAAAGTTAGTTGTATCAATTACTGTATTAATTAATGTTTCTACACCTAGAAAATCATTTTTAACATGTTTTATCATATTTTTTTCGGTGTTGACATCGAATACAGTATCTTTTGCAGTAATCCAAATTATATAATCAAATCGATTGCTCTCAGGACAATCATCATTTAACAATACTTCATCGCAAAAATAGTATGCTAATGCTGTTTTACCAATCCCACCAACACCATCAATTGACGCGATAAATGTATTTCCATCTAAAAGCACAGTCTTTATATGCTCTATTGTCTTTTGTCTCCCAAAAAACTTTTTATAAGGCTTTTGAGGTAAGTTATTAAGTATAGCCATTATTGACCTTTTGATTAGTTTACAAATTATAATGTGATGTATGAGTTTTTAGCCTAACGCTGAAGCTAACCGGCGCCCACACTACGCCACCAAACGGGGGCAATGCCAACCAACTCGCCGCCAGCACGAGCGGCGGTGCGAAGCACAGCGTCCGGTTGAGAGACTTGTTATGTGGTTGAATGCACTGCCGACAGAAATTGTGGCAATGAACCTGATGTTGGCTTTATTGAACAAAACGATAAACCTCCCTATTTCTTCTGCGCCTGATACGAAGCACCAAGAACAACACTACCTTACCTGGACGGCCCTTCGGATCTTGCCGAGCATTGCCCCACAATGCTGGCACCTGTTTGATTAGAACACGTTACACAGGGTTTTTCCATGCCAAGTTGCCGGGTCAGTTGCATTGGTGATTGTGGCTGCGGAGCCGATGCAAAAATGCGATTTTATGCCACTGTCATGGCAGACTGAGCAGCAACGCTGCCAGAACGACGGCACCCTCAAAGCCTAAACTATGCGCTGAACGTGATGCACACAACTGCCAGCACTTTTTGCGCTGAAGCCAAACCACATAACGCAGAAGCTAACCGGCGCCCTTGAGGCTGCAACGACAGTTGGAAGAACCACGACGCTCGCCGCCTGCACAACCGCGGAGCGAAGCGCAGCGTCCGGTTGAGAGACTTGTTATGTGGTTGAATGCACTGCCGACAGGAATTGTGGCAATAAACCTGACGTTGGCTTTATTGAACAAAACGATAAACCTCCCTATTTCTTCTGCGCCCGATACGAAGCACCAAGAACAACACTGCCTTACCTGGACGGCCCTTCGGATCTTGCCGAGCATTGCCCCACAATGCTGGCACCTGTTTGATTAGACCACGTTACACAGGGTTTTTCCATGCCAAGTTGCCGGGGCAGTTGCATTGGTGATTGTGGCTGCGGAGCCGATGCAATAATGCAATTTCATGCCACTGTCATGGCAGACTGAGCGGGAACACTGCAAGAACGAGGGCACCCTCAAAGCCTAAACTATGCGCTGAACGTGATGCACACAACTGCCAGCACTTTTTGCGCTGAAGCCAAACCACATAACGCCAGCCATAACCGGACGCAAAAAGCGGAGCGCAGCGCAGCTTTTTGCGGTCCGAGTTTATGGCATTGTTATGTGCTGCACTCTTTAGCTTAAGTTTTTTCATTGATGACGGTTTCCGCATAAGACATGACCCGCGATACTAACTCAAACAATTGCTTTGCAGATATTTCATGTTTCTCGCTAATTTCAAACACAGACACGGCATCTCTTTCTCGGCCTGAACCTGGGTCAGGATATTTACCCGCCCAGAAATGCGGTAATAGGGGACAGACCACAGTTTTGTTTCCTTTGGATGCTGGGAGAAACGGAGCCACAGTAAAACCATCTGCGCATTTTGCAAAGACAAGAACGGCTCAGGACTCTATTGACTCGTTGCCGTCTTGTTGGAGCAGTTTCCGGACACAATCGGCCAATGGCTCAAGATGTTGTTCGGTCACCGATTTCACCGTCATGGGATCGATGTTTCCCAGATAATTGTGTACCAGAATATTGCGAAAACCACTGATCTCGCGCCAGGGGATATGGGGACAGGATTGTTTTTGCGCCTCCGGCAAACGCTATGTCGCTTCGGACAGGGTCTGTAAATTGCGCAGAGCGGCATCATAAAGAATCTCATCTTGCACCAAGTCACCGCGTTGCTCAATCCGCTGGATCTTATCGATAGCCTCCAGAATGTGATGCGCGTATGGCTGCCAGGATTTGCTCAAAGTTCGACAGCCTCATCCAGTACCTGGTGACGGATGTACGGACTCAATTCATGTTCAGGTATGACTTCGACCGGGCGCTCTAACAAATCAGACAATGCTTCAGTCAGTGGCAGGCGCTGACGAAACAGATCATAACCGCGGGGAAGTTCCACCAAGGAATCCACGTCACTGTCCGGACGTTCCTCGCCGCGAGCTACCGAGCCGAACACTCGGATATGATGCGCACCGTAACGCTGTCCGAGGGCCTGGATAACTGAGCGTTTGCCCTGAAGTTCGTTGAGTAGCATGGTTGATAATTTAAAAAATAACTGAAGACTATTCTCCCTGTTGAGGGGCGTATACGGCGCATCTATCAGCATATTGGAAAATTCGATTATAGAAGCATGGCGATTCAAGGCGAACGAGAGTATGGTTGTCAGCTTGAACGCGGGCTTCCTTGAGGTATTTTGCCCGTGCCAGATAGAATACCCGTAACCGAGATTCCCGGCGTTTCGATTCCGGTCGGAAAGCCAGTCATCCTAAAGAATATTCCGCAACGGAGGTAATTCCATGACGGAGGTAGTAGCCACAAACCAGACGATTCTGGTGGTCGGTGGCGGCATCAGCGGCATGACCGCCGCCCTTGAAGCCGCAGAAACCGGCGCCCAGGTCGTCCTGGTTGAAAAACGTCCCTATCTGGGCGGTCGCGTGAGCCAGCTGTACAAGTATTTCCCCAAGTTGTGCCACCCAACCTGTGGCCTGGAGATCAACCAGCGCCGTGCCAAGATGAATCCCAACCTCACGATTGTTACCGGTGCCGAAGTCAGCAAGCTCGAGGGAGAAGCCGGTGATTACACCGCCACGGTGAAGCTGTCCCCCACCTGGGTGAATGACAACTGTACCGCTTGTGGTGACTGCGCGAAGGTTGTGGAGGCGGAATTTGATGACGAATACAATTACGGCATGAGTAAACGCAAGGGCGCCTATCTTCCCCATGTCATGGCTCACCCGATGAAATATGTGCTCGATCCCGCCATTATCGGCACCGATGATGCACAAAAAGCGAAAGATGCCTGCAAGTACGACGCCATCGATCTGGGCGACGAAGCACAGGAGATCCAGTTCCCTGTCGGGGCCGTGGTCTGGGCGACTGGCTGGAAACCCTATGATGCGGCAAAGATCCAGCCCTATGGCTACGATCGCTTTGAAAATGTCATCACCAACGTGGAATTCGAGCGCATGGCGGATCCGAAAGGGCCCACTGGCGGCAAGATCCTGCGCCCCTCCGATAGCAAGGAGGCCAAAAATGTGGCCTTCATCCAGTGTGCCGGTTCCCGGGACCGCAATCATTTGTACCATTGCTCACGCATCTGCTGCATGGCGTCTTTGAAGCAGACCCATTATGTGGTGGATGCCTATGGCGATGATGCCGATGTGAGTATTTACTACATCGATATTCGCACCATTGACCGCTTCGAGGATTTCTACACCAAGGTGCAAGCCATGGACAATGTGAAATTCATCAAATCCAAGGTCGCCTCTGTTACCTTGGGCGAGAATGACAACCCCTGTCTGAACGGTGTGGATACCGAGGGTTACCATCGCTATGCCACCGAGCATGACCTGGTGGTGCTGGCCACCGGCATGGAGCCATCGGTCTCTGTGGATAGTTTCCCCGTGGATGTGGAGATCAACCGGGAAGGCTTTATCGAGCCTGCAGAGAAGAATGGCGGTATATTTGCGGCGGGTTGCGCCAGCGATGCGCTGGACGTGAACCGGGCGGTGCAAAGCGCTACCGGCGCGGCGTTGAAGGCCATTCAGGTGGTCAATCGTGTAGCACGGGCGGAGGGCTGAGAAGATGTCTGAGCAAGCAGAAAAGAAATACGCAGCCTATATTTGCACCGGCTGTGGTATCGGTGACCGGCTGGATGCTGGCGAACTGGAACAAACGGCCTCCCGCGATGGCCGCATGAACCTGGTCAAGCAGCACGAAATGCTGTGCAACCGGGACGGCGTACAAATGATTCGCAATGATATCGACAAGGAAGGCGTAAACCATGCCGTCATCATCGCCTGTTCCCGCCGTGCCAAGGTCGAAGCCTTTGGTTTCAACGACATTGCCATGACCCGCTGCAACATCCGCGAGGGTGTTATCTGGGCGCGCCCCGATACCGATGAGGCAAAGGAAACCACCCAAGAAATGGCGAATGACTACATTCGTATGTCCTGCGGTGAAATCAAGCAGATGGAAAAGCCCACAGCTTCGGGCCAGCAAAGCCGCAACCCCAACGTGCTGGTGGTCGGCGGCGGCATCACTGGCATGACCGCAGCGATCGAGGCTGCTGAAGCCGGCTACACGGTACACCTTGTTGAGAAAAGCGGCGCCCTGGGTGGCCATGCGGCCAGACTGCACAAGCGTGTGCCCTTTAAGGCTGCGCCCGTGGGCACCCTCAACTCTCCCGGCGCCAACCTGCCCATGCCTGAAGATACGGGCATCGCGGACATGATTGCCGCTGTGGAGGGGAATGGCAACATCAAGCTGTACCTCAACAGTACCGTGACCAAAACCTCCGGTGCGCCCGGCCGCTTCAGTGTGGACATCAGCACCGAGTCCGGCGACACTACTACCGAGAACATCGGTTCTGTCATTCAGGCCACAGGATTCAATCTGTATGATCCCGGGAACCTGCCCGAATTCAGCTACGCAGGCTCGCCGGATATCATCACCAACCTGGAGATGGAAGAGCTGGCCAACGCCGCCGGTGACGGCCCCATCAAGCGCCCCTCCGATGGCAAGGAAGTCACTTCCGTGCTGTTCGTGCAGGATGCCGGCCAGAACTCCACCGAAGAGGGCAGGCTCCCCTATGACTCCGGTATTGGCGATCTCGTCTCCATCAAACAGGCGCTGTACTTCAAACACCACAATGGCGCCAGCTGTGATACCACCATCTGCTTCGATAACCTGCGTACTCCCGGCGCCCCTGGCGAGGACTTCTATCGCAGCGGCCAGAAGAATGGTGTGATCTTCACCAAGAGCGATGTCAGGGAAATCACCCCGGGTGACGCCATCAGCGTAAAGATGCACGACAAGATTTTGGACGAAAAAGTCGAAGTCAAAGTAGATCTGGTGGTCCTGGATCTGGGTATGGTGCCCAACTCCGGCCCCGACCCCTATGCGGCCAACGAAGCGCTGGAAAGCTTGAGCGACGAAGATAAGGCCGAAGAGCTGGAAACCCAGGCAGCACACGCTGCCGATGAGACTTCTGTCAAGGTCGAGTCCATCCTCAACCTGGACTACCGTCAGGGTACGGATCTGCCGCATCTGAAGCACGGCTTTACCGATTCCCATTTCATCTGCTTTCCTTACGAGACGCGCCGCACCGGCATTTATGCCGCCGGTCCCGTACGTCGCCCCATGGACATGAAGCAGGCTATGGATGACGCCACCGGCGCCGCCATGAAAGCAATTCAGGAAATCGAGAATGCCGCCCAGGGTCGCGCCGCACACCCCCGCGTAGGGGATCTGTCCTACCCGACGTTTCGCAAGGAAGGCTGCACCCAGTGCAAACGCTGTACGGTGGAATGCCCCTTCGGCGCCATTGATGAAGACGAAGAAACCTACCCTGTGTACAACGAGGCACGCTGCCGTCGCTGCGGCACCTGCATGGGCGCCTGCCCGGTGCGGGTCATCTCCTTCGAAAACTACTCCGTTAACACCGTTGGCGCCCAGATCAAGGAATGCGAGATCCCCGAGGAATGGGATGAGAAGCCCCGCATCCTGGTGCTGGCCTGCGAGAATGATGCCTATCCCGCTCTGGATCAGGCGGCCATGAGCGGTGAAGAGATCAGCCCCTGGGCGCGGGTCATTCCGGTGCGCTGCCTGGGTTCCACCAGCCTGTCCTGGGTCACCGATGCTCTGAATAACGGTTTCGACGGCATCATTCTGATGGGCTGCAAACGAGGCGATGACTACCAGTGTCACTTCGTGCGCGGTTCTGCCATGGCCAACGAGCGCATGGCCAAGGTCGGTGACACCCTGGAGACGCTCAATCTCGAACCAGAACGGGTAGTAGTCCACGAAGTGGCTATTACTGATATTGAACGCGCACCGGCGCTGATCAAGGATATGGAAGAAACCATTGAAAAGATCGGCCTGAGTCCATTCAAGTTCTAACGGAGACAGGCGATGAGTGAAACAAACAAAGCAACGATTGAGCAATATCGCAACAGCTTCCTCAGCGAAGTGGAAGCCAACGTCGAAGAAGGCGAATGGGTGAAGATGTGCATGCAGTGCGGCGTGTGCTCCGGCTCCTGCCCTCTGGGCAAGCACTGGGCGCATCCTCCACAGGAAATCTTCATGATGATCCGCGCCGGCAAGCGTGATGAGGTGCTGGCATCCGATTCCATGTGGATGTGTACTTCCTGCTACAACTGCGTAGTACGCTGTCCTCGGCAGCTGCCCATTACCCATATCATGCACGGCCTGGCAACCTACGCCAAGAAGCTGGGTCTGGTTCCCCAGAATCAGCCCACGGCCAAGTTCGCGGAAATCTTCTGGAACAACATGATGAAGAAAGGCCGGGTCAATGAACTCAAACTGGGCCTGTCCCTGTACTTCAAGGACGGCTTCGGGGCCGGCATCAAGGAAAGCCTGCGCAACAAGGATCTGGGCATGAAAATGATGAAAGCCAAGCGTATGGCTGCCAGCGAATTCTTCGGTGGCCATGGCGTGAAGGACATCGGTGGCGTACAGAAAATGATCCAGAAGGCGCAGGAAATTGAAGATGCGCGCATGAAGAAATTCGACTAACGGAGGCATCCCAAGATGGCTAAAAGAGAATATTCCTACTACCCGGGATGCTCCTCCCAGAAAGGCGCATCCTCATCCAACCTGATGAAATCCGTGGACACCATGTGCGAAGAGCTGGATATTCAGCTCAACGAAATCCCGGACTGGAACTGCTGTTCTGCTTCCATCGGTTACGCCAGTGGCTCAGAACTACCGCGTCTGACCCTGTCGGCGCGCAATATCGCCCTGTCGGAAGAACACAACAAAAACCAGGAAATCGTGGCCACCTGCGCCGCCTGCTGGCTGGCGACCAAGGAAGCCGCCGAGCGCCTGAAGGAAGACGAGTCCATGTTCGCCGAGGCCAACCAGGCGCTGGCGGAAGCCGGTTTGAAACTGCAGAATAACACCCCCATCAAGCACATGGCGGAGGTCATCATCGAGGACATCGGCCTGGAGCAGATCAGGGCAGGGGTGAAAAAACCTCTGGAAGGCATCAAGATTGCCGGTTATGTGGGCTGCCAGACCAACCGCCCCTTCGGCATCGCCGGGGAGTCCTTCGAGAACCCCATGTACCTGGACAACCTGGTGGAATCCCTGGGGGCTGATGCCTGTACTACCTATGAAAAAAAGGTACAGTGCTGCGGCGGCGCCCTGGCCTTTTCCGAACCGGAAAAATCCCAGGAAATGATCAAGGGCATCATCGAAGCTGCCTACGACAACGAAGCCGACATGATCGCCACCCCCTGCCCCCTGTGTCAGGCAAACGTGGAGATCTATCAGGACCAGATCAACGAGCGCTTCGGAACCAAGTTCAACATCCCCGTGGTGTACTACAGTCAGTTGGTCAGCGTTGCTTACGGTCGTTCCGCGTCCGATGCGGCCCTGGACGGACAGTTGGTTGCAGCAAAGAAACTGGAAGACATCGCCAGCAAATAACCCCGACAGCGCTTGTCCTGACAGAGGGGAGGCTCTCCCATACAAACAAAAGCCAGCCGCGGGAGGTGATTCTTCGCAACCCGAATGTCCGGGATGCCGGTCAAGGGCGTAATACTTCGCCGCTGAGGGCATTTCTGATGGGAGTGGGGTTGCGCTGTCCTCCCGTGGGGCCGTGCAGGATGGTATCCGTTCCCGGGCAGCGCAGGCGTGCCTCCAGGGCGTTTCTGGCGGGGGGGCGGGCGCTACGGTTGGCGCTGGTGGAGGTGAGGGCGCCGCCAAAGGCCAGACACAGGTTGCGTGCGACGGGGTGTGCCGTGACCCGTACCGCCACCATGCCGGTGTCGCCGGTGATCCAGGCAGGCGTCTGTGCTGATGCAGGCAGCAGCCAGGTATGAGGGCCGGGCCAGCTGTCCAGCACGGTTTGCATTTGCGCTTCCGGTGGCGGTTCGATGAAGGGCAGCAGTTGATCGAGGTTGGCGGTAACGAGGATCAGCCCCTTGGATAGGGGACGCTGCTTCAGCGCCAGCAGGCGCTGTACCGCATGAGGATTGAGCGGGTCGCAGCCGATGCCGTAGACGGCTTCAGTCGGCCAGGCGAGGATGCCTCCCTTGCGCAGGGTTTCGGCCGCCAAGCGTAGCTGAAAGGGGCTGCACATCAGTCCGCCGTGGCCTCTTCAGCGGCCTCCTTGTCCTCGTAAGGCTCGGCGAAGGAACAATCCGGCTGGGGACAGACTTTCTCCGTACCCCGGCGCTTGGTCGTCTTGATGGTCAGCACCGGCCAGCCGCACTGGGGGCAGGGTTCGCTTACGGGCTCGTTCCAGATGGCATAGTCGCATTTTGGGTAGGTGGAGCAGGAATAGAAGATCTTGCCCCGCCGGGATTTGCGCTGCATGAGGGTGCCTTTGTTGCATTTGGGGCAAGGTACGCCGGTATCTTTGGGCTTTTCCAGAGGCTCGATGTAGCGGCACTTGGGGTAGCCGGAGCAGCCGATGAATTTGCCGTAGCGACCGCGCTTGAAGATCAGGGGCGAGCCGCATTCCGGGCAGTCCCGGCCCACTTCCTGGGGCGACTCCGCTTCGGCCTTGTCGGCATTGAGGTCGCGGGTGTAGTCACACTCGGGATAATTGGTGCAGCCGATGAAGCGTCCGTGGCGGCCCAGGCGGATGGACAATGGGCTGTCGCACTTGGGGCATTTCTCGTCCATCTTCTCCTGGGTAACGTCGGAGCGCTGCACATTTTCCTGGGTGTGGTCGATACGCTCCTTGAACGGATTCCAGAATTTTTCCAGTAGCGGAATCCATTCCTCCTCTCCCCGGGAGACTGCGTCCAGTTCGTCTTCCAGCTTGGCAGTGAAGTCGTAGTCCACATACTGGGTGAAGTAGTTGGTGAGGAATTTGTTGACCACCCGCCCCACGTCCGTGGGATAGAAGCGCTTTTTCTCCAGCTCCACATATTCACGATCCTGCAGGGTGGAGATGATGCTGGCGTAAGTGGAAGGCCGCCCGATGCCGTGCTCTTCCAGAGCCTTTACCAGGCTGGCTTCACTGTAGCGCGGGGGCGGCTCGGTAAAATGCTGCTCGGGACGGATGGCCAGCAGATCCACCTGCTCACCTTCTTTCAGGGGCGGCAGCATCTTTTCATCGCTGTCTTTGGTTTTCTTGTCGTCCTGGCCTTCCTGGTACACCGCCATGAAGCCCGCATTGACAATGGTGGAGCCGTTGGCGCGAAAGATGTTGCCTGCGCCTGCTGCCAGATCCGCCGCCACAGTGTGCAAAGTGGCATGCACCATCTGGCTGGCCAGGGTGCGTTTCCAGATCAGTTCATAGAGCTTCGCCTGTTCCTTACTCAGATGTCCGGCAATTGCTTGCGGATGATAGAGTATGGAGGTGGGTCGAATCGCTTCATGTGCTTCCTGGGCGTTCTTGGATTTGGTCTTGAACACCCGTGGCTGCTCCGGCACCTGGTTCTTGCCGTACTTGTCTGCAATATAGCTGCGGATCTCTTCCACAGCCTCGTTGGCCAGGGTCACGGAGTCGGTACGCATGTAGGTGATCAGACCCACAGCGCCATTGCCGATATCCATGCCTTCATACAGCTGCTGGGCCACGCGCATGGTACGGTTGGTGGTGAAGCCCAGCTTGCGGGCAGCTTCCTGTTGCAAAGTGGAGGTGGTAAACGGGGCTGCGGGGTTGCGTCGGCGCTGCTTCTTGGTGACCTTGACCACATCCAGCTTGCCACCGGCTTTTTCCAGCAGGGTTTTTTCAGTCTCTCTTGCCTGCTTTTCTTCGGTGATGGTGAATTGCTCCACTTTCTCGCCACCATATTGGGTGAGCCTGGCCTTGAATGCGGCGCCCTGCTTGTTCAGGTCGGCTTCCACGGTCCAGTATTCCCTGGTCTTGAACGCCTCGATTTCCTCTTCCCGTTCAACGATCATGCGCAGAGCGGGGCTTTGCACCCGGCCAGCGGACAGGCCGCGGCGGATCTTCTTCCACAGCAGCGGAGAAAGGTTGAAGCCCACCAGATAATCCAGGGCGCGGCGTGCCTGCTGGGCGTTGACCAGATCCATGGACAGCTCACGGGGATGGGCGATGGCTTCCTGCACGGCCTTTTTGGTGATTTCGTTGAACACCACCCGGTACACCGGCTTGCCCTTGAGATATTTGCGGTTCTTCAGCAGTTCGTACAGGTGCCAGGAAATGGCCTCGCCTTCGCGATCCGGGTCAGTCGCCAGGTACAGTGCATCGGTGTTTTTCAGCTTGCTGGAGATTGCCTTGACGTGTTTGTCGTTACGCTCGATGGGCTGGTATTTCATCTGGAAATCATGCTCGGGGTCTACGGCTCCCTCCTTGGGAACCAGGTCGCGCACATGACCATAGGAGGCAAGCACCTCAAAGTCCTTGCCCAGATATTTCTTGATTGTCTTGGCCTTGGCCGGAGATTCAACGATTACCAGATTCATAGTGTTCCATAGGTAAACGCCCGCGGCTTGCGGGCGTGGCGGTAGATTGTATGCGTCAGCAGGTATGCCCTGTCAAGACTGGCAGGCTGCTAAAAAGCAGCTGTTATTGGCGGCCGGTATGCGACAGATGGGAGTATCGCCACTATCGATGCGTGCTAAGTTATTGAAAACCGGTTAATTATAGGCTGTTTCCCCTGATTCTCCCGCTGAGGCGCGCCTGGGGCGGTTTTTTTCAATGCGCTGCCAGATTCAATGCAGTACTTCCGGGTTGCCGTTGTAGATCAGCTCTTCCATCAGGGCAAAGGCGCTTTCCTGCCCGGGCTGGTTGAGCAGCACCAGCAGTACGATCCATTTTACATCATCGGCTTCCAGCTCCGGGGTGTCCAGAGCCATGGCCCGTTCGATCACCAGTTCCCGGCTGACGGGATCGAGAATGCCGGATTGTTCCAGGTACAGCAGCATGCCACGGGTTTCCAGGTCAATACGCTGCTGTTCCGAGGAGGTAAAGATGCGCGAAGACTGGCGGGTGCTGGAGGCGGCATCGGTAATGGCGCCCTGCCGCCATGCCAGCTCGTCCAGCCAGTCGAAGGCTTTCCTGATTTCATCTTTTTCAAAACCGGCCTTGGACAGTTCTTCTTCCAGAAGGGTTTGATCCTGGGGCTGGGTCTCTGCATCCATATAGTTTTCGTAAATGAAAATAAGAACATCGATAAGATTTTCGTTCACAGGTTTTGGCCCCGGAGTTGGCTGGTGAGAGAGCTTCAGGTGGCGGCGTCGGTATCTGTCCGGATAAACAAGCCACCTGGTTCAGATGAAATACGGCCTTCCATCTCCAACAATAATAACATGGAGGAGACGGCTTCGGGAGCCATGCCGGTTCTTTCCACCAGGAGATCTGTGGAAGCCGGGTCGTATCCCATGGCGTCCAAAAGCTGCTGATGTTCCTGGTCCGGCAGGGGTTGGTCCATGGCGGCATTTTCGCCGTTGTCTGCTTCTGGCGCCAGAATGAACTGGTGCAGCTTCGGAGCCAGCTCTTCCAGCACGTCAGCGGCTGTTTCCACCAGTTTTGCGCCTTCACGAATCAGTTGGTGGCAGCCTCTGGCCAGGGGGTTGTGGATAGAGCCGGGAATGGCGAAGACTTCCCGTGACTGCTCGCCGGCCAGTCGGGCGGTGATCAGGGAACCGCTTTTCAGTGCGGCCTCGACCACCAGCACCCCCAGAGACAGGCCGCTGATAATGCGGTTGCGACGGGGGAAATGTCCGCGCTTGGGGCTGGTGCCGGGGGGGAATTCAGATACCAGTGCTCCGTTGTCGGCAATTTCATGGGCCAGATCCCGGTTGCTGGCGGGGTAGACCCGATCCAGGCCGGTAGCCATTACTGCCAGGGTGGGGCCGCCGCCTTGCAGGGCGCCGCGGTGACTGGCGGTATCGATGCCCATGGCCAGCCCGCTGGTGACGGCGATGCCGCTGCGGGCGAAATGGCAGGCGAATTCCTGTGCGGTCTGCTCTCCGCCGCGGCTGGGGTTGCGGCTGCCCACCATGGCGATCTGTGGCGAGTGCAGGCTTTGGGGCTGCCCGAGAATAAACAGCCCCAAGGGGGCATTGGGCAGGCGTGCCAGGGGTTCTGGGTAGCCGGGAGAGGTGCAGGGCAGAAAATGATGGGCCGGGGCTTCCATCCAGTGCAAATCTTCATCCACCAGTTTCCAGGGCGGCTTGCGCAGGCTTGCGCGTACGCGCTCACTGAGCTGCGGTGGTGGTTGCCGCAGCAGCTGCTCCGGGGAAAGGCCACTGTGCAACAAGGGGTTGAGTGTCGCGGGGCCAACGCCTGGCAGGCGGATTAACGCCAGCCAGTTGCGCAGCTCCGCTTCGGGTAAATCAGGGATTGACGATTCGATCCTGCACATGCATGGCGCGTTGTGCGTGCATGATGATGCCAAAGCTGACGCGCTCAAAGCTGCGGAACACCATCAGCAGACCAGCGGCTTCGTCGGGCAGGGTAACAGTTTCCCAGCGCGATTTCTTCGCCCACTTCTCATCGCTTATAGTATGGGTCAGCAAGCGGTCATCGATGTATTCAGCAACATCGGGAATCAGATTGCGGGCGTCCCTGGCGACGTGATCGGGAACGGTTTCCCCGCGATTGTTTACCTGCAGTACGGTGCCTGTATCCACGCCATCGGCAAGGCCGCGATCCAGCACTACAATGTCATACTGGCCGATCTGGCTGAAGCCGTTGAGCATGGCAATGATGTTGCCTTGTACTTCCTGCTTGGGAGCATGGGGGTAAAAATCCGTGGCCAGGGCTTCAGGCTCGGCGGGTATGACACGGTCGCCAAGCAGAACTTCTGTCTTGGTGGCATCGATGTAAACGGTGGCTGGGTCGCCAATGCGTTGCAGGGTGCCAATGCCGGTCAGCAGTGCTTCATAACCGAGTATTTCACCGGTGTTGCCATCTTTATAGGCAGGGCCAGCGCGCAAAATATCAAATTTCTTGTTTTCCCAGGTGGGGATGTCGCGCACATAAATGCGCTGCCCGGCGCCAGCGACGATATGCTCATCTGCAAAGGCTACCAGATAGGGTTTGTGCTCCAGGGCGTTTTTCTCCACTACCAATGGCCGGGTGAGGAAGGGGGCGATAGCGTCAATGGGTACGGCGGGAATAGCCCTTCCCAACGGGTGGGAACGAATGCCTGGAGACAGTTTGAGAGGACCCTTGCGAGCGACCCGCAGGCGAGGCTTTCCGTCGATGTAAACCAGTTCCAGCTCATCGCCAGGGTAGATCAGATGCGGATTCCGGATCTGCGGGTTGACCTGCCATATTTCAGGCCACAACCAGGGTTTGCGCAGGAATCTGGCGGATATATCCCATAATGTATCGCCTTTTTGCACCACATAACGATCAGGGTGTTTCGGATTAACGAGATCGTCTGCTGCCAGACTGATACCGCTGATGCCGGCAATCACTATTGCGGTAAGAAAAAAACGGCTGATTCTCTTCATTGGGCTTCCCTTGTTGGTTTGTTGCCTGTAGAGCTGTCGAGCAAGTCATGAACAGGTTTCTTGTATTTGGGCTTGTCTGGCTGCGCTTGTGCAAACTTCAGGGTTACCGTTTCCGGCTTGCATTTTGCGCCTGGCCATTCTAAACCATAATCACCCCTGTTCCGGCTTAAATCTCTGGAGCCCCCTTTACGTTTGTGCGGCAGTTCATGCCATTCTTCACGATAAACATCACTATCGTCAAATGCTTGCTTCATGTTTATGCCATAATATTCCCGGCATGCTCATTACAGGACTCAACATGACAGGCGCTTCGGCCTGGGACGTTACCGTGACCTTGCCTCCTCTCCTGAATCCGTGGATTCAGGCGGTTACTCTGTATGCCAATCCTGAAAAATATTTGCAGATTGTGCAGAATGATCTTCAAATACCAGGCCGATAATTGGCGACAGTTCCTCTACTTACTATAGAACTTATTTGTAATCATGGCGATACTGGATATTCTTAAATTTCCTGATGCGCGTCTCAGAAATAGCGCAAAACTGGTCGATACGGTGGATAAATCGGTGCAGAAGCTGGTGGATGACCTGCTGGAAACCATGTATGAGGCACCGGGCATCGGCCTGGCGGCCACCCAGGTGGGTGTGGCGCGTCAGGTGGTGGTGATCGATATTTCCGAAGAGCGTGACCAGCCTCTGGTGCTGATCAACCCGGAAATTCTCGAAGCTTCGGGCGAAGAAGAGATGGAAGAAGGTTGCCTGTCGGTTCCTGGCTATTTCGACAAGGTTAAACGGGCGGAAAAGATCAAGATGAAGGCTCTGGATCGGGACGGGAAAGAATTTGTCCGTGATCTGGATGGTCTGCTGGCGGTTTGTGTGCAGCACGAAATCGACCATCTGCATGGCAAGCTGTTCGTGGACTACCTTTCCAGGCTGAAGCGTGAGCGCATTCGCAAAAAACTGGAAAAAGAAGCCAGGATGGGAACCGGCGCGGCCAAGAAACCTGCGCAGAAAATCATCTGATGCCTGACCCCCTGCGCATCGTCTTTGCCGGGACACCGGATTTTTCCGTGCCGCCGCTGCAGCAGCTGCTGGAATCCGAGCATCAGCTGGCCGCCGTATACACCCAGCCGGATCGTCCTTCGGGACGTGGCCGGAAACTGTTGCCCGGGCCGGTAAAAACCCGGGCGCTGGAGGCGGGAGTGCCGATCCGCCAGCCGGCAAGCCTGAAGACAGCTGAAGAAATCGAAGCTTTGTGCGCCCTGGCGCCGGATCTGATGGTGGTGGTGGCCTACGGCTTGCTTTTGCCGGAGTCCGTGCTGACTATTCCGCGCCTTGGCTGCGTGAACATCCATGCCTCAATTCTTCCCCGCTGGCGTGGCGCCGCTCCCATACAGCGAGCCATACAGGCAGGCGATGCCGAAAGCGGTGTCAGCATCATGCGCATGGACAAGGGACTGGATACCGGCGCGGTTTATCTGACCAGGCGCATCATGCTCGCAGCCGATGAGACAGGCGGCAGCCTGCATGACCGGCTTTCCCTGCTGGGGGCGACGGCGCTGCTGGAGGCGCTGCCGGGAATTGCCGATGGCTCTTTGCAGCCGGTTGCGCAAGATGATGCGGCAGCCACCTATGCTGCCAAGCTGGAAAAAACAGAAGCGCAAATCGACTGGAGCAGGCCCGCCGCGGAAATTGAACGCCAAGTGCGCGCCTTCAATCCCTGGCCGGTGGCCTTCACCCGCTATGAGAACGCCAATCTGCGCATCTGGGATGCCCATGCCATAGCTGGCATGACTGCAGAACCGGGCACCGTGATGTCTGCCACCCGCAATGGCGTGGATGTTTCCAGCGGAAGCGGATTGTTGCGCATCACCCGTCTGCAGATGCCCGGCAAACGCGCCATGGAAGCCCGGGATTTTATCAATTCCCAGAACATTCAGGGGATTCTTCTTGGCTAGGCCATCGACCCGGAATACATCTGGCGCGCCATGGCGGGGCAAAGCCGGAAACCTTGAGAAAGGCCACGACGGTGCAGTCCTCAGAAGCAGGGCTGGCCTGGTGCTGGCGGATGTCTTGCATGGGCATTCACTCACCGAGGCGCTGCGGGTGCATCAGCCACAACTGGCAGAGCGCGACCGTGCACTGCTGGCGGAGCTGGCCTATGGTGTCTGCAGGGAATATTTTTTTCTCGATGCCATTGCTGCGCAGCTGCTCAGGCAGCCGATGAAGAAAAAGGATCAGGACATTCATGCGCTGCTGCTGACTGGCTTGTATCAGATTGTTTTTACGCGTATCCCGGCTTATGCGGCGATTGGGGCGACTGCAGGTGCAGCACGGCTGTTGAAAAAGAAATGGGCGGTGGCCGTGATCAATGGCACGCTCAGGCGTTTTCAGCGCGAGTGCCGGCAACTGACGGAGAAAATCGAGGGGCAGAATTCCCCCGAAGTTCGTTATAACCAGCCCCGATGGCTGGTGGATGCCATATACAAGGCTTGGCCGCAACAGGCGGAAGCGGTGCTGAAAGGCCTGCAGTTGCGCCCTCCTTTCACCTTGCGCGTGAACCTGCAGCGGTGTGAATTGTCGGAATATGTATCCGAGCTGGCTGACGGAAAGCTCAGAGGTGAGCCTGTGGCCGGAATTTCGTCTGCCCTGATGCTGGAAAAACCGGTAGCCGTTTCCCGCTTGCCGGGGTTTGGCAACGGACAGGTCTCGGTGCAGGATGCCGGTGCGCAGCTGGCCGCCTTTATGCTGGCTGCCCGGCCCGGCATGCGGGTGCTCGATGCCTGTGCCGCGCCGGGTGGAAAAACCGGACATTTGCTGGAACATACGCCGGATCTGGAGTTGGCCGCCCTGGATGTGGATGAACAGCGGTTGGCGCGGGTGGCGGAGAATATGCAGCGTCTGGGGTTCAGCCCCCAACTGGTTGTCGGGGATGCATCCAGGCCGGAAGGAGCCTGGGCCAGAACTGCTGCCTATGACCGCATTCTGGTGGATGCCCCCTGTACCGCCACCGGGGTTATGCGGCGGCACCCGGATATCAAGTTGTTGCGTCGGCCCGGAGACGTGGAAGCGTTGGTGCTGCGGCAAAAAGAGATTCTTGTGGCCCAGTGGCCATTGCTGAAACCGGGTGGCAGATTGCTGTATGTCACCTGTTCCCTGCTGCCGCAGGAAAACGATGAACAGATCAGCGCCTTTTTAAGGGAACACGAGGACGCAAGGGCTGTTATGCTTGCATCCCGCACGGGCATCAACATGCATCACGGCTTGCAGCTGTTGCCGGATACGCTGGAGACCGATGGATTTTATTACGCATTATTGGAAAAGCAGGGGACATGAAGTGCTGGTGCGCTGCTGCGTGCTGATCTTCTGTGGCGCGTTTCTCGCGCCAGCGCATGCTGCTGGTATTTCCTACAAAGCCGTGGCTATTGGTGAGGAAAACGGCTGGATCGTTCTGGATCTGCTACAAAACTACCGGTTAAGCGGGATCATGGAAGAAGCCCTGGAAAACGGCGTCCCCCTGACCTTCGAAACCGAAGTGGTCATCAACCACGAGGACGCTTCTTTCTGGCGCAGCGCCCTGGTAAAGAAAAAGATTCGCAGACAGCTCAGTTATCATCCCCTGGCGGAAGAATACGAAATGCTGGACTCAGATGCGGGGGTTCGGCGCCGCTTTGCCACCCGGGATGCGGCGCTGGTGGCGTTGGGAGATCTGAAAGGGAAAAAAATCATTCCCGCCAGGGCATTGAAAAAAGGGGTTTTCTACCTGGTCGAAGTCCAGACCGTCCATGACATCGGCGCTTTGCCTTTGCCCTTGCGCCCGCGTGCCTATCTTTCCCCCGGTTGGCATTTGAGCAGCAAGGTATATGAATGGCGGTTGCAACCCTGAAGGCCTGGAAATCCGGGGCATGGGCGGTTGCCCTGCTGTTGCTGCTGCTGTTGTTTGCGCTGCATTTTCTCAGTGGCGCGGTACTGAAATCTGAAGAACTGAGCCGCTGGTTTATTCCCCTGCTGGTGTTTATCGTCATCGGCCTGGTGGCGCTTTCCATTGTCGTCACCCTGAACTTGGCGCGCCTGCTGCGCGACTACCGGCGCAATGAAGCCGGTGCGCGGCTCATGGCGCGCATGGTGATGATGTTTGTGTTGCTGGGTATTGCCCCTGCAGGCATTGTCTATTATTACTCCCTGCAGTTTTTGATGCAGGGCATCGACAGCTGGTTCAATGTGCAGATCGATTCCGCCATGGTGGATGCCCTGGAGCTGAACCAGGCGACCCTCAATATGAACAAGCGTCTGCTGTTGCGTTATTCAGAGCAGATGCTTGAGAATATCGACGACAGCTCCCAGACGGCGCTGACCCTGGCCCTGAGCGATTTGCGTGCCCGTTCCGGTGCAACAGAGGTAGCGCTGGCCACGCCCCAGGGTGAAATCCTGGCTTCCAGCCATATCAATCCCGAAGTGCTGGTTCCCAACGCGCCGGATCCCTTGATTCTGCAGCAGGTGGTGAGCGGCAAGAACTATGTGCAGTTCATGTCTTACGGAGAATCTGGCGAACTGTATATTCGTACCCTGGTGGCGGATTTGTCCCGGGGGCTGATCTTCCAGGCGATTTTTCCAACTTCGGAACGCATCAGCGAACTCAGCGAAAACGTGCAGAGCGCCTATGCTGCCTACCGGCAGCGGGCCTATCTGCGTGAATCTATCAAATTCAGCTTCCTTCTGGCCCTGTCTCTGGTGTTGCTGGTGAGCGTGTTTGCCGCCGTTTGGGCGGCATTCTATACTTCCCGGCGCATGGTAGCCCCCATTCAGGCCATCGCTGAAGGCACTCGCGCCATTGCCGATGGCGAGCTGGACGGGCAGATACCGGTGCCCAGGTATCATGGTGAACTGGGTTTTCTGGTGGCATCCTTTAATGCCATGACCCGGCGGCTGGCCCAGGCACGGGATGTGGCGGAGCAAAGCAAGCAGGAGCTGGAGTTTCAGCGTGAATATCTGGAAGCGGTGTTGCATCACCTTTCCACCGGCGTGGTGGCTGTGGATGCAAATGGCCATCTGCGTACCGCCAACCGTGCTGCGGAGCAGATACTGGACGCAGATGTGGCCCGCTATATCGGTCGGCCCTTCGACCAGCTGGCCAAAGACTATCCCGAACTGGAAGCCTTTGTCGGACTGCTTGCCTGCACCATGGAAACCGGGGAACAGGACCGGCGCAAGGAACTGGTGCTGAACCGGCCCAAGGGGCGGCAATTCCTGATCTGTGGATACACCCGCCTGAAAGTGGTAAAAAGCAGTGAGATTGGCTGCGTGGTGGTGTTCGATGATGTAACTACCTTGATCAAGGCGCAACGTGATGCGGCCTGGGGCGAGGTGGCGCGGCGGCTGGCCCATGAAATCAAGAATCCACTGACGCCGATTCAGCTGTCTGCCGAGCGTCTGCGGCGAAAATATCTGGACAAGCTGCCGGAAGATGACCGTAAGGTACTGGACAGCGCCACACGCACTATTGTCAATCAGGTGGAAGCCATGAAATCCATGGTAAACGCCTTTTCCGACTACGCGAAGCCCTCGCATCTGAATGCCCAGCCGTTGCTGGCGGATGAGTTTGTGGCCGATGTGCTGGCGCTGTATGGCAGCACTCTGGAGTTCAAGCCTGGCGCTTCCGGGGTGAGGGTGGAAGTTGATCCGGTAAGATTTCGTCAGGTAGTGCATAATCTGATCAAGAACGCGCAGGAGGCACAGCAGGATGCTGAAAAACCCGAGATCTACGTCAGCACCGGTGTTTATCAGCCCCGGGATCAGGAAGCCTTGTTCCTGGAGATTGTGGTGGAGGATAATGGAAGCGGCTTTCAGGAAGAAGATGCCGAACAATTGTTTGAACCCTATGTAACCCGCAAGGAAAAGGGTACAGGTCTGGGATTGGCGATTGTGAAGAAAATTGTAGAGGAACATGGTGGCAATATTCGTGCGGAAAACCGCACACAAGGGGGCGCCAGGTTTATCCTGCGTCTGCCAGCCAAGTATGCACAGGTAACAGAAGGAGCAAGGGGGTTATGAGTTCACCTTTCATCCTGGTAGTGGATGACGAGCCGGATATCCGGGATTCGGTCAAGGATATCCTGGAAGATGAAGGCTATGGCGTAAGCCTGGCGGAGAATGGGGAGGCGGCAAGAGTGGCGCTGCGTGGGCGGCGTCCGGATCTGATTCTGCTGGATATCTGGATGCCGGATACTGACGGCATCAGTCTGCTCAAGGAATGGTCGGAGGGGGATGGTCTGCCCTGCCCGGTAATCATCATGTCCGGTCACGGTACGGTGGAGACTGCAGTAGAGGCCACTCGCCTGGGAGCCTACGATTTCCTCGAAAAGCCCCTGTCCCTGGCCAAGTTGCTGCTCACTGTAGAGCGCGCCCTGGAAACCGAGCGTCTGGTGATGGAGAACGTCGGCCTGCGGCGGCATTTCCGCCCCATCATGGAGCCAGTGGGGCACAGCCAGGTAATGCAGCGCCTGCGCGAGCAGATCAAGCGCATCGCCCAGCACGACACCTGGGTGCTGATTTCCGGCGAGGCAGGCAGTGGCCGGGAAACTTTTGCCCGTTACCTGCATGCCCAGAGCAGCCGCAAGGAGCGCCCCTTTATCGATGTCAGCGTGGGCGCTACCGCCAGGGGTAACTTCTCCCTGGAGTTTTTCGGTAGCGAACAACATGACAAAATTCATTATGGCCGCCTGGAGCAGGCCAATGGCGGCACCCTGTTTCTGGACGAAATTGCAGATATGGATCTGGAGTCCCAGGCACAGCTGGCAGGCGCCTTTGAGACAGGTGAATTCCTGCGTGTCGGGGGCAGTGAGCCGGTGAAAGTGGATATCCGCGTCATTGCCGCCACCCAGAAGGATTTGCAGGTAGAGGTAAGCGCCGGGAATTTTCGGGAAGACCTGTTTTACCACCTGAACGTGGTGCCGCTGGAAATACCGCCCCTGCGGGAGCACCGGGAAGATGTGCCGGAGCTGCTCAACTACTATGTGGACTATTTCGTTACCCACGAGAAGCTCCCCTACCGGCATTTTAGCGTCAGCGCACAAAACCTGCTGCGCAACCATGACTGGCACGGCAATATTCTGGAGCTGCGCAACCTGGTGCAAAGGGTGCTGATCCTCGGAGCTGGTGATGAGATCACCCAGGAAGATGTGGAAACCGCCATGGGGGGGATGAAAAGCGAATCTGTCCAGACCGGCCTTCCCGGCATTTCCTTTGACCAGCCGTTGCGCAAGGCGCGGGAGGATTTCGAGCGGGTGTATCTCGAATACCAACTGGACAAGCACGACGGCAATGTGAGCAAAATGGCCCAGGAAGTGGGCATGGAGCGCACCCATCTGTACCGCAAACTGCGCGGTGTCGGGATCGAGATCAAGGATCGGCGATGAAGATCATTATTCTCGGCGCCGGGCAGGTGGGCACCAGTGTGGCCATCAATCTCGCCAGCGAAGCCAATGACATTACCGTGGTGGACCGGGATGCGGGGCTGCTTCAGTCCTTGCAGGACAAGCTGGATCTGCGCACCATCCAGGGCTATGCGGCGCACCCGGATGTGCTCACCCAGGCGGGCGCCGACGATGCAGAAATGATCATCGCGGTCACCAACAACGATGAAACCAATATGGTCGCCTGCCAGGTTGCCTGGACCCTGTTCCACACTCCACGCAAGATCGCCCGGGTGCGGGCGCCGACATACAGCAAGTTTCCCTCATTGTTCAGCCAGCGTGGTTTGCCCATTGATGTGCTGATCAGCCCGGAAGAACTGGTCACCGAATACATTCAGCGCCTGCTGAAATACCCCGGCGCCCTGCAGGTGCTGAATTTTGCTGGTGGCCTGGTGCAGTTGGTGGCGGTGCGCGCCTATGAGGGCGGTCCGCTGGTGGGACAGGAGCTGCGTGAGCTGAACCAGCACCTGCATGGCGGTGAGGCCAGGGTGGCTGCGATCTACCGGGAAGGCCAGGCAATCCAGCCTGAGGGTGACACTATTCTACAGGACGGGGATGAGGTGTTCTTCGTTGCAGCGGCGGAAAACATTCCGGCGGTACTGAAGGAGTTGCGGCGAGAGGAAAAACCCCATCGCAAGCTGATTTTTGCCGGGGGTGGCAACATCGGCCGCCGTCTGGCCGAGCGCCTGGAAAAGGATTACCGGGTAAAGATCATCGAGCGGGATGCCGGGCGGGCAGCAAGCGCAGCCGAGCAGTTGCGCCACACCATTGTACTGCATGGTGATGCGGCGGATGAGGATCTGCTGCTGGAAGAAAATATCGAAGAGACAGATGTCTTCTGCGCCGTTACCAACGATGATGAAGCCAATATCCTTTCCTCCATGCTGGCGAAGCGCCTGGGCGCAAAAAACGTGATGGCATTGATCAACCGGGCTGCCTATGTGGATCTGGTGGAAGCCGGCAGTATCGATGTGGCCATTTCGCCGCAACAGACAACCATTGGCACCCTGCTTACCCATGTACGTCGTGGGGATGTGGTTATGGTGCATTCCCTGCGCCGCGGGGCAGCGGAAGCCATTGAGGCCATCGCCCATGGCGACAGCAACTCGTCCAGGGTGGTGGGAAGGGCCATTGGCGCCCTCAAACTGCCCAAGGGAACCAGCATCGGTGCTATTGTGCGGGGTGAGGAGGTGATCATCGCCCATCACGACACCATCATCAAATCAGAAGATCATGTAATCCTGTTTCTGGTGGACAAGCGACGCATTATCGATGTGGAAAAGCTGTTCCAGGTTGGAATCACCTTCCTGTGAAGCGGACGGAACCGGAGTAACCCTGCATGCATCTGTTCGTCGTGCAACGCATCCTGGGGCTGCTGCTGATGCTGTTCAGCGTCACCATGCTGCCGCCGTTGGTGGTCTCCCTGGGGTATGATGACGGCGCATATCAGGCGTTTCTGATTGCTTTCGGCATTACCCTGGTGGTGGGCGCCCTGAGCTGGCTGCCGGTTCGCCATCAGCACCGGGAGTTGCGCCTGCGGGACGGCTTCGTGGTAGTGGTGATGTTCTGGACCGTGCTTTCCGCCACTGGCGCCCTGCCTTTCGCGCTGGCGGAATATCCTCATTTGTCCATTACCGATGCATTTTTCGAATCCATATCCGGCCTCACCACTACGGGCGCGACGGTCATCGTGGGGCTGGACGGTCTGCCCAAATCCATCCTCTATTACCGCCAGCAGCTCCAGTGGTTGGGCGGCATGGGTATTATCGTGCTGGCGGTGGCGGTACTGCCCATGCTGGGCATTGGCGGCATGCAGCTGTACCGGGCGGAAACCCCGGGGCCGATGAAAGACTCCAAGCTCACGCCCCGCATCACCGAAACCGCCAAGGCCTTGTGGTACATCTACCTGGGGCTTACGGTGGCTTGCGGCCTGGGCTACTGGCTTGCAGGCATGTCGGTGTTCGATGCCGTGGGCCATGCCTTTTCCACCGTGGCCATTGGCGGCTTCTCCACCCATGACGCCAGCATGGGCTATTTCGACAGTACCGCCATCTATCTGGTCGGCGTGGTGTTCATGTTTCTTGCCGGGATCAATTTTGCCCTGCATTTTTCCGTGGTGCGGCAGAAAAGCCTGCGCGTGTACTGGCAGGATTCTGAATTTCGCTTCTATTTGTTGCTGCTGACCCTGGTGGTGCTGGCGACCACTCTGGGTCTGCATTTCAGCGCTACCCATGAAACCTTCCATGAAAACTTTGTGCACGGCCTGTTTCAAGCGGTTTCCATTGGTACTACTGCAGGCTTTACTACTGCAGAATGGCATAATTGGCCGGGATTTGTTGCGATCTTGCTGTTATTTGCCAGTTTCGTGGGTGGGTGTGCGGGTTCCACCGGTGGCGGCATCAAGGTGATCCGGTTTCTGTTGCTGATCAAGCAGGGGATGCGGGAAATCGCACGTCTGGTGCACCCCAATGCCCAGATACCCGTGCGGGTGGGGGACAAGACCATTCCGCCGCGGGTGGTGGAGGCGGTGTGGGGGTTCTTCGCCCTGTATGTTGCCAGCTTCATCATGATGTATCTCATGCTGGCGGCCACGGGCATTGATCTGATGACGGCGTTTTCTGCGGTTGCCGCCAGTATCAACAACCTGGGGCCGGGGTTGGGCGATGTCGGTGCCAACTACGCCGGCCTGCATGATTCGGCCAAATGGATACTCTGCTTCGCCATGCTGCTGGGGCGTCTGGAGATCTTTACCCTGCTGGTGCTGCTCAGCCCGGTGTTCTGGCGGCGTTGATGGCCTGAGCCGGGGGATTTCTACGGGGTGTCGAGGGGGCTGATACCCTGTTGCATGAGCCAGTCCCTGTCCAGCTCCCACTGCACCCGTTTGATTTCCGGGTCTTCCATGACGATGGCTTTGGCTTGTTTCTGGGTGTCGGCCAGTTTTGCCTGCATTTCCTGGAACAGGGGGGAATCAGGGGCGGAGTTGCCGACGCCAGGGAAGATTTTGTCCAGCACCCGGGCCACGGGTACGGCGCTGGAGCGCGGGGTGCTCATAACGGCGATGCCGTTGCTGATGCGCAGCACGCGAAAGGCGTAGGGAAAGCTGCCGATTTGCTCGTCCGCTTCCAGCCTGTCGTTCAGGCGGGACACCTGGGGTGGTTCGTACAGGGCCAGAAAGATCAGCCCCAGTACCAGTGTGCCCAGTAGGGCGGCGTAGACTTTCGTTCCCCTGTCCAGTTCAGGCATCAGTCGCGGAAGTTCTTGAACTGCAGGGGCAGGCCGTAGTCCTTTTCCTTGAGCAGGGTGATGACCTGTTGCAGGTCGTCGCGTTTCTTGCCCGTGACGCGCACCTGGTCACCCTGGATCTGGGCCTGCACCTTGAGCTTGGCCGCTTTGATCTCCTTCACGATCTTCTTCGCCGCATCGGATTCGATGCCCTGCTGGATGATGATCTGCTGGCGGGTGGCGTTGAGACTGGTTTGCGGATCCTTGATGTCCATGGCTTTCACGTCCACGCCGCGCCTGGCCAATTTTTCACGCAGGATGTCCAGCATCTGTTGCAGCTGGAATTCCTGCGCTGCCTTGAGTGTGATCTCGTTTTCCTTGTGCTCGAAGTTGGCATCCACGCCCTTGAAATCAAAGCGGGTTTCGATCACGCGGTTGGCCTGATCCACAGCATTGCGCACTTCCTGCAGGTCTACTTCGGAAACGATGTCGAATGAGGGCATGTCATGACTCCGGGCGGTGAGTTTCCGCCAAGGCTAACATGCCTGAGAAGAGGGAAAAAGTCTTATGGTTAATCTGAACCCGTGGATTCAGGGTGAATTCAGGTCAGGGTTCTACCAGCGCCCGCAGCTTCTTGCGGGCGCGGAACAGCCTGGTGCCGGCCCCCGCCACGGAAATGCCCAGCTCTGCTGCAATTTCCTTTTGCGAATAGCCGTGAATGACCTGCAGCAGCAGGGGTTCGCGGTAGTCTTCGGGCAGCTCGGCGATGGCGTTGCGCAGGACGAAGGCTTCGGTAGAAGTGTCGTAGTCCCGGTGGCCATCCACCAGGGCTTCGGTCGGCATGGCGCTGAACTGAGGTTGAAAACGTTCGAAGCGGCGGGCGTTCTCCCGGCGCAGGATGGTGATCAGCCAGCCTTTGGCGGCTTCAGGCTTTTGCAGCCTGTCCATGGACTTCCAGGCCCGCAGCATGGTTTCTTGCACCAGGTCTTCAGCAACGGCCTTGTCATGTACCAGCCAGTAGGCGTAGCGGAACAGGTCGTTCATGTATTTCCCGAACAGCGCCTGGAAGCGAACCTCCCGGCTGGAGAGGGATTCCGGTGTGGAAATGGCGTCGGCGAAGGTGGTAGTCAGGTCGCTCATGGGCAGGCTTGTCCATCCCTTGCTGTTTTTGTTTGTCTGAATTCTGAATAGGGTAAGCACAACCTGTGCCAATATAGGGCGCCTCTATTAATTCTGTTTGAGCAGATTCGTGCATGAGGGCAGTGAGAACAAGGCGAAGATCGCAGCAAATAGCAGGCTATTTGCAAGATTTTCAACGAAGTTATCGCTGCCCTCATGTGCGTAGATGCCAATCATGAATTAATAGAGGTGCCCTATAATAAATGACGGATGGACAAGCCTTTGTTGCTTGGGCCAGGGTGCTTTTGTAATGAACCGTCGTAACATTTTGTACAATGGCACAGATGGATGTAACGAAATATTACAAATCTCTAAGCCAAAACCATGTCATTCCGGCCAAAAAACTGCTGGAATGGTATTGGGGTTATAACTCCGGCAATCGGATGTCTGTACATTCAGGACGCCGGGCCTGCAGGAGCGGATTGTTCGGCGTCAATTATCTTGACCGGTTTGGCGACAATTATGATGGCCGGTTGAGTATGGGGGATTGATTATGATTTTTTCTGGTGTTTCCTCCTGTAACTGTCGCCATCGATTTCAAGAATCGT